>NZ_JAFLRJ010000658.1 GCF_017315755.1 Streptomyces beijiangensis
GCGGCGCACACCCCGTGAAGGGTGTGCGCCGCTCGCCGTTCCGGTGTCGCGTCAGGCTGCCCGGTAGGCCGCCGTCAGCTTGGCGATCGCCCCCTTCAGGTCGCCCGTCAGGAGCAGGTGGTCCGCGTCCGCGAAGGGCTTGGACGTCGCCTGGGTGAGGTGGGTCTCGATCTTCTGCTGGACGATCTGGCGGGCCGCCGTCGCGATCTCCTTGCCCGCCGGGGAGTCCGCCTTCACGAAGTTCGCCGCGAGTGCGAGGGCCCTGAGGGTCACCTCACCGCCGGGCGGGGTCTTCTTGAGAGTGGTCAGGCCCCAGCCGTACGGGAACTGGGGATCGTACGTCGCATCGCCCACGTTGATCGGCAGCTGCGACTCCGACTTCGGCCAGGTCAAGGGGAGTTGACCGGTGAAGGCCTTCTTGCCGTAGAGGACGTCCGCCACTCCGTCGCCCTCCGTGCCCGGCAGCCAGGAGGCGACCAGGGCGTCGGTCCTGGCGAGCTGGTCGCCGATCAGCTGCGGGCGGCCCGAGACGATCAGGACCGCGCACTTCATCGCCGCGCAGACCTTGTCGATCGCCGCCTGGTCCGCGGCGGTGAGGGCGAGCGTGTGGCCGTTGCCGACGTCGCCGATTCCCTCCGCGTACGGCTTCTCGCCGACTACCACCACGCCCACGTCATAGCCCGTGGTCGGGGCCGACGCGTCCTTCGAGTAGGTGAGGGCGGTGGGGTCCGTGACGTCCTTCTTGATTCCGTCGAGGATCGTCGTGCCGGTGGTCGTCTTGCCGGAGCCGCCCTGCCAGGTGACCGTCCAGCCGCCGGCCTGGTTGCCCAGGTCATCCGCGTTGGATCCGGCCACGTACACCTTCTGGGAAGGCTTGAGCGGGAGGACGTTTCCGGTGTTCTTCAGCAGGACCTGGGACTCCGCCGCCGCCGTACGGGCCACCGCGCGGTGGTCTGCCGAGCCCACCTTCGAGAGGTTCGCCGTGTCCGCGTAAGGCTTCTCGAAGAGGCCGAGCTGGAACTTCTGGGTGAGGATGCGGCTAACCGCGTCGTCGATGCGGGACTGCGCGATCCGGCCCGCCTTCACCTCGTCCTGGAGGGTCGCGGTGAAGGTCTGGTAGTTGGTCGGCACCATGATCATGTCGAGGCCCGCGTTGATCGAGGTGCGGACGTCGCTCGGGTAGTCGCCGGGGATCTGGTCGATGGCCTGCCAGTCACTGATGACGAAGCCCTTGAACCCCATCCGGTCCTTCAACACCCCATTGATCATTGCGGCGTCGGCGTGCATCTTCACCGGGCCCTCGTCGTCCCCGATGATGTCGAGGGAGGAGTACGAGGGCATGACCGAGCCGATGCCGCGCTTGACCGCGTCGGCGAAGGGGGCGAGGTGGACCGCCTCCAGCTCCTGGCGGGTGACCGTGGTGACGCCCTGGTCGACCGTGTACGAACCGGTCGTCGACGATCCGTACGCCGTACCGCCGTCACCCACGAAGTGCTTGGCAGTGGCGAGCACCTTGTCGTTGCGGGACAGGTCCTTGCCGTCGGCCCGGCCCTGCATTCCCTGGATCACTGTTTCCAGGGAGGAGACCAGGGCGGCGTCCTCGCCGTACGACTCGTACGTGCGGCCCCAGCGCTCGTCGCGCGAGACGCAGAGGCAGGGCGCGAAGTCCCACGGGATGCCGGTCGCGCGCACCTCGTTGGCCGTCACCGCGCCGGTCTTCTCGGCGAGCGCCGGATCGCGGGTCGCTCCGAGACCGATGTTGTGCGGCATGATCGTCGAGCCGATGACGTTGTTGTGGCCGTGCACCGCGTCCACGCCGTAGATCAGCGGGATCTGGAAGCGGGTCGCCTGGGCGCGCAGCTGGTACGAGTCGACCATCTTCGCCCAGGCTTCGGGCGTGTTCGGGGTCGGGACCGAGCCGCCGCCCGAGAGGAGCGAGCCGAGGCCGTAACCGGCTATGTCTCCCTGGGACTTGAGGGCATTGCGTTCGGCCTGCGTCATCTGGCCGGCCTTCTCGGCCGGTGACAGACGGGAGAGCAGGTCCGCGACGCGCTTCTTCACGGGAAGCTTGGCGTTCTGGTACGGCAGGCCGTGCGCGTTGATGACGACCTGCGGGGTCTCGGCCGGGGGCTTCGCGCCGGTGACCGTCAGCTTGAGCGGGATCGTCTCCGCTTCCTCGGCCGCCACCTTGTCCTTGGTGGTCGCCACCGTGACGGTCTGCGAGGCGCCGGAGGCCGAACCGGCCGGGAAGGTGACCGTGCCCGAGGTGGGCGTGTAGTCCTTGGCGGGGTCCGCCGTGCCGCCCTCGGTCGTGTACGCGACCGTGACCGGCTCCTCGGTGGGGGCCGCTCCCGTGGTGGCCAGGGAGATCTTGATGTGGGCGGAGTCGCCCTCCTTGACCGGGTAGACCGCCGCGTCCGTGGCGACGCTGACCTTGAGGGACGGGTCGGCCTTCCCGTACAACTCCACGTCGTCCATGGCGAACCGGCCCGGGGCGCCGGTGGGGAGCGTGAGCGCATAACCCCACATCTTGTCCAGGCCGAGGACCTGGTCGATGCCGCCGACCGGCTGGTAGTCGGTGCGGTAGACGAAGTCCGCGAAGGGGATCTCTACCTGGTGCCAGCCCTCCCAGTCGTCCGTGAAGGAGGTCGTCCAGAGCTCGGAGGCCTCGCCGCTGGCGCCACCGTCCTTGATCTCGAAGTTGATCTTCTTGCCGGATCCTGGCGGCAGGGGTGCGGTGTTCTGTCCGTACCACCAGAAGCGGATGCCCTTGGAGGCCGTCCAGTCGTGTCCTGGCTGGTCGGCGGCGTAGTCGTGGGAGAAGCCGCCGTACGCGGAGATGTTGTACGTGCCTTCGAGGACCTTGGCGCCCTCGGGGGCGTCGCTGCGGTCCTTGAAAGTGAGGGTGGGGTTGTCGGTGGAGCTGCCGCCCCAGGTGAAGATTCCCTCGGCGGGCTGGTTCGCGAAGGGGACTTCGCCCTCGAAGCGGTCCACGGGGACGGGTGCCGGGTCGTCCGCGGAAGCGCTGCTCGCGGTGAAGGGGAGGAAGGCTGCGAGCAGGGCGGCTGCGGTAAGTGCCGCTGTTCTTGATCTGGATCTCGTACGTGTGCGAGGCATTGCGGCTCCTCAGTTGTCACGAGTGAGACGGATGGTGTCGCGGTACCACTTGGCACTGTCCTTGAGGGTGCGCTCCTGTGTCTCGTAGTCGACACGGACGATCCCGAAGCGCTTGTCGTAGCCGTAGGACCACTCGAAGTTGTCGAGCAGCGACCAGGCGAAGTACCCGCGTACGTCGGCGCCTTGGGCGCGGGCGTCGGCGACAGCGGCGATGTGGTCGGCGAGGTAGGTGGTGCGGTCGGCGTCGTGGATCTCGCCGTCGGGGGCGACCTCGTCGTCGAAGGCGGCGCCGTTCTCGGTGATGACGGTGGGCAGGCCGTAGTCCTTCTGCAGGCGCAGAAGAAGGTCGGTGAGGGCGGTGGGGGTGATCTCCCAGTCCATGGCCGTACGGGGGAGATCGCGCTCCACGCCGCGGGTGACGGGGAGGCCCTCGGCGTCGAGGGGGGATCCTTCCTCGGTGACTCCGGAGAAGAGCGAGCCACGGTAGAAGTTGACGCCGAGGACGTCGAGGGGGGTGGAGATGACCTCCAGGTCGCCGTCCTGGATGGGGAGTTCGACGTTACGGAGGGCCAGGTCGGCGATGACGTCGGCCGGGTAGGAGCCCTTGGTGACGGGGTCGAGGTAGAGGCGGCGGCCCAGGCCGTCGGCGCGGCGGCAGGCTTCGGCGTCCTCGGGGCTGTCGGTCTCGGGGGTCGCGGTGCCGAGGTTGAGCGTGATGCCGAGTTCGAGGTCCTGGTGGTTCGCGGCGGCCGTCTCGCGGAGGTGCTTCGAGGCGAGGCCGTGGCCGAGGAGGAGGTGGTGGACAGCGTTCATCGCGTCGCCGAAGTTCTGGCGGCCGGGGGCCTGGGCGCCGTACGCGTAACCGAGCATCGCGGAGCACCAGGGCTCGTTGAGGGTGGTCCAGTGCTTCACCCGGTCGCCGAAGGCGTCGTAGGCGAGGGCGGCGTACTCGGCGAACCGGTAGGCGGTGTCGCGGGCCGGCCAGCCGCCCGCGTCTTCCAGCTCCTGGGGGAGGTCCCAGTGGTAGAGCGTGATCCATGGGGTGATCGCGCGCGTCTCGAGCTCGTCGAGGAGTCGCTTGTAGAAGTCGAGGCCCTTGGCGTTGGCGGGGCCGCGGCCGCCGGGCTGGATGCGGGGCCAGGCGAGCGAGAAGCGGTAGGTGTCGACGGAGAGGTCGGAGATGAGCTGCACGTCGTCGGGCATGCGGTGGTAGTGGTCGCAGGCGGTGTCGCCGTTCTCGCCGCGGACGACCATGCCGGGGGTGCGGCAGTAGGTGTCCCAGATGGAGGGGGTGCGGCCGTCTTCGGCGGCTGCGCCCTCGATCTGGTACGCGGCGGT
>NZ_JAFLRJ010000659.1 GCF_017315755.1 Streptomyces beijiangensis
GGACGGATCGGCGGCCCCGAGGAAGGCGGCGGCCCCCGCCATGAACGCCTCGCGGTACGCGGGGCCGCCCATCGGCAGCCCCTCCAGGAAGTAGACGAAGTCGTCGCGCAGGCACGACACGTCATAGGCCCGCTTCTCCGCCGCCGACCGCTCCTCGCCCAGGAAGCGGCTGACCTCGGCGCAGGCGTCGAACCGGTCCCGCACCCCGCGCACATCGGTTCGGCGCTGGGTGATCGACCCCTCCCTGACCCGCCAGTAGTAGACGTGCCCGGCGACCACGTCGACTGCCTCGGCCCGGTAGTGCGCCGGGATCATCACCGGGGTGTCCTCGTACAACTTCCCCTCGGGGAAGGTGAATCGGTGCCGGTCCCAGAAGGAGCGCCGGAAGACCTTGTTCCAGGCGACCCGGTCGGAGAGGAGCCGTGGATCGCGGGAGATGTGGGTGCGCTCGTGCGTGGTGGCGAGCCACTTGTACTGCCAGGCCTGGTGGCGGCCGCTGCCGTCGAGGCGCCACACATTGCCGCTCGCGAAGTCGGATCCGGTGGACTCCAGGGAGTCCAGCATGCGTGCGTACGCGTCGTGCACGACGATGTCGTCGCTGTCGGCGAAGGCCAGGTACGGGACGCCGTCGGTGGTGTGGCGCACCCCGGTGTTGCGGGCCGCGCCGAGCCCCGCGTTCTCCTGCCGTACGTAACGGAAACGCGGATCCGCGGCGGCGAACTTCTCCGCGATCGCACTGCTCCCGTCGGTGGACCCGTCGTCGACGAGCACCACCTCAAGATCGCGGACGGTCTGCGCGGCGAGGGACCGCAGGCACTCCTCCAGATACTCCTCGACGTTGAACACGGGCACGACGACGCTCAGGCGTGGCTTCACGCACACGTCAACACGGGTCCGCGGGAGGAGTTACCAGGGCTAGCCCGAACGGGTGGCGGCGCGACGGCGGACCGTGCCGGTGGGGCTACTCTCAGCGCCCATGCCCCGCTTCAGCGTCGTCATGCCGGTCCACCGCGTACAGGGACATCTCCGGGCCGCCATCGAGTCCGTACTCGCCCAGTCCTGCCGGGACTTCGAGCTGATCGTGGTCGACGACCGCTCGCCGGACGGCTGTGCGGCCATCGCCGAGGAGTACGCGGACCGGGATCACCGCGTCACCCTCCTCCCGCTCGCCTCGCACCAGGGCGTGGGCGCGGCCCGCAACGCCGGGGCCGAACTGGCCTGCGGTGACTACCTCCTCTTCCTCGACGGCGACGACCTGCTGCTGCCCGGCGCGCTGGAGGCGCTGGCCGGACGCCTCTCCGAGAGCCCCGACGTCCTGCTCTTCGGCCACGACCGCGTCGACTGGTGGGAGACGGTGACACCCGGCGGCGACGACCTCACCGACCCCCTGACGGCCGCTCCTGTCCCCTGGAACCGCGTCGTCCGCCGCGCCTTCTTCACCGCCCACCAGCTGCACTTCCGCTACGGCCCCTACGGCCACCTCCTCCCGGTCCACCGCGCCCTGCGCCTCCTGGACGGGCCGCCCGCCGTCCTGGACCGCGTCTGTGTACGCCACCGGATCCGTCGCGGGGGATCCACCTCCACCACCCCGGGCCGCCACCACTTCACGCTCTTCGACGCGTACGCCGACGTGCTCGCGGACCCGGACCCCGGCCCCGGCCCGGG
>NZ_JAFLRJ010000660.1 GCF_017315755.1 Streptomyces beijiangensis
GGTGGAGGCGGCGCCGGTGCCGGTGCCTTGTGCCGGGGAGACGGCTTCGGGGCGGGCGGCCTGTGCTCCGCCCGGCAGCTCGACGATCCGGACACCGCGACCGCCGTACCCGAAGCCGCCTCGCCTGACCCCGAGACGGATGCGAAGGAGCAGTCGTCCGCGGCGGCCGGCAGGGGCGTCAGGAGCAGACCGACGAAGGCTGCCGCGACGAGCAGCCGCCCGATGAGCGGGATGAGGATCAGCTGCGATCGGTACACGCCCAGGAGCATGAGCCGATGTGAAGGGCGGCACTCCGCCGACGGNNTGCGCCGCAACCCACAAACGGACAGCTGGAGTTGACATGAATACCTGGCGGAACGCCTCGCTCGCGGTGACGGCGGTGGCAGTGCTGGCGCTGACGACGGCGTGCGGTCAGGGCAACGGCGCCTCAACGGCGAACGGGCAGGCCGTGGGCAATGCGAGCCCTGCCGCACAGGCCGGTGACGGCGCATACGGCTCGGGTGACGGGTACGGATCGGACACGGCCGCGGGGAATGCGAAACCCGCCGGACAGCTCGCGGTCTGGGACAGCAAGAAACTCGGCAAGGTCGTGACCGACAGTGCGGGATTCACTCTCTACCGTTTCGACAAGGACACCGCGAGTCCACCGAAGTCGAATTGCGACGGCGATTGCGCGAAGGTGTGGCCCCCCGTTCCCGCGGGCAGTGTCACCGCTGCGGCCGGCACCGAAGCGTCGGTGATCGGCGAGGTCGTCAGGGCGGACGGCACCAAGCAGCTCACCCTGGGCGGCTGGCCCATGTACCGGTTCGCCAAGGACACCAAGCCGGGCGACGCCAACGGGCAGGGAGT
>NZ_JAFLRJ010000661.1 GCF_017315755.1 Streptomyces beijiangensis
AGGCCGAGGCCGGTGAGCGGGGCGCTGACATGGAGCGCCGGTATGCGCCCCGCTCACCGGCCTCGGCCTGGACGACGACGGCCATCTGACCGCACCGCCCGAGGACGACCGCAACCTCGCCGGCTGGTACAAGGACGGCATCACCCCCGGCGCCACCGGCACCGCCGTACTCGCCGGGCATGTCGACACCCGGCAGGGACCGGCCGTCTTCTACGGTCTGGGCGCCCTCAAGAAGGGCAACACCGTCGAGGTCGACCGCGCCGACCGGACCACCGCCGTCTTCACCATCGACGCCATCGAGGTGTACGCGGCGGACGCCTTCCCCGACAAGAAGGTCTACGGCCGCGCCTCCCGGCCCGAACTGCGCCTGATCACCTGCGGCGGCGGCTTCGACAAGGCCAAGCAGGAGTACCTCGGCAATGTCGTCGTCTTCGCGCACCTGACCGGGACGAAGCCCCGGCACTGACCGCGCGGCTGACCGCGCCGCTCAGCCGCGCCGCTCAGCCGCGCGGGAACCCGTGGGTGCGGGCCGCGAGGACCACGACGAGGACCGGCGCCAGGAGTACGAGAACGCTCCAGGGCAGCGCCGTCGCGCCGACCGCGTCGAGAAGAATGCCGCCGGCCACTCCCCCGGCGGCCATCGCCGCGTTCCAGAGCGTGACGAGCATGGCCTGCGCGGCGTCCGCCGACGCACCGCCCGCGTCCGCCGCCGCGGTCTGCAGCAGGGTCGGGATGCCGCCCCAGCCCAGGCCCCAGAGGGCCGCCGCGACATAGACCAGGGTGTGGCTGTCGGACAGTACGGCCAGCAGGGCGGCCGCCGCCGCGACCAGGACGGTGCCCGCGACGGTCAGCGTACGGAGATGGCGGTGGATCTTCGCGCCCACGATCCAGATGGAGAGCAGGGACCCGGCCCCGAAGGTGAGGAGGACGAGGTCCGTCGAGTCGCCCATGCCGAGGTGGTCCAGGTAGGCGGCGACGTACGCGTACAGAACCGTGTGCGCCAGCACGAAGACCAGCGTGACGAGGAGGACCGGCGTCACTCCGGGCACGCGCAGCGCGTGCCCGGAGTGACGCC
>NZ_JAFLRJ010000067.1 GCF_017315755.1 Streptomyces beijiangensis
GCTGCGTGCTGGGCGGGTTCGGACTCCGTACAGCCTGCCGCGAAGGCCCCCGCGAGAGCCGCGCCCGCTCCGGCGCGCAGTGCGCTGCGGCGGTCGATCTCAGTCACAACAGCCATTTAAGGGGCGCGAGGGGACGAAGATCTTGATTGAGCCGGTTCGGGGCCTCGCGCGTCGAGTGCGACTGTGGGCAAACACTCGGTCGATTTGATGTTTACTCGCCATTTACCAGGCGAGTGGCCCATGTCACCTACGATTCACATCTAAACTGTGAGGGTATGCGGACTTTTGTCCGAGTAGGGACTTTGGTACTTGGCGCGCTTCTCTGCCATAGTCGGGACATCGACCCCCATTGACCCGGGCCAGGTCGTCCACAGTCGCCGTGGAAACACCCCCCCATTCCACGGCGCTTCACAGAAGCCCCCGCAGCGCCGCAACCCGGCCGACCGGGGGCTTCTGCGTGTCCCGGTGGGCTTCGGAGAGGTGGGCGGCTAGCGGTCCACGACCCGCATCTCGAACCAGGTGGTCTTGCCGCGCGGCAGCAGGTCCACACCCCAGCGGTCGGAGAGCTTGTCGACGAGGAAGAGGCCGCGGCCGCTGGTGTCCAGCTCATGGACCGGCATCAGACAGGGCAGACCGCGGGACGGGTCGCGCACCTCGACGCGGATCCAGCCGCGGCGGCGCAGCATCCGCAGACCGAAGGCCCTGGCGCCGGTGTGGCGCACCGCGTTGCCGACGAGTTCGGAGACGAGTAACACCGCATGCTCGGTGGTCTGCGCGGACAGTCCCCACTGGCGCAGTACGACGCACTGGGTGAGCCGGCGTGCTGTCGCCGCGGACTCGGGACGCGACGGGAGACGCACCTCGCCGTCCGTCGGGCTTCCGAACAACTCCAGCGCTTTCAGGCCCTGTTCGTCCTCCACGGCCGGGATCCACCGTGCAGCGGTCGCGTTAGCACGCTGCCGCGGCTGCTCCACACCCTCCAGACCCGCCATGGGCACCATCATGGCCGCAGAATGCGGACTCCGGGGCCGATCCGGGGGAATCGGTATCCCGGAGTAACACCCTCCGGGGATGCCGAGCGGCATATGCCGGTGGCAGGAAGCGCCCCCATTCACCCAACCTGACCTGCGATGACACCCCGCACATGAATGATCACCACGGGTGCGGACTGCTGACGCCTTAAGGCTCTCTTAAGGCGCAGCTAATCCTCCCAACTGATGAACCCCCGGAGTCCGCCCCCGTTACGCGAACTTCGCCTTGCCGGGGCCCTCGTCGACGAAACTCCGCATCCCGCGCTCGCGGTCCTCGGTCGCGAACAGCCCCGCGAACCACGTGCGTTCGAGGGCGAGGCCGGTGTCGATATCGGTCTCCAGACCGGCGTCGATCGCCTCCTTCGCGGCGCGCAGCGCCATCGCGGGGCCCTGCGCGAGGCGGGCGGCCCAGGCGTGCGCCTGCTCGTACACCTCGGCGGCGGGCACGACCCGGTCGACCAGGCCGATGGTCAGGGCCTCGTCCGCCTTGACCATCCGGCCGGTGAAGATCAGGTCCTTCGCCTTGGAGGGACCCACCAGCCGCGCCAGGCGCTGGGTGCCGCCGGCGCCGGGAATCAGGCCGAGGAGGATCTCGGGCTGGCCGAACTTGGCATTGTCGGCGGCGATACGGAAGTCCGCGCAGAGCGCCAACTCGCAGCCGCCGCCCAGCGCGTAGCCGGTGACGGCGGCGACGACGGGCTTGGGGATACGGGCCACGGCGGTGAAGGAGTCCTGCAGCGCCCGGGAGCGTACGACCATCGCCGCATGGTCCATCGTCTGCATCTCCTTGATGTCCGCACCGGCCGCGAACACCTTCTCGCCGCCGTAGACGACGACCGCGCGCACGTCGTCGCGGCGGGCGGCATCCTCGGCGAGCTCGCGCAGCCGGTCCTGGGTGCCCATGTCGAGGGCGTTCATCGGGGGGCGGTCCAGGCGGATGGTGCCGACGCCTTCGGACACTTCGAGGTTCACAGTCATGCCTGGCAGGTTAACGGGCGCTCACACGGAAAGGCCCGGTGCCATAGGTCACAGCACCGGGCCCTTCCGTATGACGTACTGCCTACTTGGTCCACTCCGACCAGGACATGTTCCAGCCGTTGAGGCCGTTGGCCGGGTCGACCGTCTTGTCGTGGGTGTTCTTCACGACGACGACGTCGCCGACCATCGAGTGGTCGAAGAACCAGGCGGACGGGGCGTTCTTGTCGGAGCCGCCCCGGACATCGCGCAGGCCCACACACCCGTGGCTGGCGTTGTAGTTGCCGAAGGCGCCGCCGCCCCAGTAGTTGCCGTGGATGAAGGTGCCGGAGTCGGTCAGCCGCTGGGCGTGCGGTACGTCCTTGATGTCGTACTCGCCGCCGTAGCCGACCGTCTCCCCGTTCATCCGGGTCACTTCAAGACGCTCGCTGATGACCATCTGGCCGCTCCAGGTCTCGTAACCCGGCTTGCCCGTGGTGATCGGGATCTTCTTGAAGACGCTGCCGTCCCGCACCACGGTCATCTGGTGGGTCTTGGCGTCGACCGTGGAGACCTGGCTGCGGCCCACGGTGAACTTCACGGTCTTGATCTGCTTGCCGTAGACGCCGGGCCGGCCCTCGACGCCGTCGAGGTTCAGCTTCAGCGTGACCTTGGTGCCCGCGGCCCAGTACTTCTCGGGACGGAAGTCGAGACGGTCGTTGCCGAACCAGTGGCCCTCGACCGGCACGGCCGGCTCCGCCGTCACCTTGATGGCGTTCTTGACGGCCTCGGGGTGCGTGATGCCGCGGGTGAAGCGGATCGAGACCGGCATGCCGACACCGACCGTGGCACCGTTCTCCGGCGTGTACTGGCCGATGAAGGTGTTCTGCGGGACGAGCGTGGTGAAGGTCGTGTCCTTCGCCGACTCACGGCCCTTGGCGTCCTTGGCGACCGCGTGCACCTTGAACTTGGTCGCGGCCGGCAGATGCCCCAGCGGCTCCCAGCTCGTACCGGTCGTGGCGATCTTGCCCGCGACCGGGTTGCCCTTGCTGTCCTGGACGGTGACGGCCGTCAGCTTGCCCTGGTCCGCGGTGACCTTGAGGGCGCCGCTGGTGGCCACCGCGTCGGCGCCGTCCTTGGGCGCCACGGTCACGACGGCCTGCGACGGTGTGTTCTCGTCGACCTTCTTGCCCGCGCTCTGCTTGCCCTTGCCCCCGGTGTCCCCGCCGGATCCGCCGCCGCTGCCTCCGCACGCGGTCACCAGGAGCAGGAGCGCTCCCAGTACCAGCGCCAGCAGCCCCACGCGCCTGCGCCGCGTGTTCCGCCCCCCGGCCGATGTCCCCGAAATCGGCTGCACGTTAAAGATGGTCTTCTCCCCTCGCACGGCCTGGCCTCACCCCGGCCCATACCATCCGCGCGCTGAATCCCGCGCGCCTTGCGAAAGATAATCACATCGCAGACGCGCGGAACTCCCCTGCTATGTCACCGTTCAGTTCCAACCGAGCGCCGAGCCGGCCTTCCACTGGGCCCAGTCCAGATTCCACCCACCGAGGCCGTTGTCCGGCGCGACCGTTCTGTCATGGGAATTGATGACCTCGACGACATCTCCGACCAGGGTCCTGTTGAAGAACCAGCCCGCCGGGGTGTCCGGGCTGCCGCCCTTCACATCGCGCAGCGATACGCACCCATGGCTCGTGTTCGCGGAGCCGAACGTCCCTGAAGACGCCCAGTAGTTGCCGTGCAGGAAGGTCCCCGAATTGGTCAGCCGCATCGCGTGGGGGACGTCAGGGATGTCGTACTCGCCGCCGAAGCCGACCGTCTGGCCGTTCATCCGCGTCACGTCGTAGAGCTCCGAGACGACCATCTTGCCGTTGTACGTCGTCCGGCTCGGGGCGCCCGCCGTGACGGGAAGCGTCTGCAGGAGCTCACCGTTGCGGCGTACGGACATGGTGTGCGCGTCCGCGTCCACCAGGGACACCTGCGATCGGCCGACGGTGAAGCCCACGGTCTTCTGCTGGATGCCGTACACCCCGGTCGCCGCCTTGACGTCCCGCAGCCGCATGTCCACGGTGACCTTGGTGCCCGGCTTCCAGTAGTGCTCGGGGCGGAGGTCCAGGCGCCGGTTGCCGAACCAGTGGCCGACGACGTCCACCGGCGGCTGCGAGGTGACGCGGATGGCGCGCTCCACCTCCTTGCGGTTGTCGATGCTGCGGTTGAAATCGAAGGACACGATCATGCCGGTGCCCACCGTGGACTTGTTCTCGGGCTTGAAGTAGCCGATGAAGCGGTGTTCGGGTACGTACGTGGTGAAAGTGGTGTGCCGGGCCTGGCGGTGGCCCGCACCGTCCTCGGCGAGTGTGTCGACGGTGTATTTGCCCGCCAGCCGCAGCCCGTTGTCGCTGTCGCTGTCGGCCCCGACCGGGTGCCAGCTCAGGCCGTCGGCGGAGATCCGGCCCTTGATCTCGTGCTCCTGGGCGTCCCCCACCTGCATCACGCGCACGCGCTCCAGATGCCCGTCGGGGACGGTCACCTCGACCCGGCCGTCCTGCCGTACGCCCTGCGCCCTGTCCAGGGGGAGGACGCGGATCGCCTCTTCGGGTGTGCGCGGCTTCTCGTCGGGGCCCGCACTCCCTGCCGTACATCCGGCCAGTGAAGCCATCAGTCCTGCCCAAACCACTGCGGCGGCGACGCCCGCCCCTGCCCTCTTTGCCAGTTGTCTCACTCACGCTCCAACGACGGTCCCCCTCCGGGGAAACGTGAGGAGTGGGGCTGTTGCGGGCAGAACAGGTGGGAGGACCACGCGAGGGGAGCCGCGGCCGGGACGCCGTGCGCCCTCCGGGGGTCCGGGGGTCGTCCCCCGGAACAACACAGTCGGGGGTCCTGATGAGCCGCGGGAGGCTGGACAAGTGTCGAGCGCAGCCGAGCAGGAGGCCGTACCAGAGGCCGTGCACGAACACGCCAACGATCAGCGCTCCCCCGTCAACGGGCTTCGGAACGGGGGTAGTCGGCGGCCGGGGCCCGTCGTGTGGCCGGGGTCCCCTACGCCGCTCGGGGCGCGCTACCGGGTCGGTCCCGACCGGGTCGCCGGCACCAACTTCGCGCTCTGGGCGGGCGGTGCGGAGTCCGTCGAGCTCTGCCTCTTCGACGAGGCCGGGCGCGAGACACGCTGCGAACTGACCGAACTCGACCATGAGATCTGGCACGGATTCGTGCCGGGCGTCGAGCCCGGGCAGCGGTACGGATTCCGGGTGCACGGCCGCTGGGACCCGTGGACCGGAGCCCGCTGGAACGCGGCGAAACTGCTCCTCGACCCCTACGCACGGGCGGTGGACGGCGACTTCCAGCTGCCCGCCGAGGTGTACGGACACGTCAGGGACTGGCCGCAGCAGCATGTGGCGGACACCGTGCGCGACGAGCGGGACTCGGCCCCCTTCGTACCCAAGGGTGTGGTCGTCCATGATGACGACGACTGGTCGGACGACCACAGGCCCAAGACACCGTGGGCGGACTCGGTCATCTACGAGGTCCATGTACGGGGCTTCACCCAGCGGCACCCCGGGATCCCGGAGGAACTGCGAGGCACGTACGCGGGTCTCGCACACCCTGCGGCGATCGAGCACCTCACCCGGCTCGGCGTGACGGCCGTCGAGCTGCTGCCCGTGCACCAGTTCGCGCACGAGGACCATCTGCTGCGGCGCGGGCTCAAGAACTACTGGGGCTACAACTCCATCGGCTACTTCGCCCCGCACGCGGGCTATTCGGCGTCGGGAACGACCGGCCAGCAGGTCGGCGAGTTCAAGAAGATGGTGCGGGCGCTGCACGCCGCCGGCATCGAGGTCATCCTGGACGTCGTCTACAACCACACGGCGGAAGCGGGCGAGTTGGGGCCGACTCTGTCGCTGCGGGGCATCGACAACCGCGGCTACTACCGGCTGCAGGACGACGCCCGCAGATACACGGACTACACCGGCTGCGGCAACACCCTGCACGTCGTGCAGCCGAACGTCCTGCGGCTGATCACCGACTCGCTGCGCTACTGGGTGACCGAGATGGGCGTCGACGGCTTCCGCTTCGACCTGGCGGCCGCCCTCGCCCGCTCCATGCACGACGTCGACATGCTCTCGCCGTTCCTCGCGGTCATCGCCCAGGACCCGGTGCTGCGGCGGGTGAAGCTCATCGCCGAGCCGTGGGACGTCGGCAACGGCGGCTATCAGGTGGGGGCGTTCCCCCCGCTCTGGACGGAGTGGAACGACCGCTACCGCGATGCGGTACGGGACTTCTGGCGGGGCTCGCTCCCCGACGTACGGGACCTGGGCTACCGCCTGTCGGGATCGAGCGACCTCTATGCCTGGGGCGGCCGGCGCCCGCAGGCCTCCGTCAACTTCATCACCGCGCACGACGGATTCACCCTGCGCGACCTGGTGAGCTACGAGCGCAAGCACAACGAGGCCAACGGCGAGGGCAACAGGGACGGCACCGGCAACAACAGGTCCTGGAACTGCGGCGCCGAGGGAGAGACCACGGACGACCGCATCAACGCGCTGCGGCGGCGGCAGCTGCGCTCACTGCTCGCCACCCTGCTGGTGTCGACCGGGGTGCCGATGCTGGTCGCCGGGGACGAGATGGGGCGCACCCAGGGCGGCAACAACAACGCCTACTGCCAGGACAACGAGGTCAGTTGGATCGACTGGTCGCTGCTCGAAGAGCCGGGTCCGCGCATGCTCCTCGCCCTCACCTCACGGCTGCTCGCCCTGCGCCATGCCCACCCGGTGCTGCGCCGCCGCGCCTTCTTCTCCGGGCGGGCCCAGGCGGCGGACGGGCTGCGGGACCTGGCGTGGTTCACCCCGCGCGGGATGGAGATGACCGAGCGGGACTGGTACGCGCCGGCCGACACCCTGGGCCTCTATCTCTCCGGGCGCGACATCCCGGGACGGGACGCGCGGGGCGCCGAGGTGACGGACGACAGCTTCCTGGTGATCCTGCACGCGGCGGAGCGCCCGGCGACCTTCCTGCTGCCCGGGGCGCCGTGGGCGGATGCGTACGAGCTGATCGTCGACACCTCGCAGGAGGACCAGAGCGCCGCACCGGGGACGCTGCACCGAGGGGGCGGCTCCCTCACCGTGCCCGCACGGTCGGTGCTGCTCCTGAAGGTGAGGGGCTAGGCCGGGGCCTGCCGCACGGTCCGGGGTCAGCCGAGGATCTTGCGGTCGTACGCCACCGCCACCGCGGCCGCCCGGTCCTTCACGTCCAACTTCGCGTAGATATGGGTGAGATGGGTCTTCACCGTGGCCTCGCTGATGAAGAGCTCGCGGGCGATCTCCCGGTTCGACGTGCCCTTCGCGACGAGGACGAGGACCTCGCGCTCGCGGGCGCTGAGGGTCTCGTTGCCCGGGGCGGCGGGGGCGCGGACCCGGGACACCAGGCGCGACGCGACCGCCGGGGAGAGGACGCTGCGGCCGTCGGCTGCCGCCCGTACCGCCGTGAACAGCTCGTCGCGCGGGGCGTCCTTGAGGAGGTAGCCGGTGGCGCCCGCCTCGATGGCCGGGAGCGTGTCGGAGTCGGTGTCGTACGTGGTGAGGACGAGCACCTGGCAGCGCGCTCCCCTGCGGGCCAGCTCCGCGATGGCGTCCACACCGCCCCCGCCGGGCATCCGCAGGTCCATCAGGACCACGTCGGGGTCGAGGGAGAGGGCGAGTTCGACACCCTCGACGCCGTTCGACGCCTCGCCGAGCACGTCGAAGCCGGGGGCTGCGGTGAACATGCCGCGCAGGCCGTCCCGTACGACGGGATGGTCGTCGACGATCAGCAGCGTGATGGTGCGTGCGGTGTCAGGACTCATGGCGGACCAAAGGTACGCGAGCGGAGACCGCCGTGCCGTGACCCGGCTCCGACTCGACGACGACCGCGCCCGCGATCCGCTCGGCGCGGGCGCGCATCCCGCCGAGACCGAACCCGCCGGCCGTGGTGCGCGGAGGCAGTTGCCCCGGGTCGAAGCCACGGCCGTCGTCGCGGACGTCCAGGGCCATGTCGTCGCCCATGTACGAGAGCGTGACGCCGACCCGGGTCGCCTGCGCATGCCTGCCGGTGTTGGCCAGGGCCTCCTGGGCGATCCGCAGGAGGGTGGCGGCGACCTCGTCGTGCAGGGGCTCGACCGTGCCGGTGACGGTGAACTCGGCCCGTACATCCGTCTGTTGGGACCACTGGGCGACCAGCTTCTTCAGCGCCTCGGGGAGCGAGTCCTCGGCGAGGGCCACCGGCGAGAGGTTCTGCACGGAGCGGCGGGCCTCGCCGAGGCTGTGGCGGGCGAGCGTCTGGGCGCTGGCGAGGTGCTCGGCCTTGATGTCCGGGTCCTTGGCGGTGGTGACCACCTGAAGCTGGGTGATGATGCCGGCCAGCCCCTGGGCGATGGTGTCGTGGATCTCGGCGGCCATCCGGCGGCGCTCGTCGGAGACCCCCGCCTCCCTTGCCTGGACGAGGAGTTGGGCGTGCAGGGCGGCGTTTTCGTCGAGGGCCTGCTGCAGGCGGGTGTTGGTGAGGGCCAGTTCCTCGATGGTGGCGGCCTGCTCGACGGTGCGCTCGTCCTCCAGCTGGGAGAGGTGGATGAAGACGAGGAGCATGATGATGCTGATGATCAGCAGGCCCCCGTACAGGGCCCAGCCGCCCGCGCCGTGCGGCGGCAGTCCGCCAATGTACGCACCGGACATGGTGACGGCGGTGGCGAACAGGCCCGCCCTGACCAGCCCTCGGGGCAGCAGCTTCTCGGCGGTGAAGTAGCCGATGACGGCGTAGAAGGAGAAGAACGGGTTCAGCCAGCAGAGCCAGAAGCCGATGCCCCAGCGCAGGGTGAAGTAGACCGTGCTCGCGCCCCCGGGGGCCGGGCGGCTGCGGACGGCCCGGCCCCACCACAGCTGGAGGACGAGGGCCGCGACGACCAGTGCTCCCGCCTGGTACACCTGGCCCCTGACCTGCATCTTGCTCATCCCCGCCACGCCTACGGTGGCGACGCAGAGCAGTGAGCCGAAGACCAGGAGGATGTAGGGCCCCCAGCGGTGGAGCTGGGCCAGCCGCTGGTCGACGGCGGTGGAGTCGGTCGTCACGCGCTCAGTCTGCCCGCACCTGTTCCGCGGCATCGTCTTCCCTCACTCCCAGCGGAACCAGCGGGTGGCCGCGCCCGACAGGACCACGGCCCACAGGGCGAGGACGCCCAGGTGGACCCAGCCCGGCCAGTCGCCCGCCGCCGCCTGGTTGAGGGCCTGGGCCGCCGCGCCGAACGGGGTGAGTTCGACGATGTGGGCGAGGGTGTCGGGCATGGCCTGGACAGGGACCCAGACCCCGGCGCAGAACATCATCGGGAAGAAGACCGCGGATCCGATGGCACTGGCGATCTTGCCCGTACGGGCGATCGCCGCCACCAGGGCCCCGAGGGCGAGGGCGGCGAGGATCGCCAGGACGAGTGCGAGGAGGTAGCCGAAGACCTGGCGCGGCAGCACGACGTCGAACGCGATGCGCCCCACCGCGAGGGAGAGCAGCGCGGAGAGCAGCGCGGCCGCTCCGTGCAGCCCCATCTGGGCGCCGAGCAGCGCGTGCGGTCGGACGGGCGTGGTGGACATCCGGCGCAGGATGCCGCGTTCGCGGTAGCCGGTGATCACCGGGGGCATGGCCTGGAGTCCGGCAAGGATCATGGCCATGAGGACGGTGACGGGGACGTACGCGTCGACGAGGCGGATCCCGCCGAGCGAGGCGTCGGTGTGCCGGAAGGAGGGGATGGAGCCGAGGATCACCAGGAGGATCGTCGGGAAGGCCATGACCCAGAAGAGGGAGGCGGGTTCGCGCCGGAAGAGCCTGGCCTCGGTCTTCAGTACGGCGGTGCTGGCTGCGGTTGCGGTTGCGGTGCTCATGATGCGTCGGCTCCCGTCAGGTCGAGGAACGCGTCGTCCAACGTGGCGTCGGTGACCCGGAGTTGGTGTGCGGTGATGTGGCGCTGGGCGAGCAGGGTGATGACGGCGTTGACGGTGTCGTCGGTGCCGCTGAGCGTGACCCGGTCGTCCTTGTACTCCACGGAGGCGAGCGCGGGCAGTGCGCGGAGCTCGCACTCGTCGAGCGGGGCGGAGGGCGAGAAGGAGATGACGGTGGCGCCGCTCGCCCGCCGGATCAGACCCGCAGGGGTGTCCAGGGCGGCGATGCGGCCGCCGTCGATCACGGCGATACGGTCGCAGAGGCGCTGGGCCTCCTCCATGAAGTGGGTGACCAGGAGGACCGTGACGCCTGAGTCCCGTACGTCCTCGATCAGCTTCCAGGTGTCGCGGCGGGCGCGCGGGTCGAGGCCCGTCGTCAGCTCGTCGAGTACGACGACCTTCGGGTTGCCGATCAGCGCGAGGGCGATGAACAGACGCTGCTTCTGGCCGCCGGAGAGTTTCCCGGAGCGGGCGTCCAGGTGGGCGGTGAGACCGAGGCGCTCGGCGAGCGGGCGCCAGTCGGCCGGGTGCGGATAGAAGGCCGCGTACAGGGTGAGGGCCTCGCGCACCGTGAGCTTCGCCTGCAGCTCGCTCTCCTGGAGCTGGGCGCCCAGGATCTTGGAGACCCGGTCGTGGTCGGCGACCGGATCGAATCCGGCCACCCTGACCGATCCGGCGTCGGGGATCCGCAGACCCTCGACGCATTCGACGGTGGTCGTCTTGCCCGCGCCGTTCGGGCCGAGGATTCCGAAGATCTCCCCCTGCTCGACGGCGAAGGACACCCCGTCCACGACGGCCCGGCCGCCGTAGACCTTGCGTACCCCGCTGACCTCGATGATTGCCATGCTCCGAGAGTCCCGGAAAGTACGTGGTCCCGGCATCGGCCATCGCGCTCGAACCGGCATCAACCGATCGGTTGATGGCCGCTACGACCTCGCGGATGCCCAAAAAGTCAGTGGGCATTGTCAGTGGCTGTCCGTAGGGTCGGCGCTGATGCCCAGAACAGATGCACCACCCAAGGACCTGTCCGCCGTACGCAGCCTGATGCGCCTGTGGCCGTACGTGCGGCCCGTGCGAACCCGCCTGGCCAGTGCGGCATTTGTCGCGGTGGTCGCATCCTGTCTCGGGCTGGTCTTCCCGCTCGTACTGAAGTGGATCGTGGACGGTCCGGTCGCGGACCGGGACACCGGCGGGGTCTGGCTCGGGGCGTTCATGCTGCTGGGTCTCGGTATCGCGGAGGCGGTGCTCTTCGGTCTGCGCCGGTGGCTGGTGGCCCGCCCGCTCGCCGGTGTCGAGGCGGCGATGCGGACCGACCTCTACCGGCATCTGCAGCGTCTTCCCGTCGCCTTCCACGACCGGTGGGCCTCGGGTCAGCTGCTCTCGCGCGGCACCACCGATCTGATGCTGCTGCGGATGTTCCTGGCGTTCCCGCTGACCTTCCTGCTGGTCAACGCGGTGACGATCCTGGCCGGCTTCATCATCCTGCTCCAGCAGCAGTGGTCGCTCGGGCTGGTGCTGCTGGCCCCCGTGGTCCCGCTGGTGATCCTCTGCTCGCTCTTCGAGACCAAGTACTCGAAGATCACGCGCCTCTCCCAGGACCAGGTCGGCGATCTGACCACGGTCGTCGAGGAGAGCGTGCTCGGCATCCGCATCATCAAGGGCTTCGGCCGTCACCGCAGCCAGGCCCGTGCCTTCCGCGAGCTGTCACAGAAGCTGCGCGGGACCGAACTGTACAAGGCCCGTCTGCTCGCCTCCATCTGGGCCCTGATCATGACCCTGCCCGAGGTCGCCATCGGCGCGGCCCTCGTCCTCGGCACGGTCCAGGTCGCCGACGGCGGTCTGTCGGCGGGCACCCTGGTCGCCTTCCTCTCCACGGCACTCGCGCTGCGCTGGCCGGTGGAGTCGATCGGCTTCCTGATCGCGATCAGCCAGGACGCGGCGACCGCCACGACGCGGTACTTCGAAGTCCTGGACGTCGCCGAGGAGACTGACACGGCGACGACAGGTGAGGCGGCGCCCGACTCCTCCGGCCTGGTCTTCGACGGGGTCGAGTTCCACTACCCGGACGCGGCCCCGGACGCCCCGCCGGTACTGGCCCGCATCGACCTGCACATCCGCTCGGGCGAGACGATGGCGCTGGTCGGGGCGACCGGCTCCGGCAAGACCACGCTCACCGCGCTCGTACCGCGTCTGCACGAGATCACCGGGGGCCGCATCACCCTCGACGGTCAGGACATCACCCTGCTGTCGCGCGAGCAGCTGCGGGAGCTGGTCTCGGTGGCCTTCGAGGAGCCGACGCTCTTCTCCGCGAGCGTCGGCGAGAACGTGCTGATGGGCGACGCGGGCGCCGACGACGAGGCGCTGCGGCGCGCGCTGTCGGTGGCCCAGGCGGAGTTCGTGCACGGGCTGCCGGCCGGGACTTCGACCCAGGTCGGCGAGCAGGGCCTGAGCCTGTCGGGCGGCCAGCGCCAGCGTCTGGCACTGGCGCGGGCGGTGGTGGGGCAGCCGCGCTTCCTCGTACTGGACGATCCGCTGTCCGCGCTGGACGTGCACACCGAGGCCCTGGTCGAGGCGGCCCTGCGGCAGGTCCTGGAGTCGACGACCGCACTGGTGGTGGCGCACCGCCCGTCCACGGTGATGCTCGCCGACCGGGTCGCACTGCTCTCCGAGGGCCGGATCACCGCCGTCGGCACCCACCACGAACTGCTGCGCAGCAACGCCGAGTACGCCTGGCTGATGTCCGGCGCGGACGCCAACGCCGTTGAGGAGAACGCCTGATGACCTCGTCGCACACGACGACGACCACCGCCCACGACGCGGAACCGCCCACGGAGCGACAGGACGGGGACGCGGGCGGCGACGCCGAGGCCATCGCCCTGCCCCAGCAGTCCGGTGCGGACGGGAAGGACCCCGCGGCCGGTAGCGGAAGGCCGTCCGGCGACGGCGACCCCTTCGACAGGGACGCCCTGCCCACACCGCCCGGTGCCACCCGCGCCCTCCTGCTGTCGCTCCTCTCCCCTCTGCGCGCCCGTGTCATCGTGGCCACGCTGCTGCTCCTCCTGCAGCAGGCCGCGGTCCAGGCGGGGCCGATGCTCGTCGCGTACGCCATCGACCGCGGGGTCCCCGCCTTCCGGGAGCACGACCACGGGCCGCTGATCGCCATCGGCGCCGGGTACCTCGGCTGCTCGCTGGCCTCCGGGATCCTCCAGTACGCCTTCATCCGCGCCTCCGCCCACGTCAACCAGGACGTCCTGCTCGATCTGCGGGGCAGGATCTTCCGCCATGCGCAGGCCCTCAGCGTCGACTTCCACGAGCGCTACACCTCGGGCAGGCTCATCTCCCGCTCCACCACCGACGTCGAGTCGCTGCGCGAGCTGCTCTCCGAGGGGCTGCAGGAGCTCATCGGCGTCATCCTCTCCGTGATCTACATCTGCGCGATGCTGCTCTGGCTCGACGTGGGCCTGGGCGCGGTCGCCGTCGTCTCGTTCGTCCCCCTCTACCTTCTCGTCCGCCTCTACCAGCGGCGGGCGGGGCGCGTCTTCGCCCGGCGTTCCACGGCCATCGCCGCCGTGATCGTCAAGTTCGCCGAGACCATGAACGGCATCCGCCC
The DNA here is from genome assembly GCF_017315755.1 of Streptomyces beijiangensis. Classification (GTDB taxonomy): domain Bacteria; phylum Actinomycetota; class Actinomycetes; order Streptomycetales; family Streptomycetaceae; genus Streptomyces; species Streptomyces beijiangensis. The sequence goes on from NZ_JAFLRJ010000067.1 coordinate 13,551, forward strand.
GGTCCAGGCGTTCCGCCGCGAGCGCGCCAACGACGCCGACTTCCTCGCCCTCAACCGCCGCCACGAGCGCACCAACGGCGACGCGCTCCTGGAGATGGCCCGCTATGTGATCGGCTCCCGGCTCGTCGCCAACACCGCGGTCGCCGGAATCGTCCTGTGGGGCGCCTACCGGGTCGCCCAGGACGGTCTCGCGCTCGGCGTCCTGGCCGCGTCGGTCCTGTATCTGCGACGGCTGTACGACCCGATCGACCGCCTGGGCATGTTCCTCAACTCCTACCAGTCGGCCGCGGCCTCACTGGAGAAGATCGCGGGCCTGCTCGCCCAGACCCCGACCGTCCCCGCACCCACCGCGCCCCGGCCGCTGCCCGCGCTCGCCTCCGAACACCCGGGCCGCGAGGTCGTCTTCGACGACGTCCGGTTCGCCTACCGCACCGGCGGCGAGGTCCTCCCGCACTTCGACCTGACCATCCCCGCGGGCCAGACGGTCGCCGTCGTCGGTTCGACGGGGGCGGGCAAGTCCACGCTCGCCAAACTCCTCGCCCGCTTCTACGACCCGACCGACGGCAAGGTCCTCCTGGACGGCGTGGACCTCCGCGACCTGGAGACGCCCGAACTGCGCCGGGGCGTGGTCATGGTCACCCAGGAGGCGTTCCTCTTCTCCGGCACGGTCGCCGAGAACATCGCGATCGGCCGCCCTGACGCGACCCCCGAGGACATCGAGCGGGCCGCGAAGGCGATCGGCGCGCACGACTTCATCACCTCGCTCCCCGACGGGTACGACACCGATGTACGCAAGCGGGGCGGCCGGATCTCCGCAGGCCAGCGCCAACTGGTCGCCTTCGCACGGGCGTTGCTCGCGGACCCGGCCGTACTGATCCTCGACGAGGCGACGAGCTCCCTGGACATCCCGGGCGAGCGGGCGGTGCAGCGGGCGATGGACACGGTGCTGCGGGGCCGCACGGCCGTCGTCATCGCCCACCGCCTCTCGACGGTGGAGATCGCCGACCGGGTGCTTGTGATGGAGCACGGCCGGATCATCGAGGACGGGTCACCGGGCCAACTCATCAAGGGCACAGGACAGTTCGCCGGTCTGCATCGCGCCTGGCGAGAGAGTGTGGTGGGCTGAGATCATGAGCGCAGAGATCATCACCGTCCCGGCCCATGTGCACGGCTACCCCGGTATCGCCTTCGGCGGCTATGTGGCGGGTCTGCTGGCCGACCGGTCGGAGGCCAAGACGGTACGCGTGGACTTCCGCGGGGTGGTGCCGGTGGAGACTCCCGTCCGTATCGCTCAAAGTCCGGACGGCGGGGCCGAGTTGACGTCCCACACCGGAGACGGCGCCACCGCACTCGCGCTCGCGAGCCCGAGCGATTCGGCCATCGACGTGCCGGACGCTCCGTCCTGGACGGAGGCGCTGGCCGCCACAGAGGCGCGGCTGCGCGTACCGCAGGAGGGGTTCAGCGACTGCTTCGGCTGCGGGATCGCGGTCGCGCCCGGCCGTGGACTGCGTCTGTTCCCCGGGCGCGTACCGGGCCGGGATCTGGTCGCCGCCGCCTGGACGCCGGACCTCTCGCTCGGCGGGGCCGACGGCCAGTTGCCCCCCGAGGCGGTCTGGTCGGCGCTCGACTGCCCCGGCGGGGTGGCGGCGCTCCTGCTGGGCACGGCGAAGCCCGGCCTGGTGACGGTGGCGCTGACGGCGACGACACCGCGGCCGGTCGTCGCGGGCGAGCCGTATGTGTCGTACGCCTGGCTGGTCGCCGAGTCGGGGCGCAAGCACACGGTGGGCATCGCCCTGTCGACACCGGAAGGCGAACTGTGCGCGGTGGCCGAGGCGCTGTGGCTCGACCCGCGCGCCGGATGAGCGGGGCGGTCCGTACGCGGCCGTAGGGTCGGGGGATGCCCGTCTTCCGCGTACGGCACCATGCGCCGCGACCGCCAGCCGACACCTGGCTGCGGGTCACCGACTGGCCGGCCCATGCCGCCTCCGTCCCCCTGACCAGGACCGTCGTCCTGACGCCGCCGCCTGCGGGCGAGGGGACGCGGTTCGTGGCGCGTACGGCGGTGGGGCGGTTCACCGTGGTCGACGATCTGATGGTGGTGGTGCGGTGGGAGCCGCCCACGGACGGCTCCCCCGGTGTCTGCCGCGTGGAGAAAGAGGGGTCGGTGCTGACGGGCTGGGCCGAGATCGAGGTCGCGGCCGAAGGCACCGGGTCGGCCGTCACCTGGACGGAAGAACTCTCCATCGCCCGCCTCCCCGCCTTCGCGGACCCGCTCGTCGCCCGCGCCGGACGCTTCGTCTTCGGGCGCGCGCTCGCCGCGATGTTGCGGCCCTGATCCATTACACCGGCAGTGCCACCGCGGGCTCCCGCTCGGCGGCCACGGCGCGGCCCGCACCCCGCAGGGTGACGAGCGCGAGCACCGCGGCGCCCGCCATCGCCACCGCCGCGCCGATCGCCGCGTACCCCATCCCGTGCACGAAGGCCTCGTGCGCGGCGTCGAGCAGTTCCCCGTGCGCCACCCCACTCGCCCCGCCGACCGTCTCCCGTACGGCGTCGGGCGCACCGGCCAGGTCGCCCCGGTAGACGGCCGCCCCGATCGATCCGAGGATCGCCATGCCGAGCGCCCCGCCCAGCTCCTGGCCCGATTCCAGTACGGCGGCCGCCGAGCCCGCACGCTCGGGCGGGGCCGCGCCGAGGGCGAGTTCATTGGCGAGGGTCATCGCGGCGACCAGGCCGCCCGCGTAGACCGCGGATCCGGCGAGTACGAACCAGAGCGCCGACGCGGTGTGCACCTGGCTCAGCCAGGCGAAGCCGCAGGCGGAGACCAGGAATCCCCCCGCCATGACGTACGCGCGGTCGAAGCGCTGGGCGAGCACGGCGCCGGTGGGGGCAAGCACGGCCACGCCCGCCATCGGGACCAGCGACCAGAGGGCTGCGGTCAGCGGGCTCATTCCGCGCACGGACTGGAGGTACTGACTGAAGAAGACGGCGAATCCGACGGTCGCGAACATGGCGAGGAGGTTGGCCGCGAGGGATCCGCCGTAGACCTTCTGCCGCAGCAACTCCAGGTCGATCATGGGGTGTTCGAGCTTTCGCTGCCGCCGCACGAAGAGGAAGCCCACGACGAGTCCGGCGGCGACGGTGAGCACGCGCACCGGGGAGTACCCGTGGGCGGCCAGCTCCTTGATCCCGTAGATGACGGGCAGCAGCGCGGTCAGCGAGAGCAGTGCGCTCAGTACGTCGAAGCGTCCGGCCGCCGGTGCCTTGAACTCCGGCAGCAGGAAAGGCGCGAGGAACAGCAGCAGCGCCATCGCGGGCAGATTGATCAGGAAGACCGAGCCCCACCAGAAGTGCTGGAGCAGCAGTCCACTGACGATCGGGCCGAGCGAGATGCCCATGGTCATCACGGTGGTCCAGAGCGCGACCGCCTGCCCGCGCTGTTTCGGGTCGCGGAAGAGGTTACGGATGAGGGCGAGGGTGGACGGCATCAGCATCGCGCCGCCCACACCCAGCAACGCCCGTACACCGATGAAGACTTCGGCGCTGTGGGCGTACGCGGCCGCCACCGACGCGAGACCGAAGACCGCGGCCCCCGCGAGCACCAGCCTGCGCCGGCCGATGCGGTCGCCGAGCGCGCCCATCGTGATCAGCAGTCCGGCCAGGACGAAGCCGTACATGTCGAGGATCCACAGCTGCTGGGTGGCGCTGGGCTCCAGGTCCTGGCTGATGTAGGGGATCGCGAAGTAGAGGATGGAGACGTCCATGGAGACGAGGAGCAGCGGGAGCATCAGGACCCCGAGGGCGGTCCACTCCTTGCGGCCCGCGCGGGGGCTCGTGGCGAAATCTGCGCTGGGATTCATGTGGGACACCGAAGCAACGCGGCGCGTACACCGCAAACATCTCCCTAGGGCACCCCAGTGCACTCCTCGCCCGAACAGGGAGTTCACCGGCGAGTGCACTAGTACGGTACGGGAATGACCGCCGACCCGCCCTACCTCCTTATCGCCGCCGAGATCCGCCGCCGCATCCTCGCCGGCGAGCTCTCCCCCGGCGACCGCGTCCCCTCGACCCGCACCGTGGTCCGCGAGTGGGGCGTCGCGATGGCGACGGCCACCAAGGCGCTCTCCGCCCTGCGCCAGGAGGGCCTGGTGCGGGCCGTGCCCGGGGTGGGCACGGTCGTCACGGACGTCCGTCCCGAGCCCCGTACGGGGGCCGCACCCGCGCTCACCCGTGACCGGATCGTGGTCACCGCGGTCCGACTGGCGGACGTGGAGGGGCTGCCCGCGCTCTCCATGCGCCGTGTCGCAGCCGAACTGTCCAGCTCCACGATGGCGCTCTACCGGCACCTCCGCAGCCGGGGCGAGCTGATCGTCCTGATGGCGGACGCGGCGTTCGCCGAGGTCCCGCAGGAGCGGCCGACCGGCGACTGGCGCGCCCAACTGGAGGCGTCCACACGGTGGTTGTGGGCGGTGCACGGCCGCCACCCCTGGCTGGCGCAGGCCCTGGCCTCCTTCACCCGGCCGACGGTCGCGCCGTACGCGATGCGGTACACGGAGAGGGTCCTGACCTCGCTGCGGTCCACCGGTCTGGCTCCGTACGAGATGCTCCACACCCATCTGACCCTCTTCGGATTCGTCCAGGGCGTGGCGATGGCCGCGGGCCTGGAGGACCAGGCGCGGCAGGACACCGGGATCTCCGACGAGGAGTGGATGACACGGAACGAGCCACAGTTCGAGGCCATCGCCGCGGCTGGTGGACTACCGGTCATGAACGCCCTCTTCGACGAGGAGGATTTCGAACTGAACATGGACTCGCTCTTCGAATTCGGCTTGCAGCGCACGCTCGACGGCGTCGCGGCATTGATCAACGTTGCATCCGCATAGCGAACAACTCCCTTCGGGCAACGGACACTTTCCAGCCAACTTCTTGATGCGCTCCTGACAGAACGTTCTCCCCCCTGCCACTCTTCCCTCGTTCTGCGCACAGCTTGCTCTGCTAGGGCGGCCCGACCTGCCGCCCCAACACCCCCCTTTGCAGAAGGAGTTCGCGTGAGACCCACGCATCGTCGCGCCACAGCCACCGGGGCCCTTCTCGCCGCGGCAGCACTGCTCGCCACCGGAATCCAGACCGGTGCGGCATCAGCCACTCCGCAGGCGGCCCCCTCCGTCACCGCGGGCAAGGTCAACCCCGGCGCCCTGCCGGCCAAGCTGTCACCCGCCCAGCGTGCGGAGCTGATACGCCAGGCGGGGGCCACCACTGCGGCCACCGCCAAGGAGCTCGGCCTGGGCGCCAAGGAGAAGCTCCAGGTCAAGGATGTCGTCAAGGACCAGGACGGCACCCTGCACACCCGCTACGAGCGCACCTACGACGGGCTTCCCGTCCTCGGCGGCGACCTCGTCGTGGCGGAGAGCAAGGCCGGGAAGACCGAAGGCGTCACCAAGGCGTCCCAGGCCTCCCTCACCGGCGTCGACACCAGCGCGGACGTCGCGCCGGCCGCCGCCGAAAAGACCGCGCTGGCCGCCGCGAAGGCCGAGGGCTCGTCGAAGACGGCCGCCGACCGGGCGCCCCGCAAGGTGATCTGGGTGGCGCAGGGCAAGCCCACGCTGGCGTACGAAACCGTCGTCGGCGGGTTCCAGGACGACGGGACGCCGAACGCGCTCCACGTCATCACGGACGCCTCCACCGGCAAGAAGCTCTTCCAGGACCAGGCCATCGAGACCGGTGTCGGCAACACCGAGTACAGCGGCCAGGTCACGCTGGGCACCACGCAGTCGGGGTCGACGTACAACCTCACCGACGCCGGCCGCGGCAGCCACAAGACGTACAACCTGAACCACGGCACGTCCGGCACGGGCACGCTCTTCTCCGGCCCGGACGACGTCTGGGGCAACGGCCTGGCGTCCAACGCCGAGACCGCGGGCGCCGACGCGCACTACGGTGCCGCCGAGACCTGGGACTTCTACAAGAACATCCTGGGCCGCAACGGCATCAAGAACAACGGCGTCGCCTCCTACTCCCGCGTCCACTACGGCAACTCGTATGTGAACGCCTTCTGGGACGACAGCTGCTTCTGCATGACCTACGGCGACGGCTCCGGCAACGCCGACCCGCTCACCGCGCTCGACGTGGCGGGTCACGAGATGTCCCACGGTCTCACCGCCGCCACAGCGGCCCTCAACTACAGCGGTGAGTCGGGCGGCCTGAACGAGGCCACCTCCGACATCTTCGGCACCTCGGTGGAGTTCTACGCGAACAACTCCACCGACGTCGGCGACTACCTCATCGGCGAGAAGATCAACATCAACGGCGACGGCACCCCGCTGCGCTACATGGACAAGCCCTCCAAGGACGGCGGCTCCAAGGACTCCTGGTACTCGGGGCTCGGCAACCTCGACGTCCACTACTCCTCGGGCCCGGCGAACCACTTCTTCTACCTCCTGAGCGAGGGCAGCGGCACCAAGGTCATCAACGGTGTCACCTACAACTCGCCGACGGCGGACGGTCTGCCGGTCACCGGCATCGGCCGCGACAAGGCCATCCAGATCTGGTACCGGGCGCTGAGCACGAAGTTCACCTCGACCACCAACTACGCGGGCGCCCGTACGGGTGCTCTCGCGGCGGCCAGTGAGCTGTACGGCGGCACCACCAGCACCGAGTACAAGGCGGTCCAGGACGCGTTCGCGGCCATCGCGGTCGGCGCACGCTCCGGTGGCGGCACGGACCCGGGCGGCAAGGTCTTCACCTCCAACACCGTGGTGTCCATTCCGGACGCCGGCGCTGCGGTCACCTCGTCGATCCCGGTCACCGGTGTCACGGGCAACGCTCCCGCCACCCTCAAGGTGGACGTGAACATCACGCACACCTGGCGCGGTGACCTGGTCATCGACCTGGTCGCCCCGGACGGGTCGGCGTACCGGCTGAAGAACTCCAGTGGTTCGGACTCGGCCGACAACGTCATCGCGACGTACACGGCCAACGCCTCCTCGGAGGTGGCCAACGGCACCTGGAAGCTCAAGGTCCAGGACGTCGCGGCGCAGGACGTCGGGAAGATCAACAGCTGGAGCCTGACCTTCTGATGAAGGTCCGCACCAGCTGATTCCGGCCAGACCGGGTGGGGCGTCTCCCTGGACACACGGGCGACGTCCCACCCTCCACCGAACATTTTCAGCCATGACCGTTTTGCCCTCCTGACATGAGCGCGCCACTTCTGCAAGGCTTCACCCGCACCAAGAGGCACCCGCACTTCCCACCCCCCACCCTTAGAAAGGGAACTTCAGGTGACCCCTCAGATATCCCGCTCTACACGCGTAGCCGGATCGATAGCCGCCGCCGCACTCCTGGCGACCGGCCTCACCGGACTCGTCTCCTCCCCTGCCGGCGCCGCCCCCACAGCCGCCGGTGCACAGCCGCTCTCCCTCTCCGCTTCGCAGCGCGCCGAGCTGATCCGTGAGGCCACCGCCACCACGGCCACCACCGCGGACACGCTCTCCCTGGGCAGCCAGGAGAAGCTCGTCGTCAGAGACGTCATCAAGGACGCGGACGGCACCACGCACACCCGGTACGAGCGCACCTACGCCGGACTCCCGGTCCTGGGCGGCGACTTGGTCATCCACCAGGCCAAGTCCGGCACCGTACGAAGTGTCACCAAGGCCACCTCCAAGTCCATCGCGGTGCCGAGCACCACGGCCGCCCTCAAGCCGGCCGCGGCCCAGTCGAAGGCCCTCACCACGGCCAAGTCCGCGGGCGCCGAGAAGGCGACCACCGACCAGGCCCCGCGCAAGGTGATCTGGGCGGCCTCCGGCACGCCCACCCTCGCGTACGAGACAGTGGTCGGCGGCTTCCAGGACGACGGCACCCCCAGCCAGCTGCACGTCGTCACCGACGCCACCACCGGCGCCAAGCTCTCGCAGTGGCAGGCGGTCAAGACCGGTACCGGCAACAGCGAGTACAGCGGCAAGGTCACGCTGGGCACGACGCTCTCCGGCTCGACGTACCAGCTGAGCGACGCGGCCCGCGGCGCCCACAAGACGTACAACCTGAACCACGGCACGTCCGGCAAGGGCACGCTCTTCACGGACGCCGACGACGTGTGGGGCAACGGCGTGGGCACGCAGGTGCAGACCGCCGCCGTGGACGCCCACTACGGTGCCGCGCAGACCTGGGACTTCTACAAGAACGTCCTGAAGCGCAACGGCATCAAGAACAACGGCGTCGCGTCCTACTCCCGCGTCCACTACGGCAACTCGTATGTGAACGCCTTCTGGGACGACAGCTGCTTCTGCATGACCTACGGCGACGGGTCGGGCAACGCGGCCCCGCTGACCGCCCTCGACGTGGCCGGACACGAGATGTCCCACGGCCTCACCGCCGCCACCGCCAACCTGAACTACAGCGGTGAGTCGGGCGGCCTGAACGAGGCCACCTCCGACATCTTCGGCACCGCCGTGGAGTTCTACTCCAGCAACGCCTCGGACGTCGGCGACTACCTCATCGGCGAGAAGATCAACATCAACGGTGACGGTACGCCGCTGCGTTACATGGACAAGCCGAGCAAGGACGGCGGCTCCCTGGACGCGTGGAAGTCGACCGCGGGCAACGTCGACGTCCACTACTCCTCGGGCATCGCCAACCACTTCTTCTACCTGCTGAGCGAGGGCAGCGGCGCCAAGGTCATCAACGGCGTCAGCTACAACTCCCCGACCTCCAACGGGTCCACGGTCACCGGCATCGGCCGGGACAAGGCCATCCAGATCTGGTACAAGGCCCTGACCACGTACATGACGAGCACCACCAACTACAAGGCGGCCCGCACGGCCACGCTCAGCGCGGCCTCCGCGCTGTACGGCGGCACCACCGGCGCCGAATACAAGGCCGTCGCCGCGGCCTGGTCGGCAGTGAACGTCAGCTAGTCACCGCCCCGCCCCAACAGACACCCCCCACAGGAGCCCCGTCGTCCGCCACCCGGCGGACGGCGGGGCTCCGGCGTTGCCCGAGTGGCGCACCAACTGGCATAGATACATGCCCTGTTGTGTTCATCCGGTCATGACTGTTTTCGATGAAGCGGCACGCGACCTGATCGACGGACGGAAATTCGCCACCGCGGCCACGCTCCACGCGAGGAGCGGAGACCCGCAGACCTCCGTGGTCCGGGTGCTGCGGGACGGCGACGAGCTGCTCTTCTCGACCCTCGCCGGACGCCAGAAGGCCCGCAATCCGGCAAAGGACCCAAGGATCAGCGTGACCGTTTCCGACCGGGAGAACCCGTACCGCACCGTGGAGATCCGGGGCACCGCCGTGGTGACGGAGGACGTGGGAAACACCGTCCAGCACGAGGTCTCACAGAAGTACGTCGGCCGGCCTCCGCCCGCCGACAGGGCCGGTGAGGTCCGGGTGGTCGTCCGGATCTCACCGGCCAAGGTGAACTACTTCTCCGTGTGACGCGGGCGGAAGGTCACGCCGGGTTGTTCGCGTGGGTGAGGGTCTCCCAGGCCACGAAGAGGTTGTTGGAGCCGGCCGGGCGCTGCTGCTCGGTCAGCGCCTGGGTGTTGGTCATCGCGTAACCCAGCCTGGTGTGAAGGGCGTTGAAGCCGACCTCGGTGATGGGGCCGAGGCCGTCCTTGAGAGTTCCTCCGCACAGGTTCGACGGGACGGCCGCGCCCATCATGTACTTGGACTGCAGACCGAGCGCCTGGCGCAGCCGCTCGCCGACCTCCGGGTAGAGGTCCTGGCCCTGGATCCGGCTGGTCTCGGCGATGTGCGAGATGGCGGAGATGCCGTAGCCGGTGTGGGTGAGGTCGCGGCAGGTCTCCTGCGTGAGGCCGTCCATGAAGACGGACTGCCCCTGCCAGTACTTGATGATCGCGGCGCTGCCGCTGAGGCCGCTGCCCGGGGCGACCTTGGGCAGGGCGCCGTCGGAGCTGAGGTAGATGTACGCGGGGACGCGGCCGCGGAAGGTGGCGACGGCCTTGTCGTAGGAGGTGCGGTCCTCCAGGAAGACGGAGATGCCGATCGCGGCCTCCGTCATCGACAGCTCCCAGTTGCCGTTGGACTGCGAGCCCTTGATGACGGTGGGGAGGTAGACGTTCTTCAGCATGGTGCCGAAGCGCGCGGAGTTGGGCCAGCCGCCCGTGTAGGTGTACTTGACGATCTCGGCGGCCCGCGGCCAGACCGAGCCCGCCCAGCCGGTCTGCAGCGGGGCGTTGCTGTTGGTGTGGGACTTGATCACGGCCGACCAGGCGTCCATGATCTGGATCGCCTTCTGCGCGTACTTGGCGTCCTGGGTGATGTAGAAGGCGAGGGAGAGCGTGTACGCGGCGATGGCGTCCTCGCGCTCGTCCGTACAGCCGTAGTTGGGGTTGGAGTAGGACCCGCACTCGACGGTGGCGCGGGGTGCGGCGGTACGGGTCAGCGAGGCGTACTTGCTCGCCATCATCTGGTCGTACGCGGCCTTCCAGGGGGCGGCTCCCGCCTGGACCTTTCCGCGAACGAAGTCGAGCTGAGGACGGCTGACCAGTACGCCGGGGTGGGTGAAGGCGGTGGGGGCGGCGGCAACCGCGGGAGCGGCCTCGGGCGTTGCCTTCGCCGCGGACGCCTGGGGTATGAGGGTCAGGGCCAGCACGCCCGCGATTCCTGCGGCAGCGGACGCCGTCCAGATTCTCAGGCGGTTCTTCGAGCGGTGGGTGCGCATGTGGGGGGCCTTCCGGTCGGGGACCAAACGCCAACTTCGTTCATTCACATGAACGTTGCTCTTCATGCTGAACTCGATGATGCGTGTGGAAACTAGAGGGATTCCATGAACGCGTCAAGAGTTACGTTCAAAAAACGAAGGGGCCCGGTGCCGCGAAAGCACCGGGCCCAGCAACGATCACCGTCGGTCACGGTCAGCGCATCAGTACGCCCGCGCCCTCCCCCGTCGCCTCGGTCGGCAGCGCGACCAGACCGAGGTCCGCGCTGGTGGCGAGCAGCCGGTGCGCCGGCAGGATCCGGACCGTGTACCCGTAGGGTCCCGTGCGGTCGAGGGCGAGCGGCCCCTCGTACACCCAGCGCCCCTCCACGTCAGGACCCCCGGTCGGCTTCAGCGGATAGGTCTGCGCATCGGCGATCCGGTCCTGCGAGTCGACGCGCCCCGAGACCGCCTGCACCTCGACGTCGTCGGGCCGCAGCCCGCCGAGGGCGGCGCGCACCCGCAGCGAGAGCGTGGACCCCAGCTCGGCGGCGCCGTTGACCGCGGTCGCCGCGAGCGCCTCCACATGGTCGACGTGGACATAGGGCCAGGCGGCGCGCACCCCTGCCTTCCACACTGCCAACTCCCTTGCGGTGTCGGGGTCCAGAGCCCGGTGGGCGTGTGCGGCCGGTGCGTAGAGGCGCTCCACGTACTCCCGTACCATCCGCCCTGCCAGCACCTTCGGGCCGAGTGTGACCAGCGTCCGGCGGACCATCTCGATCCACCGGTCGGGGAGCCCGCCGTGCCCGCGGTCGTAGAAGCGCGGCGCGACCCGCTCCTCGATCAGCTCGTACAGCGCGGCCGATTCGAGGTCGTCGCGCCGGTCCTCCTCCGTCCCCGAACCATCGGCGGTCGGGATGGCCCAGCCGAAATCGGGCTCGAACCACTCGTCCCACCACCCGTCGAGGACGGACAGATTCAGACACCCGTTGAGCGCCGCCTTCATCCCGCTGGTCCCGCAGGCCTCCAGCGGGCGCAGCGGATTGTTGAGCCAGACGTCGCAGCCCGGATAGAGCCGTTCGGCCATCGCCATCCCGTAGTCGGGGAGAAAGACGATGCGGTGGCGCACCCGCGGATCGTCCGCGAATCGCACCAACTCCTGAACGAGTCGCTTCCCTCCGTCGTCGGCCGGGTGCGCCTTCCCCGCGACCACGATCTGGACGGGCCTGGTCGGATGGAGCAGCAGCTCCATCAGCCGGTCGCGGTCCCTCAGCATCAGGGTGAGCCGCTTGTACGAGGGGACCCGCCGCGCAAAGCCGATGGTCAGCACGTCCGGGTCCAACACCCCGTCCACCCAGCCCAGTTCGGCGTCCGACGCGCCGCGCTGCCGCCAGGAGGCGCGCAGCCGGGACCGTACCTCCTGCACCAGCTGCTCGCGCAGCACCCGCCGCAGGTCCCAGATTTCCGTGTCCGCGATCTCTGCGACGGCGTCCCAGCGCTCGGAGCCGCCGACCGACAGTGCATTTTCCGTACGCTCCATGCCGATCTGCCGGGCGCCGAGACGGAAGACCTCGGGTGCCACCCAGGTCGGAGCGTGCACCCCGTTGGTCACGGATGTGATCGGTACCTCGTCCGGGTCGAATCCCGGCCACAGCCCGGCGAACATCTCCCGGCTGACCGCGCCGTGCAGCGTGGAGACCCCGTTGGCGCGCTGGGCGAGGCGCAGTCCCATCACCGCCATGTTGAAGAGGTTGGGCTCGCCGCCGGGGTAGGTCTCCATGCCCAGCTGGAGCACCCGCTCCACATCGACCCCCGGCAGCTCCCCCTCGTCCCCGAAGTGATGGGCGACGAGCTCCCGGTCGAAGCGGTCGATCCCGGCGGGCACGGGCGTGTGCGTGGTGAAGACGGTCCCTGCCCGTACGGATTCGAGCCCGGCGTCGAAGTCGAGGCCCTCCCCCACGGCGAGCTCGCGGATCCGTTCCAGGCCGAGGAACCCGGCGTGCCCCTCGTTGGTGTGGAAGACCTCGGGGTCCGGGTGCCCGGTCAGCCTGCAGTACGTACGGACGGCTCGCACGCCGCCGATGCCGAGGAGCATCTCCTGCAGCAGCCGGTGCTCGCTGCCGCCCCCGTACAGCCGGTCGGTGACGTCCCGCTCCCCTGCCCCGTTCTCCTCCACGTCGGAGTCGAGCATCAGCAGCGGTACGCGTCCCACGCGCGCCACCCAGATGTGCGCCCGCAGCGAGCGCCCGCCGGGAAGCGCCAGGGCGACCTGGCTCGGCGCCCCGTCCGGCTCCCTGAGGAGGCTCACCGGCAGCTCGTTGGGGTCCAGGACCGGATACTGCTCCTGCTGCCACCCGTCCCGCGACAGCGACTGCCTGAAGTACCCGTGCCGGTAGAGAAGCCCGACCCCGATCAGCGGCACGCCTAGGTCACTGGCGGCCTTGAGGTGGTCCCCGGCGAGGATGCCGAGGCCGCCCGAGTACTGCGGGAGCGCGGCCGTCACCCCGAACTCGGGCGAGAAGTAGGCGACGGCGGCGGGCAGTTCGCCGCCCTGCGCCTGGTACCACCTGCCGCCGCCCAGATAGTCCTGCAGATCGTCGGCGGCGGCGCTCAGCCGCCGCAGGAAGCGCCGGTCCAGTGCCAGTTCCGCGAGCCGCCCCGCCGATACGGACCCGAGCAGCCGCACCGGGTCCCCTTCCGCCGCCTGCCAGCCCTCGGGGTCGACGGCCTGGAAGAGGTCACGGGTCTCGGTGTGCCAGGACCAGCGCAGATTGCGCGCCAAGTCGCTCAGTGTGCGGAGGGGTTCGGGGAGGACGGGCCGTACGGTGAATCGACGAATGGCCTTCATACGTGCTCCACCTTCGCAAGCGAGGTACAGAACACCTCCGAAGGTAGCCCCCGCCGCCCTCCGCAACCACGGCGCACTCGGGGCACTCGGCGCGGCGCGGACTCCTGGATACCGCCTAGACGACCGGAACCCCCAACTGGCCTGCCTCATAAGGGGAACCCTGGTTGACGGCCAGGGTGTCGAACGCGCCGGCGGCCGCGTACCGCGCGGCGATGGCAGCCAGCTCCGCCGCCGGGATCACGTCGTCGATGTCGGTGAATCCGCCGGGCGCCCGCTCGTGCGCCAGGCTGATCACCACCTCCGGCCCCAATTGCCGGTTGGACAGCTGGAGTCGGGTCATCGCGGGCCTGCGGTCGCACTCGTACGCGAGGAGCCCTTCGGCCGGGCCCCCACCGCCTGTGACCGACCGGGCCAGCGCATGGGCCAGTGCGCGGGCGTCGACGATGGACTGGGTGGCCCCGTTGGAGCCGATGGGATACATGGCGTGGGCCGCGTCGCCGATCAGGGTCGTGCGGCCGTGCGTCCAGCGCGACAGGGGCTCGCGGTCGACCATCGGGTACTCGTAGGCGCTGTCCGCCCCGCGCAGGATCTCGGCCACGTCGACGCCGTCGAAGACCCAGCCCTCGTAGTGGTGGAGGAACTTGGTCACCGGGACGGACCGGTTCCAGTCGCCCCTGCCGTCGTCGCCCTCGGCGGTTCCGCGGCCGGTGCCGGTGACCGCGTCGGCGGGCATGGCGAGCGCCCAGTTGACCAGGACCCGGCCGCCCGCGGGCTCGGCCATGGGGTAGACGACGGCCTTCTGCCGGTTGTCTCCGGCGATGAGCATGAAGGTCCCGGCCCGGTCGGCGTCCATCCATGTGGTGCCGCGCCAGACGAGCATGCCGTTCCACGGGGGCTCGCCCTCACCGGGGTTGAGGGCCGCGCGGACCACGGACCGGATGCCGTCGGCGCCGATCAGGACGTCCGGGGAGAGCGAGGCGAGGGCACCCTCGTCGCGGTGGCGCAGCTCCACCCGGGGGCTGCCGTCGGGGATCCGGCCGACGGCGGTGACCTTCACACCGGGGACCAGGCAGTGCGGGCCGAGCCGGTCCCGTACCGCGTCGGCGAGCGCCATCTGGAGGTCACCGCGCTGCACGGAGAGCTGCGGCCAGGAGTAGCCGGCGCCCAGGCCGCGCGGCTCACGGGAGATGAGGCCTCCGCTGCGGTGGTAGTAGCGCAGCTCCCGGGTGCGTACGGCAGTCGTGTCGAGCCGCTCCAGGAGGCCCAGCGCGTCCAGCTCGCGTACGGCGTTGGGCATGATGTTGAGACCGGCGCCCACGGGCTGGATCTCCCGGGCGGCCTCGATGACGGTGATCTCCTCGAATCCCGCCGCGTGCAGGGACAGCGCGGCGGTGAGTCCGGCGATTCCGCCGCCCGCGATCAGGATCCGGGGCTCGGTTCCGGGCACATGGCGTGACATGGGTCGGGTCCTCTTCTCTGATGCTCTGGTGCACAGGTGCTCTGGTGCTCAGGCGGCCTGGGTGCGCGGGCGGGTCGACCGGCGTACGAGGGTCTCGTTGTCGCGCGTCAGGTCGAGTACCGAGCGGAGCAGTTCGATCGGGGCGCCGCCGCTGCCGTTCTCGTACAGCCGCACGTCGTCGCTGTAGGCCTTGCGGGCGATGGTGATATGCCGGGCGCGGAAGGTCTTGAGGGTGCGCAGTACGTCCGTGAGGGCGAGGGCGGCGTCGGCGAGCGGCGCGGGCAGCCGGTCGGCGTTCTCCCAGCTGACGGCGGCCGACAGCTTGCCCACGGCGGAGGGGCTCCCGGCGTGCGCGGCGTGGAAGGCGCGCCAGGACGGCAGGCTGTAGGGCACGGACTCGGCGATGAAGGAGTCGTACGAAGGGCCGCTGCGGTCGGACTGCCACAGCGTCAGATCCACCAGCCAGAGCGGCACTTGGGCGGCTGCGGGGCCGAGGTAGTCGCGTCCGTCGACGGTGAACTCCTCGAAGTACGGGCGGAGCACCTGGGCGAAATAGACCGGGGAGACATGGGCGACGGTGTAGTCGATGGCGGCGACCATGGCCCGGACGTGCCGGTCGGTTCGCCGCAGGGCGAGGGCGAAGGCGGGGTCGTACGGTTCGAGGCCGGCCAGCTGCTCACAGGTGGCGAGGGAGGCGACGAGGCTGGGGAAGACCATCCGTACCGCGTCCTGGAGGCAGGCCTCCATCGGGTCGCCCGTGTACATGCGGCGGCGCCCGTCGGCCGGGTTCCAGGCGGTGTAGTGGTGCACCGTGTCCCGCGGAATCATGTCGGTGCGGTGGCCCAGCTCGACGAGGACCGGCAGGAGTTCGGGTGCGGCGTCGAGCGGCTGGACCCCGTGCCGCTTGAGTGATCCCGCGACGATTCCCAGGTCGCGCATGGCGGCGAGCGCCGAGACCGTGTCGAAGGCGGCCGTCCGGTCGGGGCCTGGCACCAGGGAGCGCAGCGCGACGGTGAGGGCGGCGATGTCGGCGGCCTCGTTCATGGCGGGCAGCACCCGGCAGACACCGTCGGCGCCCAGGGGGTCGGCCTCGCATATCTCGGCTATCCGGTACAGCGGCTCCTGGCGGGCGGCCAGGTCGACGAGCGGCACAGCGGTAACAGGCTGGCTGGACAAGGGAGTTCTCCTGAAGAGGTCATGAAGGAGTTCACGAAGGCGGTCACGGAGGGGACCTGCGCGTACGGGCCGGTCAGCGCACGCGGTCGGGGTCGTGCACGTCGGTGCGTAGAGCTCCGCCGGAAGCGGCTGCGGCCCCCGGCGGCCGCAGCCGTACGGACAGCAGCGCCGCCAGCGCCGCGAAGGCGGCCCCGGTCAGCAGCGCCGCCCGGAAGCCTTCGGTCATGCCGTCGGCCGAGGTGTCGGGCCCCGTCGCCACCCCCACGAGCACCGCGAGGCCGAGCACCGAGCCGAACTGCTGGCTGGTGTTGACGAGCCCGGAGGCAAGCCCGGTCTCCTCGATGGCGGCCTCGGCGGTGGCGGCCACATTGGTGGTGACCATGACGAGCGGCAGTGCGACGCCGATCACCAGGCTGGGGGCGAGGACGGTCGTGAAGAAGGTGCCGTCGGCGCGAAGTGCCAGAGCCAGCCAGAGCATCCCGCCGAAGAGCAGGACGAAGCCGGACGTCATGGTGGCGCGCAGCCCGAACCGGTACAGCAGCCTGCCGGTCTGCGGGGCGGTGGCGACGACGACCAGCGACAGCGGCAGCAGCCCGAGGCCGCCGGTCAGCGCGGACTGCCCGAGCACCGACTGGAGGTAGAGGCTGACCAGGAAGAACATCGGGAAGAGCGTCATCTGGGCCAGCGCGCTGAGCCCGTTGGCGAGCCGCAGGGTCGGCCTGCTCAGGACGCCAGGGGGCACCAGCGGGTACGCGGCCCGGCGCTCGACGCCCGCGAAGGCGGCGAGCAGCGCCACGCCCGCGGCGGCCGTCAGCCAGGTCCGGGGGGCCGTCCATCCGTACTCGCCCGCGCCGACCAGCGCGTAGGCGACGAGGCCGAGGCCTCCGGTGGCGGTCAGCGCCCCGGCGAGATCGAAACCGGCGGTGCGCTTTCCCCGCGTATCCCTGTCGAGCAGCCGCATCGCGAGCGCCGCGAGGACAAGACCGCCCACCACGTTCATCCAGAACGTGGAGCGCCAGCCGAGCCCTGAGGTCAGCACCCCGCCGAGGACGGTGCCGAGCACCCCGCCGAGCCCGCCCATCGCCGCGAACGCGCCCAGCGCACGGTGGCGCCCGGGTCCGTCGGGGAAGAGGATCAGCAGCAGCGCGAAGGCGGCGGCAGCGGCGAGTGCCGCGCCCACGCCCTGCACGGCCCGTGCGGCGATCAGCAGTTCGGGGCTGCCCGCGAGGCCGCCTGCCGCGGAAGCCGCGGCGAGCAGCGCGAGCCCGGCGACGAACAGCCGCCGGTGGCCGAAGAGATCGGCGGTGCGCCCGCCGAGCAGGAGCAGCCCGCCGAAGGTGATCAGATACGCGTTGGCCACCCATGAGAGCCCCGCGGAGCCGGACCCCAGGTCCTCGCCGATCGACGGCAGGGCGACATTGATGATCGCGGTGTCGAGGATCATCAGCAGCTGGGTGGCGGCGAGCAGCGCGAGTGCCGCCCCCGGTCTGCGCGCGCTCACGGACGTACTGCCTGCCCCAGCGTGTAGCTGTCGAGACAGTGCCTGGCCAGCTCCTCGCAGCTCGCGGTGTCGCCCTCCCACGCCTGCTGCATCAGATAGATGTGCGGCGCCCCGTGGTAGAAGCGCTCGTACTGCTCGTGCCGTCCCGCGAACTCCGAACCGAGCGCGTCCCAGGCCAGCTTGAGGAGTTTGATGCGGTCCTCGGCGGGGTGTCCGGGCGAGCGGATGTACTTGGCGACGAGCGGCCCGATCTCCGGGTGCAGCAGGTCGGCGCCCGAAGCGGGGAGCTGGATGACGCCGCCGCCGCAGAGCATCTTGATCTCCTGCACGGCCTGCGGGTAGAGCTCACCGGCCATGATGCGCTGGGCGAAGGAGATGTCCTTGCCGGGGGCGACGCCGCCCTTCCCGCCGTCGATCTCCTCGTACGAAGCCTCCGCGGCCAGCACGAACGCCTTGGCCTGGGCGACCTTGCCCATCAGCCGGCCGATCGCCTGGGTGACGGGCGGCAGTTGGTAGGTGTTGTTGGCCTTGGTGATCAGGATCGCGATCCCGGTGAGGAATTCGAGCTTGGTCCAGAAGCGGGTGGCGGCCTGGTGGACGAAGTTGCGGTAGGCGGGGGTCTTCCACCACATGCCGAAACTGGCGTCCACATTGCGGTACGTGAGCACGTTCTCCCACGGTACGAAGACGTCCTCGCAGATCAGCAGGGCGTCGTTCTCGTCGAAGCGCGAGGAGAGCGGGTTGTCGAAGACGCTGCGCGCCTGGGCCTCGTAGGAGGTGCGCGAGATGAACTTGAGCCCCGGGGTGTCGATCGGCACGGAGAAGCAGAGCGCGTGCTCGACGTCCTGCGGGGCGAGCGGCTCGATGGTGCCGACGATGACCTCGTTGCCGAAGACGGCCGCGGTGCCGATCATCTTGGCGCCGCGTACGACGATGCCGCCGTCGCGCTCGGCGACCACCCGTACGACCAGGTCGTCCTCCTCCTGCTCGGAGGCGGACTTGGTGCGGTCGATCTGCGGGTTGGTGATGGTGAAGGTCGGATACAGGTCGCCCTCGGCGAGGCGCCGGTGGTAGGCGAGCGCGTTGGCGGACCCGTCGAAGGACTCCGTGGTGAAGAGCTGCGGTGCGGCGGCGAATCCGGCGGCGCCGCCCGCCATGTAGTCGGGGGTGCGCCCCAGGAATCCGTAACTCGCCTCGGCCCACACCTTGTACGCCTTCCGCCGGGCGACCAGGTCCTGGTAGCCGCGCGGGATGGCGAAGGCCCGGTGGACGCCGCCCTCGGTGAGGGTCGCGGAATGCTCCGAGGAGTGCGCCAGGTCGTAGAGACCGGCGATGGAGGCGGCGGTGTTGCGGAAGGCGGGGTGCGTGGTGACGTCCTTCACGCGCTCCCCGTCGAGCCAAATCTCGCGGCCGTCGCGCAACGACTCGGTGTACTCCTGGCCGGACCTGGTCAACTTTTCTCCTCAGACGGAAGGTTTCTGCCTCCGACCCTGTCGGCCGCCGGGATGCGGGGCAATGAACGACCGTCCTGCGGTCCTTAAGAACCGGCCAGCCGGGGCGCGCCCGAGCTGCGGAATTCGCCCGGTGTCCGGCCGAACCAGCTCTTGAACGCCAGATGGAATCCGACGGCGCTGCGGTAGCCGACCCGCTCGGGCACCGCGGACTGCGGCAGCACGGTCTCACCGAGCAGCCGGGCGGCCTCCTGCATGCGCCGCCCGGTCAGATGCCGTCCCGGGGCCTCGCCGACCAATTTGCGGAAGGCGGCGGTGAAGGCCGAGCGGGACATTCCCGCCTCGCGGGCCAGCAGATCGACGGTCCATGGCTCGGCGAACCGGGTCGCGATGATCACCATGGCCTTGCTGATGCCGGGGTGGCGCAGGGCGGGCAGCGAGGCGGGGTGCGCGGAGAGCTCGTGCAGCAGCGGCCGCAGGGCCAGCACCAGCGCCATCTCGAAGGCCCGCAGGGTGACCAGGCGGTCGCCGGGGCCCACCGGGCGGTCGGTGGCGGCGAGGAGGGCCAGGGTGCCGGCGAGGAGGGGTTCGCGTACGACCTGCGTACGGTCCAGGACCAGCGCCCAGGGCAGCGCCCGGTACAGGCCCGTGGCCGCACTGGCGTCGTAGTGCAGTCCCGCGCAGAGCAGCCGGCTCGCCGGCCCGCTCCCCTCGATACGGATCTCCCCCGAGGTGCCCGGCTGCCGCTCGGGCAGTACGGCCCGCAGCGGCACGCCGAGACGCTCCGGGCGGTCGGAGAGGCGGTGGGCGTCGCCGGTGGGGAAGAAGGCGACGTCACCGGCTTCGAGGCGCATCGGCTCGTGCCCCTCGCCGGTGATCCAGCAGCCGCCTTCGACCATGTAGTGCAGTACGGCGCAGGCCTGTTCGGCGTCGCCCTCGATGGCCCAGGGCGACTGGACGTGCCAGCGGCTGTCGAAGACACCGGTCAGCCGCAGGGGCTTGAGCAGTTCGCCGATGAGGTCCTCGGGCTCGTTCATGGACGATCCCTCAACCCCCACCCCGGTTTGTTAATTGATCCTCCGAACCTGTCACCGCCAGCCTGGAGAACAGAACCGGAAACGGCTCCTCCACCCTACCGACCTGCCCCTCCACCGAAAGGCCCTCACCCCCATGACCGAGCACACCCCGCAGCGCTGCGCCGTCGTGGGAGCGACCGGATTCCAGGGCGGCGCCGTGGCCCGCCTGCTCATCGAGCGCGGCCATCGGGTCCGCACCCTGACCCGCCGCATCCCCGCGGACCGCCCCCAACTGGCCGGTCTCTCCTACGTATCCGGTGACCTGGGCGACCGCGACGAGGTACGGCGGCTACTGGAGGGCGCGACCCACGCCTCGGTGGTGATGCCGCTGAGTTACGACCCGGTCCTGATCGAGTCGTACGCACGCAATATCGGCGAGGCGGCCCGCGAGAGCGGGGTGCTGCGCATCGTCTACAACGCCAACACCCGTGTCCCGGCGCATCCCACCGGCGTGGCGGCCTTCGAGACGCGCCGCCTCGCGGAGTCGGTCCTGAGAGAGAGCGGGGTGGATCTGGTGGTGCTGCGCCCGCCGGTCTATCTGGACAACCTCTTCAGCCCGTGGAACGGGCCCGCGCTGATCGAGGACGGACTGCTCGCCTACCCGCTGCCCACGGCCACCGAGACGGCGTGGATCTCCCACCGCGATCTCGCCGAGGCCACCGCGGCCGCCCTCTTCACGGAGGCGGACGAGGTGGTGGGACGCACCTTCGACATCGGCGGCGAGCGCTCGCTCACCGGTGAGGGACTGGCGGCGGAGTTCGCGCTCGGCCTGGGCCGCAGTGTGCGCTACGAGGCGCTGCCCGCCGACCTGTTCGAGAAGGGCCTCGCCCAGGTGATCGGCGCGGCCGCGGCCGCGGGGGTGGCGGGGATCTACCACTACATGGCGACCGGCGACGACCCGCACCTGATGGCGGGCGACGGCGGCGAGGCGGCACGGACGCTCGGCATCACCCCTCGGGCGGCGGACGCCTGGGTGGCCACTCAGCCTTGGCAGATGTGGGCCACCCCGGAATCCGCCTGAAGGGTACGGGGAAGAGCCGCCCCGCTCCTCCCCGTATCTTCCGGTGCTTCTTCCGGTCTTTCTGCCGGTGGGCCGGGTCAGCCCACGCGGCGCAGGGCGTCGGGGGTGAGGTCGGCGAGGGAGGGATAGCCGTCGACGGCCATGATCAGGTCGGCCTCCGCCAGGACCGAGCGCAGGACGTGGGTGACACCGTCCGTGCCTCCGAGGGCGAGACCGTAGGCGTACGGCCGCCCGATCCCGACCGCGCTCGCCCCCAGGGCAACGGCCTTGACGACGTCGGCGCCGCTGCGGATGCCGGAGTCGAAGAGCACGGGGAGCCCGTCGGCGGCCTCGACGACACCGGGCAGCGCATCGAGCGCGGGCAGCCCGCCGTTCGCCTGCCGGCCCCCGTGGTTGGAGCAGTAGACACCGTCGACGCCGCCGTCCCGTGCCCGTCGTACGTCGTCGGGGTGGCAGAGCCCCTTCACGATCAGCGGCAGGGAGGTGATGGAGCGGAGCCAGGGCAGATCGTCCCAGGTGAGCGGGTTGCCGAAGATCTGCGTCCAGCGCAGGACAGCGGCGCCCATGTCCTCTTCCGGTTCGCGGGCGAGCTGGGCGCGGAAGACGGGGTCGCTGGTGTAGTTGGCGAGACAGTGCCCGCGCAGCTGGGGGAAGTTGGCGGTCGCGAGATCCCGGGGACGCCAGCCGGTGATCCAGGTGTCGAGCGTGACCACGATGGCCTTGAAGCCGGACTTCTCGGCCCGTCGCACCAGGCTCTCGGCGAGCTCCCGGTCGGTGGGCGTGTAGAGCTGGAAGAACCCAGGGGTCTGCCCGAGCGCGGCGGCCACGTCCTCCATCGGGTCGGACGAAAGCGTCGATGCGACCATCGGGACCCCGGTACGGGCGGCGGCGCGCGCGGTGGCCAGATCGCCGTGGCCGTCCTGCGCGCAGATCCCCAGGACCCCGATCGGCGCCATGAAGAGCGGCGAGGGAAGGGGGATCCCGAAGAGATCGACGCTCAGGTCGCGCTGCGCGGCCCCGACGAACATCCGCGGGACGAGCCCCCACCCGTCGAAGGCGGTGACGTTGGCGCGCTGGGTGCGCTCGTCACCCGCTCCCCCGGCGACATACGACCGCACCGACGCGGGCATGGCGGCATGCGCGGCGGCCTCCAGCTCGGGATGGGTCAAGGGGTACTCCGGCACGATCCCGCCGAGCCCGTTGAGGTAGATCTCGTCCTGGTAGGAACCGAACGTCCCGGTCATGGTCCAGCCTCTCCGAAGGGGTCAGGCCGCGCGACTCACGGCGGCCCGACGCTACCCCGGGGGGTACGGACACCGGCCCTCTCCCTCCCCTGCGGGCGATATGGCCGATTCCGCCCCGTCGTACGGTCTCGTGGCGCTTCACACCGCACGCAAGGCTGCCGAGGCTGACACCGCCGGCCTTGAGGACGGCATTGACCGTGAAGGCGACATGGTGCGGCCCCG
>NZ_JAFLRJ010000662.1 GCF_017315755.1 Streptomyces beijiangensis
CCGGCGATTGAGGAGCGGGGGCTCGGGGGCGGAGCCCCCGAAAGCGGCGCAGCCCCCGCGCCCATACCAGGCACCCCCGCGCCAACCACCGCACACCGCACGGCAGTACCACTTTCGGGTTGAGCTCGTTGTGCTGTGCAGGCGCACCACCTGATCTCCGTACAGGCTGGTGTGTCTGCACACGCGCACTCGAAGGACGACAACCCGTATGAACACCCCGCCCCTCTCCGGAGGCACCGCAGGGCCGGCCGCCTTGCGCCCCCTGCTGTCCACCGTCCTCGACGCGCTGCACGACGGGGCCGCGGCCCGCGTCCGCGCCGCCGCCCGGGAGGGGGCCGCCGCGGGCCGCGGCCCCG
>NZ_JAFLRJ010000663.1 GCF_017315755.1 Streptomyces beijiangensis
GGGTGGGCGGGTTCCATACCGCGCAGGTCGTCGATGCCGACCCCGACGCAGAGGCTCCCTGGCTGGTCACCGCCTACATTCCGGGGCCGACACTGCAGCAAGTGGTCGCCCAGCACGGCCCGTTCGTACCGGATGTCGTGCTTCGGATCGGGGCGGGTCTCGCCGAGGGGCTGGCCGCCATCCACCGCTGCGGTCTTGTCCACCGCGACCTCAAGCCG
>NZ_JAFLRJ010000664.1 GCF_017315755.1 Streptomyces beijiangensis
AACAGCGCATCCGGCGCTCACTTCGCAGCGTTCACCGCGTGCGGGGTGAGCGCCGCGTGGGTGTCAGAGGTGGCCCACTTCGCCGGTGCCGGTGAACCGGAGCACCGACCTGCGGATGAGGTCGAGGAATTCAGGCAGGTTCTCTGCCACACGGTGGAACTCCCCGCAGTCCACGGATGCCGTGCTCGACCGGTGGATCGCCCCGCACCAGTCCGCGACGAACAGCAATCCGCCGCCGTCCGAGGCGATCACCATGCCGAGCGGGTCGTCGGACTCCGGGATGAACACCGGTCCCTCTTCAGCCAGTTGATTCAGGACGTGGCGTGCGGAGTGGATGAAGCAGCCGTTTCCGACGTCGGGAAGGCTGACGTCGCCGATCGACGCGTAGAACGTCGCCATGTCGCTGAAGCCGAGTGCCTCGTGGCCGTAGTCCCGCGCTGCGCGGAGGTCGTCTGCATTGGCCTCGCGGATCCCGTTGGCACCCGGGGTGTAGCCGTAGGCGTCCTCGAAGTCCACGAGCATGGCATCGACGGCTTCGGCGATCTGGTCGCACCACTGGGTGAGCCAGGACGGGGAGAGGGGAGGGTGATCCACGGAATGGATCGTCCCACTCGGTGCTGTCTGCGAAGGGGAGCGAAAACGTGCCGCAGCGGCAATCTTGCGCGTTCGGCAATATTTGCTACGGTGGTCCGCATGTCACCGGAAGACGAAGCCCGCATCGGACTGCGCGAGCGCAAGAAGCACGAGACCCGCGTTGCGCTGAGCCAGGCCACCATCCGACTGTGCGTCCAGCGCGGTTGGGACAACGTGACGGTGGAGGACATCGCCGTTGCCGCCAACGTGTCCGTACGTACCTTCCGCAACTACTTCTCCGGTAAGGCCGAGGCGATTGCCGCCGGCCATCTCGAGCGGATGCTGCGGATCGCCGACTCGTTGCGCGCGCAGCCGGTGGGCGAGCCCCTGTGGGACTCGATCGCCCGCGCCGTCCAGGCCCAGTTCGTACCGCAGGGGGAAAACGGTGCGGAGTCCGCCCGCGACCAGCGCTGGACGGAGGGGCTCCGGCTGATGCTGGCCGAACCGGCGCTGCAGGGGGAGGTCGTCAAGGCGAGCGCGGCCGCGGACGAGGAACTGGCCAAGGCGATCGCGGAGCGCACCGGTACCGACGTGGACCGTGACGTGTATCCGAAGCTCGTCGCCGCGGTCGTCGGCGCCGGGAGCGCCACGGCCGTGCAGCACTGCCTGCTCGCTGATCCGCCTGTCCCGCTCGGCCCCGTGCTGCGCGAGGTGTTCGGCCGGATTGCCGCAGGCCTTCCCAACCCGTAGCACCGGCCTAGGAGGGGGACACCATGACAGTCACCGAAGTCGTCATCGTCGGAGGCGGCCCGAACGGGCTGATGCTCGCCTGTGAACTGGCCCTGGCAGGGGTCCGGCCCGTCGTGCTGGAGGGCCTGTCCGCGCCGAGCGAAGTGCCCAAGGCGAACGGGCTGCTCGGCCAGGTCGTGCAGGTCGTCGACCGGCGGGGGCTGTACGAGCGCCTCAGCGGCACGCCGGGGCCGCCGCGGCCCAACTCGGCGTACTTCATATTCGCCGCACTGCCCCTGGACCTGAGCCTGCTGCCCAGCAGCCCGGTGTACGCCCTGCCGGCGCCGCAGCGGCACATCGTCCAGGTCCTGGAGGAGCGGGCCCTCGAACTGGGGGTCGAGATCCGGCGGGGGCACGAGGTCACCGGCCTGGTGCAGGACGACGGTGCGGTCACCGTCGACATCGCCGGTCCGGACGG
Organism: Streptomyces beijiangensis; assembly: GCF_017315755.1. GTDB lineage: Bacteria > Actinomycetota > Actinomycetes > Streptomycetales > Streptomycetaceae > Streptomyces > Streptomyces beijiangensis. The sequence continues at coordinate 1,781 of NZ_JAFLRJ010000664.1, forward strand.
CGCGTACCGACTGCGGGCCCGTTACGTCGTCGGAGCGGACGGCGCCCACAGCGTCACGCGCAAGCTGTCCGGCATCGGCTTCCCCGGCGTCAGCTACGACCGCAGGACCAGCCGCACGGCTCACACCACGGTTCCCCCTGAGTGGACGGATCCCACGAACGGCGCACTCGACGTGCCCGGTTACGGACCCGTCCTGCCGTTCCTGCCGCTGCGCACCGAGCACGGCGGGTTCGCCTATGCACCCTTCCCCGGCCACCCGCCCCTGCTCAGCACCACGGAGTGGGACCAGCCCGAGACCGATGCGCCGATGAGCCTCGACGAACTCGGGGCGAGCATCCGTCGCGTACTCGGCGCGGACATCCCTCTGGGAACGCCCGCAGGGGAGGGCCCCCATGTGCTGCGCAGGCTGACCGGCGGCAATACCCGGGTCGCCGAACAGTTCCGGGACCGCCGGGTGTTGCTGATCGGCGACGCCGCCCATGTGTATTCGGCCGGCGGCGGCCCCGGGCTCAACCTGGGCCTCCAGGACGCGGTCAACCTCGGCTGGAAACTCGCGGCGGAGCTCGGCGGGAGCGCTCCGCCCGGACTGCTCGACAGTTACGGTACCGAGCGCCGCAGCGCCGCCCTGCGCATGGTGGTCTACGCCCAGGCGCAGGCCGCGCTGACGGCGCCCGGCGGCGACGTCACCGCACTGCGTGAACTGTTCGCCGAACTCCTCGGCCTGCCCGGCACGGTGCAGCACCTCGCGGATCTCACCGCGGGCACCGACGTCCGCTACGACATGGGTGACGCCGACGCGCTCCCGTCGGTCGGCAGGTTCGCGCCGGACATGGAGCTCGGCACCCGGGCCGCCGGGACGGTCAGGCTCGCTGAACTCGCCTGTACAGCACGGCCGTTGCTCATCGACCTGACCGAAGACGGTTCGGTGGCCGGGGAATTCGCGGAGTGGCATGAGCGGGTGGACGTCGTGACCGCGCGGCCCGAGACCCCCGTCCCCGAGGTCACCGCCCTGCTGGTCCGTCCGGACGGCTATGTGGCATGGGCGACGGACTCGCCGCGCCCGGGACCGGCCGCCCTGGATTCCCTGCGGGCAGCCATGGAGCGGTGGTTCGGCACGGTCAGGGAGCGGACGATCTCCGCGTAGCGGCACACGCCGCCCTGGAGGGTGCGGGCTCCTTGCGATACCAGGCGATGGGCGCTCACGAGAAGTTCGGGACAAGGTCTGGATCGGACTCGCCTATGGCGCTTATTATCGCGCCGCCATCGGGTTCCGAAAAAAACTTACAGAATCGCTGGGGTGCCGTATGTCCATGCCGGAGTACGAGGTCGACCGCCGCACGCTGTTCACGTTCGGTTTGGGAGGGGCGGTCGCCGCGGTCGTCGGCACCCAGTTCGTCTTCCCCGGGACGGCGGAGGCGGCGCCCTCGGCAGAGTTCCCATGGATCATCGACTGCGACAGCTGGGGCGCGAGACCGCCGGCCGGGGCCACCCAGATCTCAGGCAACACCACCAACAAGATCATCCTGCATCACATGGCGTTCGCCAACGTCACCGACTACTCGCGCGAGCACGCCCTCCAACTGGCCAGGGACTGCCAGGACCTGCACATGGACACCAACGGCTGGGCCGACACCGGCCAGCACTTCACAGTCAGCCGCGGCGGCTACGTCCTGGAGGGCCGCCACCGCAGCCTGGAGACCCTGGACGCCGGGGTGCACCAGGTGACCGCCGCGCACTGCCCAGGGGAGAACGGCAACGCGATCGGCATCGAGAACGAGGGCACCTACATCACCGAGACCCCGCCCGACGCCCTCGTCGACTCCCTGGTCGAGCTGTGCACCGCCGTCTGTACCCAGTTCGGCCTCAACGCGTGGGACATCTTCGGCCACTGGGACTTCCGTACCACCGACTGCCCGGGCGTCGCCTTCTACGCCCAGTTCCCCATGGTCAGGTCCCGCGTCCTCAAGGCCCTGGGCACCCCGCACAGCGCGATCCCGGAGCGCCGCTGGCCGGACATCTGGCGCTTCGTCAACTGCCCCGTCGTCGAGGTCGCGCAGTATCTGCTGGCCGACCTCGGCTACGGCCTCACGCCCAACGGCACCTTCGGTGCCGACATGATCGCGGCCGTGGGCGATTTCCAGGCGCGCAACGGCATTCCGGTCGACCCGGACGCCACTTTCGACCGCGCGACCTGGGACGCGCTCGTCCCGGTTCTGGGCAAGGGGGCCGTCGGCCTCCCCGTCCAGGCTCTCCAGTACATGCTGATCCGCAAGGGCTGCGCCGAGGTCGTCCAGACGGGCGACTACGACCACGCCACGCAGAAGGCCGTTCAGGGGATGCAGCGTCTGCACGGTCTCGTCCCCAACGGAAAGGTGGACGTGGACACTTGGTGCTCCGTGGTCGGGGGCGCGGTACGCCCGGCCTTCCGGCGCTGACCGGCACGGACAGGGCCCCGTACGCGGATCGCTTCCGCTTACGGGGCCCGGTCCGGACTTCACCAGGTGTCCGGTCAGGCCGCCCGGCGGCCACGGCCGCGGCCGCGCGAGGAGCGGACGATGTCCGCGTAGCGGTAGCCGCTGCCCTTGATGGTGCGACGCTGGGTCGGGTAGTCGACATGGACCAGACCGAAGCGCTTGTCGTAGCCGTACGCCCACTCGAAGTTGTCGAGCAGCGACCACGCGAAGTACCCGGAGAGAGGGACGCCGCGGCGGACGGCGCGAGCGCAGGCCGCCAGGTGTTCCTCCAGGTACCTCACGCGTTCCGTGTCGTCGATCGAGCCGTCGGCGCGCAGGACGTCCGGGTAGGCGGAGCCGTTCTCGGTGATGTAGATCTGCTGGGGTCCGTAGTCGTCCGCGAGGCGCACCAGCATGTTCTCCAGGCCGTCGGCGTTGACTTCCCAGTCCATCGCGGTGTGGCGGGCACCGGGGAGGTAGACCTGCTTGGCGTGCGGGAGCGGGCCGCCCGGGTCGGCGGCGACGACATTGCGGAAGTAGTAGTTCAGGCCCAGCCAGTCCAGCGGCGCGGCGATCGTCTCCAGGTCCCCGGCCCTGACCGGCAGGTCGACGCCGTACAGGTCGACCATGTCCTGCGGGTAGCCGCGGCCGTGGATCGGGTCGAGCCACCAGCGGTTGGTGTGCCCGTCGGCGCGTACCGCCGCCGCCCGGTCCTCCTCACGGTCGGTGGCCGGTTCACAGGGGCTGAGGTTGTTGACGATGCCCACCCGGGCGCCGGGCACGGCGGCCCGGATCGCCTGGGTCGCCAGACCGTGGCCCAGATGCAGATGGTACGAGGCACGGACCGCGGCGGTGATGTCCGTGAGGCCCGGTGCCATCCGGCCTTCGAGGTGTCCGATCCAGGCCGAGCAGAGCGGCTCGTTGAGGGTCGTCCAGTTCTCCACCCGGTCACCCAGCCTGCCGGCGACGACGGCGGCGTACGCGGCGAAGTGCTCGGCGGTCTCGCGCTCGGGCCAGCCGCCGCGGTCCTGCAGCGCCTGCGGCAGGTCCCAGTGGTAGAGGGTCGGGTACGGGGTGATGCCCGCTTCCAGGAGGCCGTCCACCAGCTGGTCGTAGAAGGCGAGACCCTTCTCGTTGACCGGGCCGTCGCCGCCCGGGACGACGCGCGGCCAGGCGACGGAGAAGCGGTAGGCGTCCACGCCGAGTTGCTTCATCAGCGCGATGTCCTCGCGCCAGCGGTGGTAGTGGTCGCAGGCCACGTCACCGTTCTCATCGGCCTCGATCTTTCCCGGGGTGTGCGAGAACGTGTCCCAGATGGAGGGAAGGCGGCCGTCCTCCGCCACGGCTCCCTCGATCTGGTACGCGGCGGTCGCCACACCCCAGGTGAAGTCGGAGGGAAGGGAGTTGAAGTCGCTCAACGGACTGCCTTTCTAAAGGTCACTTGACGGCGCCGGCGGTCAGCCCGGCGACGAGATAGCGCTGGAGGAGCAGGAACCCGGCGACCACCGGCACGCTGACGACCAGCGAGGCGGCCATGATCTGGTTCCACGAGACGTCGTTGAGGGTGGAGTAGCCCTGGAGGCCGACGGCGAGTGTGCGCGTGGTGTCGTTGGTCATGACCGAGGCGAAGAGGACCTCGCCCCAGGCGGTCATGAACGCGTACATCGCGACGGCGACGATGCCGGGGATGGCCGCCGGCACCACCACCCGGAAGAGCGCGCCGAGAGGGCCGCAGCCGTCCACCATCGCGGCCTCGTCGAGGTCCTTGGGGATGGAGTCGAAGTACCCGATCAGCATCCAGATCGAGAACGGCAGCGAGAAGGTCAGATACGTGAGGATCAGACCGCCGCGCGAGCCGTAGAGCGCGATGCCGGTGGAGTTCCCGATGTTGACGAAGATCAGGAACAGCGGCAGCAGGAAGAGGATGCCGGGGAACATCTGGGTGGCGAGCACCGTGACCGTGAAGACCCGCTTGCCGCGGAAGCGGTAGCGGCTGACCGCGTACGCCGCGAAGACCGCGACCACCACCGAGGCGATGCTCGCCGTGCCCGCCACGATCAGCGAGTTCATGAAGTACCTGGCGAGCGGGATGGTGGTCCAGATGTCGACGTACGGGCGGAAGGTGATCTCGTGCGGGATCCAGGAGAACTTGCCCGAGACGTCGGCGAGGGACTTCATCGAGCTGCTGAGCATCACGTACACGGGAAGCAGCGTGAAGAGCGTGATCAGGGTGAGCGCGATCCGCCGGGTCCAGATGAAGGACTGCGGGGGTGCGGTGGGGGAGCGGCGGGTGGCCGTCGAACTAGACATCGGCGCTCTTCCTTCCGCGCGAGGTGAAGAACAGGTACACGGCCGTCACGACCAGGAGGAACAGCAGGAGCAGTACGGACATGGCCGCCCCGCTGCCGAAGTTCCAGGTGACGAACGAGGACTGGTAGATGTGGATCGAGATGAGGTCCGCAGATTCCGGTGCCGACTTGCCGAACAGGACGTACGGCGTGTTGAAGTCGTTGAAGGTCCAAAGGAAGAGGACCAGGACCAGGACCTGGTTGACGGAGCGCAGCGAGGGCAGCGTGATCCGGCGGATCTGCTGCCAGATGCCGGCGCCGTCGATCGATGCGGCCTCGTACAGTTCGCGCGGGATGTTCTGGAGCGCCGCCATCACCATCAGGAAGGCGAACGGCCAGGACTTCCAGACGGCCACGACCACCAGGGCGTAGAAGCTGTTGTCCCCGATCAGCCAGAACGATGCCTTGTCGGTGACGCCCAGCTGGTCGTGGAGTACGTGGTTCACCAGCCCGTTGTCGTGCTGGAACATGAACACCCAGGTGATGATCGCGGCGTACGCGGGGAGCGCGTACGGGATCAGGAAGACCGTGCGCAGCAGGCCCCTGCCGCGGAAGTTCTCCTGCATCAGCACCGCGGCCGCCGTGCCGATCAGCCAGGAGAAGCCGACGGCGAGAACGGTGAAACCGCAGGTGACGTAGAAGGAGTGCAGCAGGGCCTTGCCGATGGGGGCGTTGAAGTCGACGGCGATGTCGTAGTTGTGCAGTCCGTTCCAGGGCGCTGCGTTCCAGTTGCGGATGAAGAACTGCGTCAGCCCGCGGAAGCTCATCACGATGCCCATCAGCATCGGGATGATGTGGATGAGCAGTTCAAGGATCAGGGCGGGGAGAAGCAGGAGGTAGGGCAGGCCGCCACGGCGGATCCGGTCGGGGATGCGCGGGAAACGTCCGCGCACACCCCCGGACTTCAGAACATCGTCGCCGGCCGCCGGTGGCACCTTGGAAGGGGTCACGGTGGACGTCATGGATCAGTGCCTCACTGCTGCATCTGCTGCTGAGCCTTGGTCAGCTTGGACTTGACGAGCTCGGTGGTGATGGCGTGGCCCGCAGCGGCCTCCGACCACAGCTCCTTGATGGCGGTGCCCACCGTGGTCTCGAACTGCGACTCCGCCGCGACCTGGGGCAGCGGGGCGGCACTGGTGGTGAGCGTGTTCTTGAGGACGGTCAGATCCGGGGCGGAGAAGGCGGCGTCCGCCTGTGCGGCCTTGACCGGCGGTATCGCACCGAAGGTCTTGTTGAGGATCTTCTGCTCCTCGGTGCTGGTCATGAACTTGACGAAGTCCAGAGCACCCTTGGTGTTCTTGGTGTTCTTGAAGATCGCCATGTTGATGCCGGCGACCATGGAGTTGACCTGCTTGTCCTGGCCGGGCGCACCGGACGGGACCGGCACGGGGGCGGTGCCCCAGTCCGAGGGCTTCATGCCCTGCGCGGCGAAGGTCGTGGCCGCGGCCTGCCAGAGCACCATGGCGGTCTTGCCCTTGGCGAAGTCGCTGAGCGACTGGTTCTGGGCGTACTCGGCGTTGCCCGGGGCGATGATCTTGTCCTTGGCCATGAAGTCGACGTACTGCTTCACGGCCGCGACGGCGCCGTCGGAGGTGAAGGTCGGCTTGCCCGCGGCGTCGAAGAAGTCCGCGCCGTGCTGCTTGCCGAGGACGAACGCCTGGTGGATGTTGTTGGAGAGGTTGCCTCCCTCGGCGCCCAGGCCCCACTTGCCGCTGGTGCCGTTCTTGGAGATCTTCTGGCCGTCGGCGACCAGCTCGTCCCAGGTGGCCGGAGGCTTGGCGATGCCCGCGTCGGCGAACATCTTCTTGTTGTAGTAGAGCGCGTACGACAGCGAGTAGAGCGGGACCGCCGAGGGGTCCTTGCCGGCGGCGCCCGCCGAGGCGACGGCGGAGTCGACGAACTTGGAACGGCCGCCGATCGCGTCGAAGTTCTTCGTGTCCCAGGGCAGCAGCGCGCCCGTCGCCTGGAGCGAGGCCGACCAGGTGTTGCCGATGTTCAGGACGTCCGGGCCCTGGCCCGATGTCGTGGCGGCGAGGATCCGGTTGAGCAGGTCGGACCAGGGGACAACTTCGAGTTTGACCTTGATGCCGGTCTGCTTCTCGAACTTCGCCAGTTCGGGGGTGAGGATCTTCTTGTCCGTGGCGATGTCGGGCGCCNNGCGGCGGCGAGGGTGGAGACGGTGACGGCAACGGCTGCTGCGGCTCGGATTCTGCGCATGTTCGGTGGCCCCTTCCCGGGGAGGGCTGCGTTCAGTGGTCGAACGGCCTTCACGTCTTAATTCAGATCGTGAGTTAAGTAGTGAGAGAAGGTCGCGTCAAGAGCTTGCGCAGGGGTATGTTGCCTCCTGGGAAGGAGCCACATGGCTGAGCAGAACAGACGGACCGTGCGTGACCTGCGACGAGGCAACCGCGCAGAGGTATTGCAACGGTTGTATTTCGAAGGTCCGCTCAGTCGCCAGGAGTTGGGTTCGGCCACCGGTCTGAGTTCGGGTTCCATCAGCAATGTCGTCACGGAACTCGCCGGGGACGGACTCCTCGAGGAGGCCGGCGTGGTCGATTCCGACGGCGGACGCCCGCGCACCCTGCTGCGGGTCGCCCCCGGCAGCGGACACCTCATCGGCATCGACGTCGGCGAGACCAGGGTCCGGGTGGAGCTCTTCGATCTGGCACTGACCGAACTCGCCCGCACCGAGCGCCCGCTGGTCCACCACGGTTACGACGTCGACCGCATCGTCTCCCACATCAGGGACGCCGTCGCCGAGGTGCTGCGCGAGGCCGACGTCACGGCCGACCAGCTGATCGGCGTCGGGGTCGGTGTGCCCGGGATCATCGACCGCACCTCGGCGGACGGCGTCGTGGTGCACGGGCAGACCGTCGGCTGGGACGCCGTACCGCTGGAGTCGATGCTGCGCGAGTCCGCCGAACTCCCCGTTCACGTACCGTTCTTCATCGACAACGGGGCCAAGACGCTCGGCCAGGCGGAGATGTGGTTCGGCGGCGGCCGCGGGGCGAGCGACGCCGTCATCGTGCTCTTCGGCTCGGGCGTCAGCGCCTCGATCGTGGTCGACGGTGCCCTCTACGGAGGCGCCGACAGCCGGGCCGTCGAATGGGGTCACACCACCGTGCGGGTGCGCGGACGCCGCTGCCGCTGCGGCTCTCCGGGCTGCCTGGAGGCGTACGTCGGGGCCGAGGCCATCCGCGAGCGTTGGCTGGAGACGGGCCGCGTCGAAGGTGAGGCGGACACCGAGGAGACGGCACTCGCGTCCCTGCTGCTCGCCGCCCACC
>NZ_JAFLRJ010000665.1 GCF_017315755.1 Streptomyces beijiangensis
CCCCGGGCCTCTTCGTGCCGGTCGAGGGCTCCCTCCCGTCCACTCCGCACCTCGCCCCGACGCCGGTCGCGGTCATGACGGTGGCGCAGCCCGAACCCGTACAGGCACCCGAGCCCCTGCCGGCACCTGAGCCCGCGCCGGAACCGGCCGCTGTGGAGCAGCCTGCTGTGCCGACGGCCGAAGAGCCCGTGGCGGAGCCCGCTCCCGCTCCCGTACCGGCCGAAGCGCCCGCCCCTGAGCCCGAACCGGCACCGGCGCCCGAGCCCGCGGCGGCCGTCCCCGCGCCGCGCGACGGCGGTCCCGCGGTCCAGATCCCCGTCGCCGATGAGCCGGAGAGCGCACCCGTCGCGGTTGCCGAGCCCGAGCCCGTGCCGGTGACCGTCGTCCCCGAGGCAGAGGCAGAGGCCGCGGTCGAGGTCCCGGAGCTTGTCGAGCCCGCAGAGCCCACCGAGCCCGCTGCCGCCGCCCCCGTGGATCCCGCGGAGCGCGAGTCCGCTGCCGCCCCCGGGTACGACGACGCCGAGCGCGAAGCCGTCCTGCGCGTGATGCGCGAGCGTCGTGACATCCGCAACGGTTTCCGCAGCGACCCCATCCCGCACGAGGTGCTGCTGCGCGTCCTCGAAGCGGCCCACACCGCTCCGAGCGTCGGCCACTCCCAGCCCTGGGACTTCGTCGTCATCCGCTCGGCCGAGACCCGGCGCACCATCCACGAACTGGCCCAGCGCCAGCGCGAGGCCTACGCCAAGTCGCTTCCCAAGGGCCGCGCGAAGCAGTTCAAGGAACTGAAGATCGAGGCCATCCTCGACACCCCGGTGAACATCGTCGTCACCGCCGACCCCACCCGCGGCGGCCGACACACCCTCGGCCGGCACACCCAGCCGCAGATGGCCCCGTACTCCTCGGCGCTCGCCGTCGAGAACCTCTGGCTCGCCGCCCGTGCCGAAGGGCTCGGCGTCGGCTGGGTCAGCTTCTTCGACGAGCGCGAGATGGTCCGCTCGCTCGGCCTGCCCGAGCACCTCGAAGTCGTGGCCTACCTGTGTGTCGGGTACGTCGACGAGTTCCCCGAGGAGCCGGAACTGATGCAGGCGGGCTGGTCCAAGCGCCGCCCCCTGTCCTGGGTCGTCCACGAGGAGACGTACGGACGCCGTGCACTCCCCGGCGAGGAGCCGCACGACCTCGTCCAGGAGACGATCTCCAGCATCCGCCCGCTGGACGCCAAGGCGCTCGGCGAGGCGTGGGAGCGCCAGAAGCGGATGACCAAGCCGGCCGGCGCGCTCGGCATGCTGGAGATCATCTCCGCGCAGCTCTCCGGTCTCTCCCGGATGTGCCCGCCGCCGATCCCCGAGCCCGCGGCCGTCGCGATCTTCGCGGGCGACCACGGGGTGCACGCCCAGGGCGTCACTGCCTGGCCCCAGGAAGTGACCCAGCAGATGGTCGCCAACTTCCTCGGCGGGGGAGCGGTCTGCAACGCCTTCGCCAACCAGGTCGGCGCCGAGGTCTGCGTCATCGACGTGGGCGTCGCGGGCGAACTCCCGGCCACCCCCGGCCTGCTGCCGCGCAAGGTACGTGCGGGCACCGCCGACTTCACCACCGGTCCCGCCCTGACCCGCGAAGAGGTCCTCTCCGCGATCGAGGTCGGCATCGAGACGGCACGCGACCTGGTGGCAGCGGGCAACAAGGGGCTGATCACCGGCGAGATGGGCATCGCCAACACCACGGTGTCGGCGGCCCTGATCTGCGTCTACACCGGACAGGACCCGACCGAGGTCACCGGCCGCGGTACCGGTATCAACGACGAGATGCACGCCCGCAAGATCGATGTGGTCCGTCGAGGCCTGGAGCTCCACCAGCCGGACCCGGCGGACCCGGTCGGTGTCCTCGCGGCGGTCGGCGGCCTGGAGCACGCGGCCCTGGTCGGCTTCATCCTCGGCGGCGCGTCCCTGCGTACGCCGGTGATCCTCGACGGTGTGAGCGCGGGAGCGGCGGCCCTGGTCGCCCGCGCGATCGCCCCCGAGTCCCTGGCGGCGTGCATCGCGGGCCACCGCAGCGCGGAGCCCGGCCATGTCGCGGCCCTCAACAAGCTGGGCCTGCGCCCCCTGGTCGACCTGGACCTCCGCCTCGGCGAGGGCACGGGCGCACTGCTCGCGCTCCCGGTGGTGCAGAGCGCGGCACGGGCGATGCACGAGGTGGCGACGTTCGACTCGGCGGGCGTAACGGAGAAGTAGCGCGACTTTGTCCTCAACCGCCGGAAATCAAGCCCGTCGAGGGGGTCCCCCCTGCTCGAGCGAAGCCGAGAGCTTGGGGGAGATTGAGGACATCTTTCAGGGGGTCCGGGGCAGCGCCCCGGCTTCGGGAAGGGGCGGG
>NZ_JAFLRJ010000666.1 GCF_017315755.1 Streptomyces beijiangensis
GGGCCGGGGCCTCGGGGGGCAGCGGGTGGGACTGCGGCGGCAGGTAGGCGGTGTCGACGTCCGCCTGCGGCTGCGGCTGCTGGTATCCGGTCTGCGGGTGCTGGTACCCGGTCTGCGGCTGCTGGTGCCCCGGCTCCGGCCTCCGATGGCTGTCGTGGCTGCCCTGGCTGCCCTGCGGCTGCTCGTAGCCCTGCTGCGCCTGCTGCTGCTGATCGACCAGCGGCTGGTACTGCGTGTCCCAGGTCTGGCCTTCCCAGGTCTGGGTGTACGGGTCGTGCGGATGCTGCTGCGGCTGCTGCTCGGGCTGCGGCTGCTGCGGCT
>NZ_JAFLRJ010000667.1 GCF_017315755.1 Streptomyces beijiangensis
CGCCCGCATGGGCCCGCTTCTCGTCCAGCAGTACGGCACACACACCCGCACCCCGCCGGGCCAGCCGCGCCCCCGCGTACAGCGCGTCGCCTCCGTTGTCCCCGCTCCCCACGAGCAGCACGACCCGTGCCCCGTAGACCCTCCCCATTACATCCGCACAAGCAGCAGCCAGCCCGGCAGCAGCCCGCTGCATCAAGGCACCCTCGGGCACCCGCCCCATCGCCTCGGCCTCAGCCGCCCGGACCCGCTCCACGCCATAAGCACTCCGCATGCGCTCAACCCTCCGCGATCACCACGGCCGACGCCACCCCCGCGTCGTGGCTCAAGGACACATGCCAGGACCGCACCCCCAGCTCGGCGGCGCGGGCCGCCACCCCGCCGCGTACCCGCAGCCGGGGCTGCCCGCTCTCCTCGACCCACACCTCGGCGTCGGTCCACAGCAGGTCACCCGGCGCCCCCAGCGCCTTGGCCACCGCCTCCTTGGCCGCGAACCGGGCGGCCAGCGAGGCGACCCCGCGCCGCTCTCCGCTCGGCAGCATCAACTCCCGCTCGACGAACAGCCGTGCCGCGAGCTGAGGCGTACGCTCCAGCGCCGCCCCGAACCGGGCGATCTCCGCCACGTCGATCCCGACACCGATGATCACCGCGCGCACCCCTCATATCCACACATGGCGGCAGCCTACGACCGCCCGCGCCCCGGCCCCCACGTGA
>NZ_JAFLRJ010000668.1 GCF_017315755.1 Streptomyces beijiangensis
CGCCGTCCCGACGCCGCTCGCCGCCACCGGCTGATGGCCGACGGGCAACGGTCGGCACGGATCCTGGCGCTGGTGGCCGAGCAGGCGGCGCGGCGCGGGTCCAGGGTCGATGTGATCGACGTGTGCACAGCGGCGGTGTCGATACTGCCGGTCGGCGGAGCGGGGATATCGGCGATGTCGCGTACCCGTGACAGCAGCCC
>NZ_JAFLRJ010000669.1 GCF_017315755.1 Streptomyces beijiangensis
AACCGCAGGAACGTCTCGGTCTGCTTGCCGACCTGCGAGAGGAACTTCGCACGGGTCCACTGCGATACGTCGCGCGTCAGCGTGAAGGTGCCGTACGCACCGGCGCCGCGGGCGTGCACGATGCGCTCCGGGATGCGCTCACGGTTGAAGTGCGCGAGCTTCTCGAGCAGCGCCTGGTCCTGGAGGAGCACAGGTCCGCCGACGC
>NZ_JAFLRJ010000670.1 GCF_017315755.1 Streptomyces beijiangensis
CCGACTCGGCCGAGTCGGGACGCTCGATCTCTACCGGGGCAACACTCACGGTGCGGGGCAACCTGTTCTTCTCGGCCGGGGGTCCGGGGATCGGCCCCGGGAATCACAGTCCCTGCCCATGCTGCCACCCCGCAGAGGGCATCGCACACATGGGCCCTTAGATCTCGTCACTCTGACGAGATCGGGGTAACATCCGTCGTATGAACACTGCGGACCTGGGACTGCCGGTGGACGTTCCGTCGACAGCCCTTTTCACGGACCAGTACGAGCTGACCATGCTCCAGGCGGCCCTCAAGGCGGGCACGGCCGAGCGGCGCTCCGTCTTCGAGGTCTTCACGCGCCGGCTGCCCGAGGGGCGCCGCTACGGCGTCGTGGCCGGCACCGGACGCGTCCTGGACGCCGTCGAGAACTTCCGCTTCGACGAGCCGGTCCTGACCTTCCTGCGCGAGAACGGCATCGTCGACGCGGCGACCGCCGAGTGGCTGGCCTCGTACCGCTTCACCGGCGACATCTGGGGCTACCCGGAGGGCGAGGTGTACTTCCCCGGCTCCCCGCTGATGCGGGTGGAGGGGTCGTTCGCGGAGTGCGTGCTCCTGGAGACCGTGATCCTTTCGATCCTCAACCACGACTCGGCGATCGCCGCCGCGGCCTCGCGGATGTCCGCCGCCGCGGGCGGCCGGCCGCTGATCGAGATGGGCGCGCGGCGCACGCACGAGCTGGCGGCCGTGGCCTCGGCGCGGGCGGCGTACGTGGGCGGATTCGCGACCACTTCCGATCTGGCCGCCGGTTTCCGGTACGGGATCCCGACCGTGGGCACCAGCGCGCACGCCTTCACCCTGCTGCACGACAGCGAGCGGCACGCCTTCACCGCGCAGGTGGACTCGCTGGGGAGCGGGACGACGCTGCTGGTCGACACCTACGACGTCGCGGAGGCCGTACGGACGGCCGTCGAGGTCGCCGGGCCCGGTCTGGGCGCCGTGCGCATCGACTCCGGGGACCTGCTCCTGGTCGCGCACAAGGTGCGCCAGCAACTGGACGCGATGGGCGCGACGGAGACGAAGATCGTGGTGACATCCGACCTGGACGAGTACGCGATCGCCTCGCTGGCGGCGGCCCCGGTCGACGCGTACGGAGTGGGCACGCAGCTGGTCACCGGCAGCGGGCACCCGACCTGCTCGATGGTCTACAAGCTGGTGGCGCGGGCGGCCTCGGCCGACCCGAAGGACCCGCTGGTCTCGGTGGCGAAGAAGTCGATGGGCGGCAAGTACTCGATCGGCGGCCGCAAGTGGGCCGCGCGGCGCACGGACGCGGACGGGATCGCCGAGGCCGAGGTCATCGGCACCGGTCCCGTACCGGCCGAGCTCGTGGACCGGCAGCTGCTGGTGGAGCTGGTCAAGGGCGGGGAGATCGTGGCGCGCGAGCCGCTGGACGCGGTACGGGAGAGGCATCTGGCGGTGCGGGCGACGCTGCCCATGTCGGCGATCCAGCTGTCGCGGGGCGAGCCGGTGATCCCCACCGAGTACGCGTAAGTGCGGCTGCGTACGACATGGGGGCGCGTGCGCCGGGTACGCGCCGATTGCCCACTGCCGTAAGCCCGGTGAATTCTCTACGCTGGACTGGCCGCTCTCTCCCGATGAAGGACACCGCCATGCACCGCGCCTTGATCGTCGTCGATGTGCAGAACGACTTCTGCGAGAACGGGTCCCTGGCGGTCGCGGGTGGTGCGGATGTGGCCGCCGCGATCACCGATCTGATCGGGCAGGCGCCTGCCTGCTACCGGCATGTGGTGGCCACCCGTGATCATCATGTGGACCCGGGTGACCACTTCTCCACGAACCCGGACTATGTGCACTCCTGGCCGGTGCACTGTGTCGCCGGTACGGAGGGCGTCGGGTTCCACCCGAACTTCGCACCGGTCGTCGCGTCGGGTGCGATCGACGCGGTCTTCGACAAGGGGGCGTACGCGGCGGCGTACAGCGGCTTCGAAGGGCTCGACGAGAACGGCCAGACCCTGGCGGACTGGCTGCGGGCGCGTGAGGTGACCGCGGTGGACGTGGTGGGCATCGCCACGGATCACTGCGTACGGGCCACGGCGCTCGATGCGGTGCGGGCGGGGTTCGCGGCCCACGTGCTGCTGGATCTCACGGCGGGGGTTTCTGCGGAGACCACGGGTCGGGCGTTGGAGGAGATGCGGGGCGCCGGCGTCGAGCTGAGCGGTAAGCCGGTGGTGTGAGCGGGGCTGCAGGCGCGGCCTGTGCCCTGGGGCGCTGCCCCGGACCCCGCTCCTCAATCGCCGGAGGGGCTTGATTTTGCCCGACGTCAGCTCATACGCGCGGGCAGATTCTGCCCGATCCGGGCTCGCACCCGCAGAGCGATTTTCCCGGTGCGCTCTCGCATCTGCGGGCAGATTTTGCCGGCCCGAGCCCGTACCCGCGGGTTGGTCTACGCCGTGATCTTCAGTGCTCGTATCGGGTGCCAGAGCTCCTCCGTCGCCTCTGGTGCCGTGCGCCAGAGCAGGCCGTCCGGGTGGTGCAGTACCGCCGTGATCTCGTCCGGCGTCGGCGGCTGCGCGTTGCCCCGCAGGTAGACCGCCCGCAGGCCCAGGTTCCGCAGCCTCGTCAGGGCGCGGGCGCGGTTCCCCGCGTGCACCAGGATGCGGATCCTGCGCTCGTCGACCGGCAGTGTGAGAGCGACCACCACGCTGCCGTTCGGAAGTCTGGCAAATCCTCCACCGGGCATGTCATTCATCTCCCCCGTGAGACGTCGTGTCAATAAGAGTCCGTAGGACGCACCTAAACACGATCGGCCGCCGCCCGCTAGAGGGCGACGGCCGATCATGGTTTGACCTGCGGTGATGCGTTTTAGCGGTGCGATGCACCAACCTGAACGGTGATCGTCGAGCCACTCAGGGGCTGCTGGACGATGGAGATCCGGGTGTTCGTGTCAGTAACCTGCACGCTTCCCGTCTTGTTCTCCTCGTACCAGTAGGTGCCCTTGTGGTCGTCGAAGACCGGGACGCCCAGCTGCGGCTTGATGCGCGTCGCCACGTCCGCCTTGTGCAGCGTGAAGCCCGGGACCGGGAGCCAGCTGAACGCGGCGTCGAACGGCTGGATCTTGTTGCGGAGCAGCGTGCCGTCCGCCCACTTCAGCGGCTTGGCGTGCGCGTCGATCGGCAGGATCAGACCCTGGCCGGGGTGGGCGCTGACGTTGTTGTCCGCCTGCGAGGTGTCCCACTGCCAGATGACCAGACCGGGACGGTAGGAGTAGTACTCGACCCAGTCCGGACGGGTCGCGGTGAAGCCGAAGTTGTACGGGCCGACCTTCAACGTCTGGTCGTAGCTGACGTACTGGCGGTTCTCGGCGATGTAGTACTGCGGGTAGTCGTTGGTGAACGACTCACCGATGCGCGAGAAGCCCTTCGCGGTCCAGCCGTTGTCGTCGCCCTCGGCGTTGTCGGTGACGATCGCAGCGCCGTCGGCGGTGACGGTGATCGCGTCGGCCGCGAAGCCCTTCTGGGCCACGCCGCCGTCCGAGGTGTAGCGGAAGCGGACGTCGATCTTCTTGCCGGCGTAGGCGTTGAGCGGGTACGAGAGCTTCTTGTACGCGCCCGAGACGTCGGTCAGGGCCGGCTGGTCGCTGCCGTCGCGGGTGATCTGCGCGCCGTCGGCGGTGCCGTCGATCGGCGTCCAGTTGGCGCCGCCGTCCGTGGAGACCTCGGTGTAGAGGTAGTCGAAGTCCTTCTCGATGTCCCACCAGCCCGAGAGGTCCAGGGAGGCCGACGTCTTGCCCGTCAGGTCGACGGAGCGCGTCAGGGTGTTGTTGAGGTTGTCGCCCATGCCGCTCCACCACTGCTTGGAGCCCTCGGCGGGCTTCACGACAGAGGTGGTGACTGCCTTGTCGGGCAGCGAGACGACGAGCGCCTGCTTGTTCTTGGTGTTGTACTCCGAAACGCCCAGCTTGTGCGTCGACTTGGTGGCCGCCTTGGCGGTGTCGTAGTCGAGCCAGCCCAGCTGCAGCTTGTCCCAGGCGGTCATGTCGCCCGGCAGGTTGCCGATCGCGTTCGAAGCGGTGCCCAGCCAGGAACCCGCCGACATCAGGGACCAGAAACCGACCGAGTTCTCGGCGGTGTTGGTGGTGTCGTACAGGTCGGGCAGGCCCAGGTCGTGACCGTACTCGTGGGCGAAGACACCGAGGCCGCCGTTCTCCGGCTGCATCGTGTAGTCACCGACCCAGATGCCGGTGGAGCCGATCTGGGTGCCGCCGGCCTTGTTGTTGTCCGGGCCGGTCTTGCCCGCGCCGGTGCCGTAGGCGTAGCTGCGGTGGGCCCAGAGCGCGTCGGTGGCCTGAGCGCCGCCGCCGGCGGACTCGTCCTCGCCCGCGTGCACGATCTGGAAGTGGTCGATGTAGCCGTCCGGCTCGTTGAAGTTGCCGTCGCCGTCGAAGTCGTAGCGGTCCCACTGGTCGTACTGGGCGAGGTCCGCCTTGATCTGCGCGTCCGTGCGGCCCTTGGCCTTCTGGTCCGCCGCGTACGCGGTGACGCCGTCGCGGACCAGGTCCATCACGTTGGCGCAGTTGCTGGCGCCGCAGTAGTTCGAGCCGTAACGGGCCTCGTTGTACGGAACCTTGACCCACGCGGAGACCTCTCCGTCGACCGAGTAGCGGCCCGACGAGGTCTTCTCGTAGTACGTCTTCAGCGAGTTCACGTTCTTGCCCGTACCGAAGTACAGGTCCTGGAAGTGCTGCTGGTTGTAGTCCGCCTGCCAGGCCGTGCTGTTGTCCTTCGCACGGTCCGGCGAGGCTATCTCGTTGTGCGCGGGGCCGGGGGCGCCGCCGTACTTCTTGACGGGCGGCTTGGGTCCTTCGCCGTCCGGGTCGAACATCGTGGTGTCGTCGACCTGGGTGCCGAACTCCGCGAGGACCGTGAAGATCTTGTCGGTCTTCTCGCGGCCCAGCTCGACGTACTTCTTGTCGTCGAGCTTGACGACCTTGGAAGCGCCGCGCTGCTGCACCTTGGCGGAACCGGATATGACCTGCTCGAGCGCGGCCTGGCGCTCCTTGTCCTGCTGCTTGCTGAACGGGCCGTCGATGTCGTGCTTCTGGCCGTTCACAGTGCCGGGGTCCCGGCGGTCAATGCCCGCGGGAGCCTTGGTGTCGGCCTGCGCCGAGCTGATGGCCGCTCCGGTCGCGGCAGTTGCCGCGAGGGTGATGAGGACGGCGGTGGATCGCAACGCCCGTCTCTTCGTGGTCACTTAAAAGTTCCCCTCCTCCGTGGCGCAAGCGCGCCACGCGTCACAAGTGACGCCATTTGACCGGAGGTGAGGAAGAAATAACAGATCTTGACTTGGGCATGGTAACTGCATTATGCGAATGGGCGTTCCCGGTATCCGAACACTCTCGAATCTCGTCGCGCAGCCCCCCGCGCACCGCTCAACCGGCGCGCCCGTCTCGCCAGTTGGATGGGGGGATGACTCCGTGCGCCCCCCATGACCCCCCACCGTGGGTTAGGTCACGCTTACCAACCGTTCCGCTCGGGCATCCGTCGGAATAGAGTCGCTCGCCGAGATGGTTCCCTCAGTCGAGACCGACTTGTTCCCCCATCGCTGTCCCGAGGACGGATATCGCCATGCCGCGTCCGACTGCCGCACAGCTCTCCTACGGTTCGGCCACCGTCATCTTCTCCACCGTCGCCATGCTGCTGCTCTCCCAGACGCAGACAGGCGTCGGAGTGGCCGTCATCGTCCTCGCCGCCCTGGTACTCGGGCTGCTGGTCGCGCTGACCGTCCCCATGCCGAAGGCGGCGCGCGCGGCCCTCAAGGACCACGCCGCCGCCTCCGTACCTCCCACCAGGGTCCCGCAGCCCCGTACCACCCGGGCGGGTGCCGAGCGAGTGAGCGAGCATTCGCTGCGGCGATGAGGCTCTAGGCCTCGACCACGACCGTCTTCGCTGCCTTGTCGTGCAGGCCCTGCTTGTACGGCTTGTCGAAGAAGCTCCAGCCGCCGCAGATCGCTGTCCAGATGCACGCGCAGCAGAACACCGCGGGCAGCCACAGCACCGCGGCGCGCACGAAGGCCGTCTGCACGGTGGGCGTCGAACCGTCGTTGAGATTGGCGGTCCGCAGCTTCATGACGCGCTTGCCGACGGTCTGGCCCTGCTGCTTGACCGTCATCAGCACGTCGTAGCCGATGTAGAGCACCGCGCCGAGCAGACCCTGTCCGATGGAGCGGCCGTAGTTGACGTGGTCCGTGTCGTACTTGTAGCCGCCGAAGATGAGCGAGATCAGCCAGACGACCGCCGTGATGATCACGATGTCGATCAGCCTGGCCAGCACGCGCTTGCCGCTCGGGGCCAGCGGCGGCATCCCGGAGAGCGGGTCCGCGGCGCCGTAACCACTGCCGCCGCCGTACGCGTTCGGGTCGTAGGGCGGGGCATTGTCGTACGGCGGCGGCAGTGGTT
>NZ_JAFLRJ010000671.1 GCF_017315755.1 Streptomyces beijiangensis
CCCCTTCGGGCACGGCCTGTCGTACACGTCCTTCGCGTACTCCGCCCCCGAAGCCGTCGTCGACGCGTCCGGCATCACCGTGCGGGTCACCGTCACCAATACCGGTACGTGCGCGGGACGCGAGATCGTCCAGGTCTACACCGGGAAGCCCGGCTCGGCCGTGGTGCGCGCGCCCCGCGAGCTGAAGGGGTTCGCGGCCGTGGACCTGGAGCCCGGCGCGAGCGTCACGGTCGGCGTCGCCGTACGGCGTGAGGACCTGGCGTACTGGGAGACCCGCACCGACCGCTGGATCGTGGAGGGCGGTGCGTACGAGGTGCACGTGGGTTCCTCCAGCCGCGACCTCCGGGCCACGGCACGCGTCGACGTCGAGGGGGACGTGCTGCGGATTCCGGTGACGCTCGACTCGAGCATCGGCGAGGCGATGGCCGACCCGCAGGCGGGCCCGGTGGTGGGGCAGCTCCTCGCCCGGCTGGTCCCGGGCGGNNCCGCCGGACCGTCAGCTGCCCGGTTCCAGCCGGGCCTCGATGCCGTCCAGCACGCAGTCGAGGCCGAGTTCGAACTCCCAGGACGGGTCGTCCTTGTGCTCCGCCTCCCGCGTGTAGCGGTGGTAGGTCGGATAGCGGCCCGTCCCCATCAGGTACATCATCTGCGGCGCGAGGGCCGTCCGCGTCTGGTCCGGGTTGTCCCAGCCGTGCTGCTTCATGTACGAGTGGAGGGCCACCTCCGAGCGCGTGATGCCGTACACGTACGCGTTGACGGTGCGCATCGCGACCATCATCGTGTCGACGTCCAGGCCCCGCCCGTCGAGCCCTGCGAGCTGGCGCTCCGCGGCCGCCATACGGTTCGGGGTCAGCACGAAGAGCGGGGCCGGGAGCTCGCCCATCCAGGGGTGCCGGAGCATCAGCTCCCTTACGTTCAAGGCCTCCGCGCGCAGCACTCCCCGCCAGCCCTTCGCCTCGGGAGCGGCTCCGAGCTCGGTGAAGATGCGGTCGATCATCAGCGCCCAGAGGTCGTCCTTGCCGGAGACATGGCGGTACGCGGCCATCGGCGCGACATCCAGCTCCTTGGCCAGCCGCCGCATGGTGACGGCGGCGAAGCCCTCCGCGTCGGCGATCGCGACCGCCACCTCCGCGATCTTCCGCGGGGTGAGTGAGGTACGGGCCGCGGGCGCGGGGCGTTCGAGGCGCTCCCAGAGCGAGAGCTCCACTCTGTCCCCGTCCTTCTTCTGCTCGCCTGCCATCAGTCGGCCTCCTCTTCTCGACTCTCCGTGTACAGCGTATCGCCAGTAGACACCGTACACATTCGCTGTGTACGGTGTACGCAGATCGATACGCCGTACACATCACAGGAGTTCCCCATGACCGACACCCTGCGCATCGCCGTCGTCCTCGGCTCCACCCGCGAAGGCCGCTTCGGCCCGGTCGTCTCGCGGTGGATAACCAGCCACCTCGCCCAGCACGAGGACCTGACCGTCGATG
>NZ_JAFLRJ010000068.1 GCF_017315755.1 Streptomyces beijiangensis
TCGTGGCGGCCTTCGCCGCCCTGGCCGCCGAGGGGCACCTCACGCACACCGTGATCTCCCCCCGCGCGGACGGACTCGCGCGCGCCGTCGCGACGGCCGGGGAGGCGGCGCCCCGGCTCGTCTTCGTACAGACGCCAGGATCCTTTCCCTGGAGGGAAGGCCAGGTGCGTGATCTGCTGCGCCTGCTGGGCTCGCCCCCCGTCGTGTTCTGGGAGGGCGACGCCTGGGGCGGGTCCAAGCAACTGCCCCCCGCCGCACGGGCCTGGCTGCGCCACGCGGACGCGGTGTTCAGCGTCGCCGTCGGGGAACAGAAGGCACTGCTCGGAGCTCTCGCTCCCGGCCGGATCGACTACGTACCGAACGTGCTGCCCCTTCCCTCCGCCGAACCGCCCGCCGACACGCCCCCCAGTGACGACATCGCCTTCATCGGCAACCGCTACCTCCGCTTCGGACTGCTGGAACGCGTTGTGGGAAACCGTGACCGGGCCCGCCTCGTACACGGTCTGCAGCGGCTCCCCGGCACCCGCACCCGGGTGTACGGAAGAGGCTGGCGCGGCCCGGGCGCGCGGGGTCCTGTGCCGTTCGCCGAACAGGTCCCCGTCCTGCGCCGAGCCCGTGTCACCGCGGGCTGGGACCACTACAACCACCACCACGGCTACTACTCCGACCGGCTCCCCATTGCCCTGAGTACGGGCCGCAACCACATCAACTCCCGGCAGCCCGGCCTGGACTGGCTGCCCGGGCCCGACCACGGCCTGCATCTCGCGGACACCCCCGAGGCGGCCGTCGAACTCGCCCGCTGCCTGCTGCGAGCGGACCCACAGGCCCTGGCGGCGGCCGGTGCGCGCGGCAGCGCCTGGGTCCGCGAGCGGCTCACCGAACGCGAGGCGCTGCTGCACATGCTCAGTCGGCATCTTCCGCTGCCCGCCCCGCCCGACGACCCGTGGGCCGCCTTCGGTCCCGCCCGGTGCGCGGCGCCATGACCACCGCCCGCTCGGCAGCGCGCAGCCTGCTGTGGAACTACGCGGGGTCGGCCCTGACCGTGGTCCTCCAGCTCGGCTACACGGCCTGCACCGCACGCCTCGTGGCACCCACCGCCTTCGGCGCTTACGCCATCGCCACCGCAGTCCTCGGCTTGCTGGGCTACTTCGCCAACGGCGGAGTAGCCACCTGTCTGCTGCGCACCCCTGAGCTGACGCGTCCCCTCGTCGGGTTGGCGCTACGCACCACCACCATCACCGGCGCCTGCTGCTTCCTCCTCGTCCAACTGGCCGCCCCTGCCGCAGGTGTGCTCTGGGATATTGAGGGGCTGGTGACACTACTGCGCCTGCTGAGCACCCAGTTCCTCGTCGTCCCAGTGGCCCTGGCCGCCTCCGCAGCCCTGCGCCGAATGGGGCTCGCCGCAGAGGTCGTACGGTACGAACTTCTCGGTCAATGCACCGGGTTCGGGCTCTCGGTGATCCTGCTGGGGTACGGCTGGAACCCGTATGCCCTCGCAGTCGCAGCCCCGATCGCCTCCTCCGTCGTGCTCGCGGGCTCGCTGCGGCTGCTCGTCGCCCGGAAGCTCCCCGACGGGCCGCGACCCCCGCTGGCCGAACTCCTCGGCCCCTCCACCTTCTTCGCCGGGCACAGCCTGGTGCAGTACGGCTGCAACACGGCCCCGCTCTGGCTGGCCGGCGCGCTGCTGGGACCGACGACCGTCGGGTACTACTCACGGGCATCGCTGTTCACCGGGCTGCCGCTGACCATGCTGGCCCAGGGCATCAACCGGGCTGTGGCGCCGGTCCTGGCGGAGTCCCACGACGTACGGGCCGAGCGCGACGCGCTGTGTGTCGCCTCAGCGATCGGGCTGATCGGCTTCGGCACCGTCGCGGCCCTCGGGCCGACCGCGCTGCCGCTGCTGCTGGGCCCCGACTGGGAGCTCGCCGGACACCTGGTACCTCTGCTCGCCGCAGGTGCCGCCTTCTCCTTGGTGACATCGGTGGGCGACTCCATCAACCAGGTACGACACGACCCGGCCGCGCTGATCCGCTCCCAGTGCTGGGCAGCAGCAGCTATCGCCTGCACCCTCGGTGCGGCCACCCTGCAGCACAGCCTGACGCTGCTCACGGCAGCTTCGGTGACAGGTCCGCTCGCCGCACACGGGGCTCAGCTTGTCCGCTGGGGACGCCCCTTTTTCGTAACCGCACTTCGCGATCACGCTGCACACGCGGCCGTCGGAGGTGCCCTCTTCGCCATCGGGCCAGCGGCGGAACGCGGCCCGTACACCGGTCTCACAGTCGCTCTGACGGTCCTCGGTGGGCTGGTGCTGCTATGGAAGCGGCTCCCCCTGTACGCCGTGGCGCACCGCCTCGGCCTGACGTCTACCTCTCGATCGGGCCCCGGCCCCGGCCGTCAGCGGGTGACCAGCCGCTGATAGACCTCCGCGTACTCAGCCACGCCTCGGGTCATGCCGTACCGAAGCCGGATCTTCTCGACTGCGTCGACCCCGTCCGACCGGGACCGCTTCTTCGATCGCCGAGCCGCCGAGGCCAACGCATCGGCCAAGGTGCCCGGATCGGTGTCGGCGAGAGTGACAGCCTCGGATACCGAAGCCAACTCCCTCAGCCCAGGAGCGTCCGCGAGGACCGCAGGCAGACCGGTCGCGAGCGCCTCCACTGCGGCAATGCTCATCCCCTCATACCGGGATGGCATCACAAAAACATCGGCGGCATGCAGAATCGGCAGGGCGTGGACCCGTCCGAGGAAACGCACTCGATCCGCCAGACCGAGCCGTTCGGCAAGCGCCCTCTCCGGCCGGTCCTCCGCCTCTTCACCGACATGGAGATAGCGCATGTCTGAAGGGCAGCGCGGATGGGCGAGCGCTGCCAGCACAGCGTCATGCCTCTTCACCGGCGAGCAGTTGCCGACGCTGACCAGCACCGTCTCCGCATCGCCGACCTCCATCGCGGCCCGCGCTCTGCGGCGCTGTTCCAGTTCTGGCGGTACGAATACGGGGTCGTACCAATTGTCGACCACCTGAGCCGGGCTTCGGAACCGGCGCCACTCGTTCTCGGCCACCTCAGACCCCACCGCGACATGCGCGCCCACGCGGGCAACACGTAGGAGACCGCGCTGAACCGTGCGTTCCAGTGCCAGTTTCCCGCTGAAGGAGAAGTTGTTGTGCACAGTACGGACCACATCCGCACCCGCACTGCGCGCCGCCAGCGCGAACCAGAAGTTGCCACGCTCGGCGTGCAGATGGACGATGTCGTACCGTCCTGCAGCCACCCGCGTCCGCAACCGGGCTGGAACGCGTCGCAGCGCACGGTCCGATTCATGACCGACCACGTAGCCGGCCTCGCGCAGTTCGTCCGCGTACGGTCCGGGCACCTCCGCGACAGCGAGAATCTCCGCCTCGACCCCATGGGTACTCCACTGCTCCGCAGCGCTGCGGAGCATGGTCTCGGCCCCAGAGGCCCTGAGCTCATTCAGAACGTGCAGCACGCGCATAGGGCTTGCTCTCTCGTCGCCTGATGTTTCCAGTGACGAGATTAGGGCGATTTGTACCCAATCCCCCGGCATGGGCGCCAGGCAATTCGCGCACGGCTGAAGAATCAGGTCGGACAGAGAGACCCTCAGTCTTGATTGCCGTGACAAACACGGCCCAGCCATCCATCGGGAAGAGTCTGACCGGGACGCACGGATCCTTGGAATCGCGGACTGGGACGGCGTCGCAGAGGTCATCGATGGCCTCGACGCAGGCTCTACATCCGGCAGATCACCATCCTCTAGACCAGCCGTGACATCGGCCGACACCGCAGCGGTCAGGTACGGGGCGAGAGCGTCGAGCAGCAGAGGCCGACTACTGCCGCTTGGACCCACCAGATCGCCCCGCTCGACGGCGACCGGGCACCGGGGAACTACGGACCGTCGACCTTCGCCAGCGGACGGTCCTCGCGCAACGCCTTGAACAGCGCCTTCGACGGTCCGCCAATCAGCCTTAGACGGCCCCAGTACTCGGGGTGGTCCTCGGCCGGCACATTGACCATGGACGTACTACTGCGGCGGATGCGCCGGGCCGCGTCCACCAGGCTGTACATCTCGTCCAGCGAATCAAGGCCCGGATCCGCGGTCAGCGACTGCGTCACCGCGTTCAGCACCGGATACATCCGGGTCGTCTTCGCGAGCATGCCGCCGCTGCGCGTCCGCTCCAGCAGATCGCGCATGAACTGCTTCTGGCGCTCGATGCGCTGCAGGTCGCTGCCGTCGCCGACACCCGTCCTCGCGCGTACGAAGACGAGCGACTGATGCCCGTTCAGATGCTGCTCGCCCGGCTTCAGCACCAGGGTGTCGTCCGGCACCGTCATCGACTGGGGCACCTTGACGTCGACCCCGCCGACCGCGTTCACGATCCGCTCGAAGCCGGAGAAGTCGACGACCAGATGATGGTCGACGCGCACCCCGGTGAGGTCTTCGAAGGTACGGATGGAACAGGCCGAACCCCCGAACTGAAACGCCCAGTTGAACTGGGCGTACTGGGCGCGGCTCCGGCCGCCGCCCGGCTCCCGGCAGCTGGGGATGCTCACCATGAGGTCGCGCGGCACGCTCACCATCGCGACCCGGCTCCGGTCCGCCGACAAGTGCAGCAGGAACGTCGTGTCGGCCCGCTCGCTGCCGTAGTTCCCCTCCTTGTCGGACCCCATCACCAGGATGTTCTGCGCCCCGGGCCGCAGCGCGCGCGGCCGCGCCGCGCGGTCGGCGTCGAGCGCCTGGGTGGCCGCCTCATCGGTACGGATGTTGCCGGTGATCCGCGCATAGAGCATCCAGGCGACCCCGGCCGTGGCCACGATGAGCAGCCCGAGGGCCAGCGACCCGTACCGGACAATGCGCCTCATGCGTACATCACGCGCCATGGATCATCCTCTCCGTTCCATGTGCGAATGCGGCTGCCATTCCCTCGACCGTGTACCGCTGTGCATCGACCCGGCAGGAGCGTCGCATGGACGCCAACCTCCTTGGACTGCAAAGCAGTTGCATCACAGCATCGCTGTAGGCGTCCGGGTCGTCGGTGGTGATCAGAGCGTTCCGCCCGTGCTCCAGATAGCTGAACTCAGGCCCGTGGAATGGCCATCGGGTAGTAGCGACGGGCACCCTGAGGGCGAAGGAGTCGACGGCGCAGAGCCCGACGGCGCCCGGCGTGAGCATGATGTCCGCCGCCGCCCCGAGCAGCGCCTTGTCCCGGTCGGACGCGGTGCCCGTGTAGACCACGGCAGGGCCGGCCCCCTCGACCAGCGCACGCTCGGCGCCGTCCCCGGCCACCAGCAACCTGAACCCCGGGATGCGACGGGCCAGTTCCTCCGCCGCGTCCAGCAGGAAGGGCACCCGCTTGGGGGTGTCGAGGGCGCCAATGTACAGCCCGGTCCGCCCTGCGGTCAGTCCGTACCGCTCGCGGAACTCCCGGAGTTCGGTGTCGCCGACCTTCTCGCGCGCGGCGGCGAGTGAGGCCGTGTCGATCGCGTTGTTCAGGACGGTGATGCACCGCGGCGAGAGACCGGACCGCTCGGCGTACTCGCGGCCCTCGTCGGTGTACGCAAAGAACCAGTCGGCGCGTCGGGTCAGGGCCGCTTTCGCGTGTCGCAGGACGGCCCCGTGGCGCACCGGGCACGTCCTGCCGTGCCCCCAGAGCGCGACCTTCACCCGGCGGCGGGCGAGCAGCGGGTAGGTGTCCAGGTGGCGCAGCTCCTGGCTGAGTACGACGGCGTCGCTGGAGCGGACCACCTCGCGCAGGTCCCGCCAGAGCAGGCGGCGCCCGGCGATCTGCCAATCGCGCTGTCGCAACAGGACGGTTCCGGCGGGGCTGAGACCGTCCCCGCGCCGAGCGGACGAACCGACCGGTCTGCCGTGCGCCACGGTGAGTTCGATGTCCCGGCGGGCGAGCTCCTCGGTCAGCCGGGCGAAGAAAGGGAGCCGGTAGGGGGTGAGGTACGGCTGGACGACAGTCACGCGTGCCGTGTTCATACGGCCGCCACAGGGATCGCACTGGGCAGCGACCCAGCCCCGTGCCCGGACGCCTGCCCGTACATCCGCACGGTCGCGCCCACCCAGGCCTCCTCGCCGTACCGCTGTCCGTACACCTCGCGACAGCGCTCACGCAGCGCGGGGAAATCCCTGCCCGCAGCCCGCAGCGAGTCCGCCAACGGGGTGTCCCAGCCGACGACATGGCCCGTCCCCTCGGCGCGCACCAGCACGGGGACGGTGGAACCTTCAAGGGCCAGTACGGGCAGCCCGGCGGCCAGGGCCTCCAGATAGACCAGCGGTACGCCTTCGAGGCAGCGACTGGGGAAGACCAGTCCCCGGTAGGCGGACAGGCCGCGGCGGAGCTCCTCGCGGCCGAGCGCTCCGAGGAAGCGCACCGAAGCGGGCGCCTCCGCCCGACAGGCCGCTTCCATCGGACCGCTTCCGATCACGTCGAGCCGTTCGCCTTCCGGCCACTTCCGGAGCAGATCGACGATGCCCTTCTCTGGGCTGAGCCGTCCCGCGTACACCCAGGCGGAGCCCGGCCCGGCGGCCGGGGCGTCCACAGGGGAGACGAAGTTGGGGATGAGAGCCGTGCGTCCGACGGGCAGTCCGGCCCGCGCATAGGTGTCGCGGCTCAGCTCCGAGAGCACCACCACCCGGTCCGCCCTGCGCAGCAGCGGGTCCGCGGCCACTCCGCCCCGGCC
Source organism: Streptomyces beijiangensis (assembly GCF_017315755.1). GTDB lineage: Bacteria > Actinomycetota > Actinomycetes > Streptomycetales > Streptomycetaceae > Streptomyces > Streptomyces beijiangensis. Next base: position 6,705 of record NZ_JAFLRJ010000068.1, read on the forward strand.
CGCCCAGGCGAGCGGCAGGGTGGCGGTGCGCGAGCCGCGGTAGCAGCCGTGGCGCAGGCCCGCCCAGCGGTCGCCGGTGAGGCAGCTGGTGCAGTGGCCGGCATCGCGGTAGAGGGTCGCGGCGGCGCACAGCGGGCGGTAGTTGTGCAGGGTCGTCACCAGCGGGCCCGTCCATCCGGACGTCCAGTCGCGGCCGAAGTTCGGGAAGAGGTTGTGGACGTGCACCACGTCAGGTGCGAAGGACCGCAGCTCCCGCACGGGCGAGCGGCCTCGTCCGGTGGCCACGGTGACCGCGCACCTCGCCGCGTAACCGGACCGCTCGCGCAGTTCGTCGGTGCGGGCGGCCACCAGGTGGACGTCGTGCCCGGCCCTGCCGAGTGCCGCGGCCTGTGCGAGCACCGCTTCGTTCTCGCCGCTGGGCGCCTCGGAGCCGTAGAAGCTGTGGACGAGTGCGATCCGCAGGGAGGTCATCCGCGCACCGGCTGGACCGGGAGCTGCTGCTCGCCTGGCTCCTTACGGGCGGCCCCGGAGAAGCGGCTCTCGTTGCGGCCCTCGCGGTCCTCACGGTCCTCGCGGAAGAGCACCAGGTCGCACTGGAGCATCTGACCGGTGCGTGGGTCAGTGAGGCCCGGTACAACGGACATCAGAGTCATCCCCAACTGTCCACCGGCCAGCGCGAGTGCGTGGGTGAACAGCAGTCCGTCCTCAAAGAGCGGAACAAACGAGGCCGCGGTCTGAATGCCCGCGCATTCGCTCGCGCGCTCACCGGCCCCACCCAGGACCCGGCCCTCGTACCCCTGCACGTCCATCTTGAGGAAGACCCGCTCGCCGGGCGCGACGATCTGCTCCCAGATGGTGTCGAGGCGGTGCATCTCGGCGGGCTGTTCACCGGTGTACGAGGCGTGGGGGGCGGCGGCGCGGTGGCGCGGCAGCATGGGGAGCACCGAGCTGCTGGCGCCTGCGTTGCCCGCGACGTTCATGGTCGCCGTGCCCGTCTCGTCGCCGAGCGCGTAGGGGAGGACCGTCCAGTGCGGGTCGTCGGCCGAGACATGGCGCAGTTCCGCGCGCGGTCGGCTGAGCGGCTCGAAGGAGACGATGCGGCCGTTGAATCCGGAGCGGCGCAGCATCGTGCCGTAGCCGCCCGCGTGCGCGCCGACGTCGAGCACCAGGTCGATCTCGAACCGGCGCAGCAGCTGCACGAGTTGGTGTCCCGACCAGTTGGCCGGATAGCGGGCGATGTCGATGCCGAAGCGCTGTGCCGTGCTCCGAATCCGGTGGAGGAGAGTGGTCATCGGCATCCCTTTCGTGTCCCTTTGCAGACGGCCCAGATGAACCTGGGGTGGCCCCACAGCACCCGCCGCCACAGCCGGCGCGGTTCGCTGCAGAGCCGGAAGAGCCATTCGAGGCCGTGGTGCTGCATCCACAGCGGGGCCTGGGGCTTGTTGCCTGAGATGAAGTCGAAGGCCGCGCCGACCGCGACGTATACGGCGGGGTGCGCGGCGGCCAGGCGGGCGGCCTCGTGGTCCTGTTTGGGGGTGCCGAGGCCCAGCCAGACGATCTGAGCGCCGCTGGCTCGGATCCGTACGAGCTGCGACTCCCGCTCCTCGTCGGTCAGTTCGCGGAACGGGGGCGACTCGATGCCCACGATCCTCGCCTGGGGGAAGCGGGTGCGCAGTTCGGCCGCGAGGCGGTCGAGGACCTCCGGGGTGGAGCCGAGGAGGTAGTGGCGTACGTCCGCCGGCCGGCCCTCACGGAAGACGTCGAGGAAGAGGTCGGGGCCGTAGACCCGCATGCGGGGCAGTGAACTCCCCCGGTGCGCAAGGCGGTTGGCCCACACCACGCCCTGGCCGTCGGGGAGGTTCAGGGCCGAGGCGCGGAGCAGGTCGCGCAGCGCGCGGTCCCGGTCGGCCAGGGCCAGGGTGTAGGCGTTGCAGAGGTGCACGTCGGCGGCCTCGCCCCGTACCGCCATCGCGACCAGGGTCTCGGCGGCGCGGGCGGGGGTGGTCGCGGCCACCGGGACGCCCGCGCAGGGGACGGTCGTCAGGGTCATGCCCGCAGTCGTCGGTGTGATGCCCGCGGTCGTCGGTGTCATGCCCGCAGTCGTCGGTGTCATGCCCGCACCTGCGCCGTCTCGATGGCGGGGGTACGCGTCCGGGCGGGCGCCCGTGTCGTCCCGTACACCCGGACCTTCAGCAGCCGTACGACGGCCAGCAGCGCCCCCGCCACGAACACCAGCGCCGCCGAGGGCGGCAGCACTCCGCGGTGGATCAGGATCCCGGCACCCGTCCCCGCCGCCGCCGCGAGCCCCAGCACCACGGCCGCGCCCTGCACGGTCAGCCCGAGCCTGCGGAGCCGGTGGGCGATGTGGTCCGTGCCGCCGAGCAGCAGTGGCCGGCCCGCACGGCGGCGGGAGGCGACGACCAGCGCGGTGTCGGCGGTGACCACCAGGGTCAGCGTGAGCAGGCCGCCGGCGGCCTGCGCCGGGGTCGAGCCCGCGTGGACCGCGACGGCCGCCGACGCCAGCACGAAACCGGTGAAGAGCGAGCCGCAGTCGCCCAGGAAGATCCGGGCCGGATGCCAGTTGTGGACGAGGAATCCACCGAGCGCGGCGGCCAGCAGGCAGAGCACCACGGCGAGGCCGGGACGGTCGGCGGCGACCGCGCAGGGCGCGAGCCCCAGCGCGGTGACCGCGCCGACCGCGCCCATCGCACCGTCCGAATTGTCCAGCAGATTGAAGGCGTTGGTGACGAAGACGATCCAGCCGACGGCCAGCACGCCGGTGAGGAGCGTGAGCCCGGTGTCGTACGCGACGACGGCAGCCGCCCCCGTCTCGACGGCCAGCCGCGGCCGCGCCCCCAGGGGCCGGAGGTCGTCCACCAGGCCGGTCAGCGCGACCGCCCCGCCCGCCGCGAGCAGCGGCACGGGCACGTCCCAGGGGCCGATCGCCGCGACGGTCAGGGTGGCCGTGACGACCGCGACCCCGCCGAAGTGCGGGGTGGGACGGGTATGGCCCTTATGGGCGCCGGGGCGGTCGAGAACTCCGGTGCGCACGGCGAGCGCCCGCAGGCCCTCGGTGAGCAGGGCGGCGAGGAAGAGTGCGGCGGCTGTGGCCGCGAGTCCGTACAACACCCGTCAGACCAGGGCCGGTTCGAGTTCGCAGCGCGCTTCGGCGATCGTCGCGTCGAGGATGTCGTCGAGGGACCGCCTGGGAGTCCAGCCGATGAGGGCCCGCAGGCGCCCGGTGTCGGGGAGGCGCCTTTCCATGTCCTCGAAGCCGGTCGGGTACGCCTGCGCGTACGGCACCAGTTCCAGCGGGGACGGCGAGCCGCTGCGCCGCACGATGCGGGCCGCGAGGTCCGCGATCGTCGTCTCCTCGGCCGTGCCGATGTTGAAGACCTGGCCGGCCGCGCCCGCCCCGCCGAGGAGACCGAGGAGCCCGAGCAGTGCTTCCACCACGTCCGCGACATGCGCGAAGCAGCGCCGCTGGCTGCCGTCGCCGTGCACCGTCAGCGGTGCGCCCGCGACCGCCTGGCGGACGAGGCGCGGCACGACCATCCCGTACGCGGGGGACTGCCGCGGCCCGACGGTGTTGAAGAGCCGCACCACTGTGGTGGGCAGGCCCAGTTCGCGGTGGTAGGCGAAGGCCAGGATCTCGTCGACCGCCTTGGCCGTGGAGTACGACCAGCGGGCGACGGAGGTCGCGCCGAGGATGCGGTCCGAGGTCTCGGTGAGGGGGCCCGCCGAGTTCTTTCCGTAGATCTCCGACGTGGAGGCGAGCAGGATCGGTCGGCCGTGGCGGTGCGCGGCCTCGATCACGTTCTCGGTGCCGCGCACGTTGGTGCGGAAGGACGTCAGCGGCTGCTCGACGATCAGCTTGACGCCGACCGCGGCCGCGAGATGCACCACCCGGTCGCAGCGGCCGGTGAGTTCGTCGACGAGGCGGCCGTCGAGGACGGAGCCGCGGATGAAGCGCAGCCGCGGGTTGGGCCAGGCCGCGTCGAGGTTGGACCTGCTGCCGGTCGAGAGGTCGTCGAGCACGACCACGGTGTGGCCCTGTGCGAGGAGCGCGTCGGTGAGATGCGAGCCGATGAAACCGGCACCACCGGTGACCAGGTACGTCGAGGGATTCATGCGCCGCCCGTTCGGTTGCGGTTGCCGTTGCGGTATCGGGGTGATGCCGGAACGGCATCTGGCTCAGCCATCCACAAGGTAGTTCGTTATGTCCCAATATGTGTCGAATAACACGACCGCTTCCGCTGAATCGGGGAACCACCGCATGAGCACAGCAATCTCGGCCCCCACCACGCACCTGGCCGTCGTCGGACTGGGCTACGTCGGACTGCCGCTGGCCGTCCGGGCCGCGGAGGCGGGGTTCCTGGTCACCGGCCTGGACACCGACGAACTGCGCGTCAAGCGGCTGGGCGCCGGGGACTCGTACATCGAGGACATCACCGGCGAACGGCTGATCGCCGTCCTCGACTCCGGACGGCTGCGGGTCTCCACGGCGTACGCCGACGCGGCCGGCCTCGACGTCTGCGTCATCACCGTGCCCACGCCACTGCGGGACGGGGTCCCCGACCTGAGTTACGTGGAGAGCGCGGGCCGCGCCGTCGCCCCTCTCCTGACCCCCGGCGCGACGGTGGTCCTGGAGTCGACGACGTACCCCGGCACGACCGAGGAGATCCTGCTCCCCCTCCTGGAGGAGGGCAGCGGGCTGCGGGCGGGACCCGAGGGGTTCCACCTGGGCTACAGCCCCGAGCGCATCGACCCGGGCAACGCACGCTGGGACCTGGTGAACACCCCCAAGATCGTCTCCGGCATCGACGACCACGCACTGGAGGCGGTCGAGGCCTTCTACGACCGGATCGTGACGCGGACGGTCCCGGTCTCCTCGCTGCGCACGGCCGAGCTCACCAAACTGCTGGAGAACACCTTCCGGCACGTCAACATCGCCCTCGTCAACGAACTGGCGATGTGCGCGCGGCCGCTCGGCGTCGACATCTGGGAAGCGGTGGGGGCGGCGGCGACGAAGCCCTTCGGCTTCATGCCGTTCCTGCCGGGACCGGGCGTCGGCGGACACTGCCTGCCGGTCGATCCCTCGTATCTGTCGTGGCAGGTGCGGCGGCAGCTGAAGCACGACGTCAAGTTCGTCTCGCTCGCCAACGAGATCAACGAGCACATGCCGGAGTACGTGGTGCGGCGGGTGGCGGAGGGGCTGCGGAAGGAGCTCGGGATGGAGCTGGCCGGCGCCCGGGTGCTGGTGCTCGGCCTCGCGTACAAGCGGAACACGGGGGATGTGCGCGAGTCCCCCGCGGTCGAGGTCGCCGGGCTGCTGAAGGAGCGCGGGGCCAGGGTCCGGGCCGTGGAGCCGTACGCCGAACCGTTCCTCCTGCCGCGCGACCTGCTCTGCGTGGAGCTGACGGAGGACGAGGTGCGGGAGGCGGACGCGGTGGTCGTGGCGACGGACCACGACGTCTTCGACTACGCGATGGTCGAGCGGTGCGCGTCGTACGTCTTCGATGCGCGCAACCGGTGCGGGACGGGCACCGACCGGCTGTGAGACCAGACCGACCGGCTGTGAGACCGGACCGCCCGACTGTGAGACCGGACCGCCCGACTGTGAGACCGGACCGCCCGGCTGTGAGACCGGACCGTCCGGCCGGGCCGGGACAAGGCTGTGAGACTGGGCCGGGACCGGGCTGTGAGGCTCACCTCAGCGACACAGATCACCGCCGGCCCGACTACATTGCGACCGCGGAAATGGGTAGTCTCAGACGGACTGCATAAGTTACCGCTTAGTAATCGTTCTGAAGCCCATCCCTCGCAGGCCCGAGGAGCCCCCAATGCAACTCGCCGCGATCATTGTGTCGCTGGTGCTGACCGTCGTCGGCATCGCGCTCATCGCGCGAGCCGTCGCGCAGATCTACCGGTTCGTAAAGCTCGGCCAGTCCGTCCCCGCGGGCAGCCGTACCGACAACCCCAAGGCCCGAACGATCACCCTGGCCAGGGAGTTCCTCGGGCACAGCCGGATGAACCGGTGGGGCATCGTCGGCTTCGCGCACTGGTTCGTCGCGATCGGCTTCCTGACGCTGCCGCCGACCCTGATCCAGGCGTTCGGCCAGCTGTTCCAGGCCGACTGGGTGCTCCCCTGGGGGATCGGCACCTTCGTACCCCTGGAGATGTACACCGAGTTCATCGGACTCGCGACGACCGTCGGCATCCTGATCCTGATGGCGATCCGGCTCTCCAACCTGCCCTCGCGGGCCGGCCGCAAGTCGCGGTTCGCCGGCTCGAAGATGGGCCAGGCGTACTTCGTCGAGTACGTCATCCTCATCATCGGCCTCGCGATCCTGCCCCTGCGCGGCCTTGAGGGCGCGATCTCGGGCGTGCACCACTACGAGGCCGCGTACTTCGTCTCGTATCCGCTGGTCCTGGCCTTCAAGGGGCTGAGCCTGGGCGCGCTGCAGAACCTGATCTACTTCACCGCCATGGTGAAGATCGGGACCTCCTTCATCTGGATGATCACGGTCTCGCTCAACACCAACATGGGTGTGGCCTGGCACCGCTTCCTCGGCTTCCCGAACATCTGGTTCAAGCGCAACGCCGACGGCGCGGTCGCGCTGGGCGCGCTCCAGCCGATGACGTCAGGCGGCCAGGAGATCGACTGGGAGGACCCGGCCGAGGACGCCGTCTTCGGTGTCTCCCAGGTCGAGCAGTTCTCCTGGAAGGGCATCCTCGACTTCTCCACGTGTACGGAGTGCGGCCGCTGCCAGTCGCAGTGCCCGGCCTGGAACACGGGCAAGCCGCTCTCCCCCAAGCTCCTCGTCATGTCGCTGCGCGACCACGCGCACGCCAAGGCCCCGTACCTGCTCGCAGGCGGCGGCAAGGACGCCGAGGGCAACGAGAAGGCGTCCGCCGAGCAGCTCAAGGACGTTCCCGCCGCGGCTCTCGCGGAGGCCGAGCGCCCGCTGATCGGCACCCTCGAAGAGAACGGCGTCATCGACCCGGACGTCCTGTGGTCCTGCACCAGCTGCGGCGCCTGCGTCGAGCAGTGCCCGGTCGACATCGAGCACATCGACCACATCGTCGACATGCGCCGCTACCAGGTGATGATCGAGTCCGCCTTCCCCTCGGAGGCCGGCACGATGCTCAAGAACCTGGAGAAGAAGGGCAACCCCTGGGGGCTTGCCAAGAAGCAGCGCGTCGAGTGGACCAAGGAGGTCGACTTCGAGGTCCCGATCGTCGGACAGGACGTCGAGGATCTGACCGAGGTCGACTACCTGTACTGGGTCGGCTGCGCGGGCGCGCTGGAGGACCGGGCGAAGAAGACCACCAAGGCCTTCGCGGAGCTGCTGAACATCGCGGGCGTCAAGTTCGCGATCATGGGCGGCGACGAGAAGTGCACCGGTGACTCCGCCCGCCGCCTCGGCAACGAGCCGCTGTTCCAGCAGCTCGGCCAGGAGAACGTCGCGATGCTGAACATGGCGTACGGCGAAGACGACGAAGACCCCGGGACGAAGAAGCCCAAGTCGTCGAAGAAGATCGTCGCGACCTGCCCGCACTGCTTCAACACCATCGCGAACGAGTACCCGCAGCTGGGCGGCGAGTTCGAGGTCATCCACCACACGCAGCTGCTCCAGCACCTCATCGACGAGGGCAAGCTGATCCCGGTGACCCCGGTCGAGGGACTCATCACGTACCACGACCCCTGCTACCTGGGCCGTCACAACAAGGTCTACACGCCGCCGCGCGAGATCATGTCCGCCGTCCCCGGGCTGCGCCAGCAGGAGATGCACCGCCACAAGGAACGCGGCTTCTGCTGCGGCGCCGGCGGTGCCCGGATGTGGATGGAGGAGCGGATCGGCAAGCGCATCAACAACGAGCGCGTCGACGAAGCCCTTTCGCTCAACCCGGACATCGTCTCCACGGCCTGCCCGTTCTGCCTGGTCATGCTGACCGACTCGGTCAACGGCAAGAAGGCTGAATCCGAAAGCGGCTCCGCCGCGGGCGTCAAGCCCAAGGAAACCCTCCAGGTCGTCGACGTCGCGCAGCTGCTGCTCGACTCGGTGAAGGTCCCCGCGGACCCGGCCGGCTCGGAGGAGCCCGAGAGCGCGCCGGAGCCCGAACCGGTGAAGTAATCCGTCGTACGGACACAGGAGCGGCCGGACCTGCCTCGGGGGCAGGACCGGCCGTTTCCGTCTCCTCCCGGCGCCGGTCCATCCGTCGGTCCATCCCCCGGTCCATCCCCTCGGGGATCCCCCGTAAGGGATGTCACAGGTCAGCAGCAATGCCGGGCCCGTTCGCCCGCCCCGGCACCAGGCCGCCCCGGAGCAGGTACGTTCGATGCGTGGCTGGATTCAGGAACGGACGCGGCCGTGACAACCGCACAGCGCGACAGCAACCGCAGCAGCAGCCGTACGGACAGCAGGCACCGCCTCCGCCGTACGGCAGCCAGGGCATGCAGCAGCAGTGGCCGCAGGCCCAGCAGGGCTACGGGCAGGGCGGGCAGCACGGACAGGGCGGGCAGGGCGAGCCGGAGTACTTCGGCGACCCGTACGCCCAGGACCCGTACGCGCCGAACAGCGCCAACAACCCGGGCCACACCCAGGCTTTCTCGATCAACGAGGACCCGTACGGCGACGGCAACACCTACCGCGCCGGCAACACCCCGGCCCCGCCCGTCGGCCCCCGCCTGCACTGGAAGGACCTGCTGCGCGGCATCGTGCTGCGGCCGGGCCCGACCTTCTGGCAGATGCGCGACCACGCCGTCTGGGGCCCCGCGCTGATCGTCACGTTCCTCTACGGAATGCTGGCGCTCTTCGGCTTCGACAAGGCCCGCGAGGACGCGGTCAACGCGACGCTCTCCACGGCGATCCCGTACGTCCTGACGACCGGCGTCTCGATCGTCATCGGCGGCCTGATCCTCGGTGCCGTGACGCACACGCTTGCCCGTCAGCTGGGCGGCGACGGCTCCTGGCAGCCCACGGTCGGCCTCTCCATGCTGATCATGTCGATCACCGACGCCCCGCGGCTCCTCTTCGCCCTGTTCCTGGGCGGCGAGAACAGCCTGGTGCAGATCATCGGCTGGGCGACCTGGCTGGCGGCGGGAGCGCTCTTCACCTCGATGGTCAGCAAGTCCCACGACCTGCCCTGGCCGAAGGCCCTGGCTGCGTCCGCCATCGAACTGCTCGCACTGCTCTCGCTGCTCAAACTCGGCACGATCTGAGCAGCAGGGACAGCGGCCGCCCTGGGCCGAGGCCCAGGGCCCAGGGCTAGGAGTCGAGAACCTGTCCCTCGCGCCGCACGACCGGCGGCTCCACGCTCCACGGGAAGTTGATCCAGTCGTCCGTGCGCTTCCACACGTACTCGCACTTCACCAGCGAGTGGGACTTCTCGTAGATGACGGCGCTGCGCACCTCGGCCACCGCACCGAGGCAGAAGTCGTGCACCAGCTTCAGCGTCTTCCCGGTGTCGGCGACATCGTCGGTGATGAGCACCTTCTTGTCCGAGAAATCAATCACGTTGGGGACGGGCGCCAGCATGACCGGCATCTCCAGGGTCGTGCCCACACCCGTGTAGAACTCGACGTTCACGAGCTGGATGTTCTTGCAGTCCAGCGCGTAGGCGAGTCCACCCGCGACGAAAACGCCGCCCCGGGCGATGCTGAGCACGATGTCGGGCTCGTATCCGTCATCGGCAACGGTCTGCGCGAGCTCGCGCACCGCGACGCCGAATCCCTCGTAGGTCAGTTCTTCGCGCACCGTGCTCACACCTGGGTCCGGTGGAAGTTGAGGAAGGACCGCGAGGCCGTCGGCCCCCGCTGGCCCTGGTACCGGGAGCCGTACCGCTCGCTGCCGTAAGGGTGTTCGGCGGGCGACGAGAGCCGGAACAGGCACAACTGCCCGATCTTCATCCCCGGCCACAGCTTCATGGGCAGTGTCGCGACATTGGAGAGTTCGAGCGTCACATGTCCGGAGAACCCAGGGTCGATGAACCCGGCGGTCGAGTGCGTCACCAGACCGAGCCGGCCCAGCGAGCTCTTCCCCTCCAGCCGCGACGCGACGTCGTCCGGCAGCGAGATGACCTCGTAGGTCGACGCCAGCACGAACTCGCCGGGGTGCAGGATGAACGCCTCGTCGCCCTCGGGCTCCACAAGCCGCGTCATTTCCGCCTGCTCGACGGCGGGATCGATATGCGGGTAGCGGTGGTTCTCGAACACCCGGAAGAACCGGTCGAGACGCACATCAATGCTGGATGGCTGCACCATCGATTCGTCGTACGGATCGAGGCGTACACGTCCGGCGTCGATCTCGGCCCGGATGTCCTTGTCTGAGAGAAGCACGCCACGAGGATACGCAGAGCGCGCGGCCCCGCCCCAATCGGACGGCCCGCGCGCCTGTACTCCGCTCGCTCCTGTTTCCTGCTTCGGTGACCGCTCGCTCCTGCTACCGCTGCTCCGCCGCCACCGGCACGGCATGCCGCAACCGCGCACAGCGTGGACAGCGGATGAGCCGGCCGGGGCCGAGCCGCTCGGCCCCGAGCTGCTGCATCGGAAACGAGTTGGTACTGAACACATGCCCTTCGGCACAGCGGACGACGGTACGTTCCATCGGGTCCATCAAGTCCCTTCCCCATCAAGCGTGGACGAGAAAACGCCACATTAAGGGATGAACAGGACAGCAATCCAACCGGCACTCCGGTCACTCACGGTACGCCTCAACTTCCTTCCCCCGCACCGGGATCACCTCCCCGGACAGCAGGACGGCCCCGGAGCAGATGCACCTGGGGCCGGCCATGAGGTAAGGTGAGCGACGCTGCGACCCCCTCAGGGGACACACCGCGCGAGTGTAGTTTAATGGTAGAACATGAGCTTCCCAAGCTCAGAGCGCGGGTTCGATTCCCGTCACTCGCTCCACGACAAACCCCCAGGTCAACGACCCGGGGGTTCTTTGTTGTCTAGACCGCGTTAAGCGTCTTGCACCAGATCCGCACCAGAAGGCCCGTCGTCGTCCTTCGCAGCAGCTTCGTTCCGCTTGGCCCGCACCATCTTGTCAAGGCCGGCCGCGACCTCTTGCTGACGCTCATGGTCGGAGTGCTGATAGATCAGCGCGGCCTTCTCCGAGGACTGCCCGGCACGGACCATCGTGTCCTTGAGCGGTGTCGGGGATCTTGGCGATGACGGTCGGCCATGCCCTCGACATCCCAGTCTCCAAGATCCCCGACCTCGTCACCCGCGATCAGCTCTGCGTCTCCTCGCGGCGTCCAATAGCGGCCGCATCGGGTACGACGAGCAGCTTGCCGGTGGTACGCCGAGCCTCGAGATCGCTGTGGGCCTGGGCGGCCTCGGACAATGCGTAGCGGCCCGTTACGGTGACCTCAAGCGCCTTGGAGCGCACCCACTCGAACACATCGGCGGCCCGTCGGAGCAGTTCGGACCGATCGGCGATGAAGTCCCCGAGGCTGGGCCGGATCAGGGTCAGCGAACCGCCGTGGGCGAGCCGAATCGGATCAAACGGCGGCACGGCACCACTTGCCGCGCCGAAGAGCACGAGATGGCCGCGAGTTCGCAGGCTGGCGAGGCTCGCATCGAAGGTGTGCGCGCCGACGCCGTCGAAGACAACCGGCAGTCCCTGACCGTCGTTGAGCCTCCTCACCTCGGCTGCGAGATCGTCGACTGCGGAGGAAAGGATCACCTCAGCGGCCCCGGCACGCTTCGCCAGCTCGGCCTTCGCCGTGGTCGACGTCGTGCCGATCACCCTGCCGCCGAGATGGGTGATGAGCTGGGTCAAAAGCAGCCCCATGCCACCAGCAGCCGCATGCACGAGCACCGTGTCGCCCCCCTGAACCGGGTAGGCGTCCTTGACGAGATAGTGCGCGGTCATGCCTTGGAGGAGCACGGCGGCGGCTGTCTCGAAGCCGATATCGTCGGGCAGCGGCACCAGCCGGGAGGAGTCCACGACGGCCCGCTCGGCATACGTGCCAGGAATCTCCACCCAACCGACCCGGTCCCCCACTGCGACGTCAGCGACGCCGGGTCCAACTTCGACGACCGTGCCGGCGCCCTCAGCGCCCGGGGTGAAGGGCAGCGGGAGGCTGTACCGGCCTTCGCGGTGGTAGACGTCCAGGAAGTTGACCCCGGATGCGGCGACCTCCACGATCGCCTCGCCCGGACCCGGCCGCGGCTGGTCCACCTTGGCCTCCTGCAGCACCTCGGGACCGCCCACTTCGTATACCTGAATCGCTCGCATGACTCTCCCATTCCGGCTCACATCCCCCACCAACCCCGTGGATGGCGATCCGATTCCCGGCAAGCAGACCAGCCCGCCGCCCCCGCCGAGAGCTGAGACGCCTGCTTTGCACCCGGGCCGTCGAACGGGTTCTGACCGACAACGGCTCCTGCTACCGCCCACGCGACTGGCGCGACAGCCTGGCGGCGGCCGGGATCACCCACAAACGAACCCGGCCCTACCGGCCCCAGACCAACGGCAAGATCGAACGCTTCAACCGCACCCTGCTCGACGAATGGGCCTACGCCCGCCCCTACCGGTCAGACATCGAACGCCGCGAAGCGTTCCCCGGCTGGCTCCACTCCTACGATCACCACCGCGGACACACCGCACTCGCAGGCAAACCACCCGCAAGCCGCGTCCCCGACCTAACGAGGCAATACACCTAGGGCGCACCAGATGCGCACCGGATCGAGCGGTAAACAGCGGTCGACGCGGGCCGATAGCCACTCCCCCTTGGGTGGTCAGAACTCAACAGTCTGCGCAGCTCAGAGCCATGATCATGCCGAATATGCCAGTGATTCCCAAGCTCAGAGCGCGGGTTCGATTCCCGTCACTCGCTCCACGACAAACCCCCAGGCCGACGGCCCGGGGGTTCTTTGTTTCCCGGAGCGCACCAGAGCTCACCGCACGGGGAAGCCGAAGGCGTATCCCTGCTCCTTCAGCCAGGGCAGCACCTCCCGCAGGGCGGCCAGCGTCTGCGAGCGGTCGCCTCCCGCATCGTGGAAGAGGACGGTCGGTCCGCTGGATATCTCGCTCTTGACGGTGGCGACGATGACGTCCACGCCGGGATGCTCGAAGTCCTTGGTGTCGACGTTCCAGCCCAGCGGGCGCATCCCCCGGGACGCGGCGAGCTGTCGGCTGTACGGGGTGAATGCGCCGCCCGGGGCCCGGTAGTACTGCGGCCGGACACCCCCGGACGCCTTGGTGATCATGCGTTCGGCGTCCAGGATCTGCTGGGACTGGTAGGCCTCCGACTTCTTGTCCATGGTGGTGTCGTGCGAGACCGTGTGGTCGCACAGCCGGTGGCCGTCCGCCACGACCCTCTTGACCAGGTCCGGGTATGCCTGGGCCTGCGTGCCCACCATGCAGAACGTGGCCTTCACCCCGCTGTCCTTCAGCAGTTGGAGCACCTGGGGCGTCCAGGTCGGGTCCGGTCCGTCGTCGATGGTGATGTTGACGCCCCGTGCGCCCCGGTCCGAGGCATGCGCGATCTCCGCCGACACCTTCGTCATCCGGGCGTCCGGTGCGGAGACGCGAGCCTGCGGACCCCCTGTGGTGGAGTCGGCCTGCGCGGTCCACATCGAGGTGGCAGCGGCCAGCACAGTCACGCCGAGCGCCACCGCGACCAGCCTGACGTGCCGTGCTCTTCCCTTGTGCCTCGCCATGTCCGCCCGCCCCTTTGCCGTCTCCGCCGATGCCGTGCCCCAATGAAGACACACGAACGCCCGTACGAGGTCCCTCCGTTACCGATCACGGACAGATCCGTAGGAGGGCGGCGACAAACGACGGCGGCCGACGTCCGGCAGCGACTGCCCCGGGGGTGCGCGGCCCGGGGCTTATTTTTCGGAGCCGATCCGGCGAAACCATATGTAGTGCCGCCGCGACAGATATCACCGTGACGCCCGCTGAGAATTTCTTGCGCGACTGGCGGAGCGGAATTACTTAGCGCACAGCACCCATGCCGATCGTGCTACTGTCTATCTCAGTTGCAGTTGTGGTTCCCAAAAACTTCAAGTGCCCTCATCGTGTTATACGCCGATGAGAGCACTTTTGTATTTCCGGTCATTTCCGGCGGGGTAATCATCGCGGCGACGCGGATTTCGCACAGTGTGGAGTCCGTTCACTGCCTCGAAGGAGATTTGACATGGTTGCTGGCACCGTGAAGTGGTTCAACGCAGAAAAGGGCTTCGGCTTCATCGAGCAGGATGGTGGCGGCCCCGACGTCTTCGCCCACTACTCGAACATCGCCGCCCAGGGCTTCCGCGAGCTGCAGGAGGGCCAGAAGGTGAACTTCGAGATCGCCCAGGGCCAGAAGGGCCCGACGGCCGAGAACATCGTTCCCGCCTAAAGCCTGACACACGCTTGACGGCTGGGGCCCGCACCTTGGGGTGCGGGTCCCGGCTCGTTTGCATTTCCGGGCCCGTTCAGCGCGGGCTTATTCGCATTTCATTTGGCACGTTCTTGCAATTCTCTGCGCTGCTCGGCCGCTGCGGGAATTCCTTGGTACGCGCCTGCATCGAGGAAGGTTCCGCATGAACCGCACACGCACGAACGAACGCTCGAACGACCGTTTTTCCCGCACCCCCCGCAGCGGAAATTCCGGATCCGGCAATTTCGGATCCGGCAGGAGCGGGGGCGGCGGCAGCCGTTTCGGCGCCCCGGCCCGCTCGGGCGGCTACGGTCGCCGGGCGTCCGCACCGCAGGGTGAATTCGCACTTCCGGTGACGGTCACCCCCGCACTCCCCGCCGTCGAGGCGTTCGCCGAACTCGACATGCCGGCGCAGTTGCTGACGTCCCTGGGCAACCAGGGTGTGACGGTGCCGTTCCCGATCCAGGGCGCGACCCTGCCGAACTCCCTCGCGGGCCGTGACGTCCTGGGCCGTGGCCGCACCGGCTCGGGCAAGACGCTGGCCTTCGGCCTCGCCCTGCTGGCGCGTACGGCCGGCCGCCGCGCCGAGCCCCGCCAGCCGCTGGCGCTGGTGCTCGTCCCCACCCGTGAGCTCGCCCAGCAGGTCACCGACGCGCTCACCCCGTACGCCCGCTCCGTGCAGCTGCGGCTGGCCACTGTGGTCGGCGGCATGTCGATCGGCAGGCAGTCCGGCGCCCTGCGCGCCGGCGCCGAGGTCGTCGTGGCGACTCCGGGCCGGCTGAAGGACCTCATCGACCGCGGCGACTGCCGCCTGGACCAGGTCGACATCACCGTCCTGGACGAGGCCGACCAGATGGCCGACATGGGGTTCATGCCGCAGGTCACCGCGCTGCTCGACCAGGTGCGGCCCGGCGGGCAGCGGATGCTGTTCTCGGCCACCCTGGACCGCAATGTCGACCTGCTGGTGCGCCGCTACCTGAGCGACCCGGTCGTCCACTCCGTCGACCCGTCCGCCGGCGCGGTCACCACCATGGAGCACCACGTGCTCCATGTGCACGGCGCGGACAAGAACCGTACGACCACCGAGATCGCGGCCCGCGACGGCCGGGTGCTGATGTTCCTGGACACCAAGCACGCCGTCGACCGGCTGACCGAGCACCTGCTCAACAGCGGCGTACGGGCGGCCGCCCTGCACGGCGGCAAGTCCCAGCCGCAGCGCACGCGGACGCTGGCGCAGTTCAAGACCGGGCATGTGACCGTGCTGGTGGCGACCAATGTCGCGGCGCGCGGCATCCACATCGACAACCTTGACCTCGTCGTGAACGTCGACCCGCCCACCGACCACAAGGACTACCTCCACCGCGGCGGCCGTACCGCCCGCGCCGGGGAGTCCGGCAGCGTCGTCACCCTGGTGACGTCCAACCAGCGCCGAGAGATGAGCCGGCTGATGGCCACCGCGGGCATCACCCCGCAGACCACCACGGTGCGCTCGGGTGACGCGGAGCTCACCCGCATCACGGGCGCCCAGGCGCCCTCGGGCGTCCCGGTCGTCATCACCGCGCCGGTCACGGAACGCCGCCGCAGCAGCTCGTCCTCCTCCTCGCGCGGCCGTCGTGGCCGCACCGACCGCCCGGCGCGCCGCACCGCTCCGCCGCAGTCCTCCGCGAGCAAGGCCGCCTAGCGGTCCCGCACCAACGAAAAAGGGCCCCGCCGACATATGTCGGCGGGGCCCTTCGTGTTGCCCGTCACACCGCATGCCGGAGACTACCTCTTGCTCCGAAGCTCCAAAATCTACGCTCGCCAGAGTAGACATTGGCCGGTTCGGTGGTTAGGGTTTCTCTCGTACCCAGAGAGTGAGACCAGAGGAAGAACGGAGGATGCAGACGCCATCAGGATCGCCCGGCCCGAGGGACTCGGCCCGGGTACCGCAAGACCCCGGAACGGAAGGTGGTCCCCGGTCACGCATTCACGATCCCCGCGCTCCCGACCCTCTACCGGGCCGGACAGCGGAAACAGCAGGTCGGCGCAGCAGTAGAGCCGGCCGATGGTGTTGAATTTCCTTCGGGGCCTTGGTGCCGTACGGCACCAAGGCCCCTCGACGCGTTGCACTACGAGGTGAGATGACAGCAGATATGCCACTCAGTGGTCGTCTGGAAGACGACGACTATCCCGCGTACACCATGGGCCGGGCCGCCGAGATGCTCGGCACCACTCCCGGCTTCCTCCGGGCCATCGGTGAGGCCCGGCTGATCACGCCGCTCCGCTCGGAGGGCGGGCACCGCCGGTATTCGCGCTACCAGCTGCGAATCGCCGCCCGTGCACGCGAGCTCGTCGATCAGGGGACGCCGGTCGAGGCCGCGTGCCGCATCGTGATCCTCGAGGACCAGCTCGAGGAAGCCCAGCGCATCAACGCCGAGTACCGCCGCACCTCGGCCGAACCTCACGACAGTCCGCGCTGATGCTGAGAGTGCGGGGGCCGGTCAGGGTCTCCGCAGCAGGCCGCCGTTCATCGCCACCACGACGGCGCGCGTGCGGTCGCTGACGTCGAGTTTGGCGAAGATCCGCAGGAGATGGGTCTTCACCGTGGCCTCGCCGATGAACAGGCGCCGGCCGATCTCCGCGTTGGACAGCCCGTCGGCCACGGCGGTGAGCACGTCCGACTCGCGCGGAGTGAGCGCGACGGGCGCGGGCTGCCGCATTCTCGCGACCAGCCGTTGCGCGACCCGCGGGGCCAGGACGGTCTCGCCGCGGGAGGCCGAGTGGATCGCTTCGACGAGCTGTTCCCGGGTGGCGTCCTTGAGGAGATAGCCGGTCGCCCCCGCCTCCACACCGCGCTCGATGTCCGCGTCGGTGTCGTACGTGGTGAGGATAAGGACCCGGGTCCGTGCGGGGCCCGCGACAATCTCGGTGGTGGCGCCCACCCCGTCGAGAACCGGCATCCGCAGATCCAGCAGCACCACGTCCGGCTGGAGCCGCTCGACGAGATTCACCGCCTCCCGGCCGTCGCCGGCCTCGCCCACGATGTCGATGGTGGGTTCGGAGGCCAGCAGGGCGACGAGTCCGGCACGCATCACCGTGTGGTCGTCGGCCAGGATCACGCGCAGCGCTGTCATATCAGGTCCGACCGTTCAGGGGGATGGTGGCGAGTATCCGGGTGCCGTCGCCGAGCGAGCTGGTGACGTTGAGTTCGCCGCCGAATTCGGCGAGGCGTCTGCGCATGCCGTTCAGGCCGAAGCCGTGGGACTCCTCGACCACGAAGCCCCGGCCGTCATCGGTGATCTCCAGCTCGACGCCGTGGGGGTGGAGGGCCAGGACGACGCCGACCGTGGAGGCCGCCGCGTGCTTGCGGACATTGGCCAGGGACTCCTGGGTGCAGCGCAGCAGGGCGACCCGGGTCGGCTGATCGCACTCGGTGTCGGTCAGTTCGGCGAGTTCCGCCGTGACGGTGAGCCCGGTGTCCTCGGTGAAGCGGTCCAGGGTCCGGCGGAGTGTGGCGGCGACCGATCCGGCGGCCACTCCGCTGTGCGGGGCCGCACCGACCAGGACCCGCGCCTCGGCGAGGTTCTCCCGGGCGGTCTGCTCGATGGACTGAAGCTGCTGGGCGCTGCGGGCGGGGTCGGCGGAGAGCCCTGAGCGTGCCGCCTCGGCGAGCACGATGATGGAGGCGAAGCCCTGGGCGAGGGTGTCGTGAATCTCCCGGGCGAGGCGTTCGCGCTCCTCCGCGGCGCCCTGACGCTGGTACACCTCGGAGAGCTCCAGCTGGGCGGTCCTCAACTCGGCTCGCAGCCTGACCCGTTCGTCGCGCTGTGCCAGTGCCCTGGGTGTCAGCACCGCCATCAGCACGGCGACCGCGTACACGCCGAGCGACGAGATGGTGTTCTTGGCGAGGACGTCAACGCCCCAGCCCTCCCTCAGCGTGCCGCCGACGGTGATCGCCAGAGCGCCGAAGCCGCTGAGGACGACCGCGGGTCGCACCTTGTCCGCGAAGGTGACGAACTGCGGGAGCATCACCATGTACAGCACTCCGAAGCCGGAACCGAGCCAGGAGACACCGCCCAGTGCGAGAACGAGCACGCACAGATAACCCTGCGGGCTGAGCAGTCCGCTGTCGGGGCGGCGGCGTACGAGCGTGTAGCAGAGGGCGAGCACGGCCAGCAGCGCGAGCAGCCCGGTCTTCGCCGCGGTGAGCGTGCCGCTCAAGGCCGTGACGAGGGCGACAAGGGCGGTGAGGGCCCAGGACAGGTTCTCCCACCAGTGGAGCATCCATATCCAGAACGGGTCGCCGCGCTGCGGTCGTTGAAGCATGTCCGTCAGATTACGTTCTGGAGGGGACGGGGGTCCGGCGCGGTGGTCCGCGTACGCCGTGAGGGGCGCAGGGGCCGCCAGGCCCGCTCGCCGAGCAGCAGCAGGACCGACGGCAGGATCACCATCCGGATGACCACAGCGTCCAGCAGCACCGCGACCGCCAGGCAGAAGCCCATCTGCTTCATCTCGGTGAGGTGCAGGAAGACGAAGGCGGCGAACACCGTGACCATCACCATCGCGGCGCTGGTCACCACCTTGGCCGACCGGGATATGCCATCCACTACGGCTTCGCGGGCCGTCATCCCGTTGTCCATGGCCTCCTTGATCCGGCTGACCACGAACACCTGGTAGTCCATCGACAGGCCGAAGAGGATCACGAAGAGGAAGAGAGGTACCCGCGAGGCGATGGCGCCGAGCGAGTCGAACCCCAACAGGCTCTCCGCCCAGCTCCCCTGGAAGACGAAGACCAGGGCGCCGAGTGCGGCGGCCGCCGACAGCAGGTTGAGGACAACTCCGATCAGGGCGATCATCACCGAGCGGAAGGCCACCGCCGTCATGACGAACGTCAGCAGGAGCAGGGCGCCCAGAACGAGGGGCAGTCGGCTCCTCTCGTCGTGCACATAGTCCTGGCCACGGGCCACGTCACCGCTCACGGCCGTCTCCACGCCGGACAACTTCCCGGTGGTGGCGGGCAGATACTCCTGGCGGAGATGGTCCAGTGAGGTGATCGCCCGGTCGGAGGGCGCGGGGTAGGGGACGGCCAGTTCCAGCACGCTGATCCGGCCGTCGGCCGAAGTACGCACTGCCGGTGCGGTGTTCTCGGCGAACAGCGGGTCCGCCTGGGCGCGACGGCCCAGTTCCACCAGGGCCTGCTTCACCTCATCCGCCCGGTCCGGGGTGGAGCGGGTGACGACCTCGTGCTTGACCAGGAGGTCGGGGAACTTCGCGGTGAGCCGGTCGTACACCTGCATGGCGGGTATGGAGCGCGAGAAGGTGTCCTTGCCGGGGTCGATGAGCTTCATGCCGAGCGCCGGTGCCGCGACTCCGAGCATGATCAGCACGGATACACACAGGGCGATCGCGGGGTGGCGCTGCGCGGGCCGCAGCAGGGCGGCGAACACCCGCCCGTTCTCGGGCTTCGCGGGCTTCGTGACAGTGGGCTTGCCCCTGCGGGCCCGGCGTGCGGCCTTCTTGGCGGCGCGGCGTTCCGTACGGTGGCCGAACTTCACCAGCAGGGCGGGCAGCACGGTGAGAGAGCTGGCCACGGCGACCGCCACGACCAGGATGGTGCCCGTGGCGAGCGAGGAGAAGATGACGTCCGTGGCCAGGTAGAGGGTCGCGGTGGAGACGATCACCGCGAGGCCGGAGACCACGATGGCCCGGCCCGCCGTCGCCGCGGCGAGTTCCACCCGTGCCTCGGGGCTGAGCCGGCCGTCGGCACGGGTCCGTTCCTCACGCTCACGCTTGAGGTAGAAGAGCGTGTAGTCGACGCCTACGGCGAGGCCGATGAGCAGGATCATGTTGGTCCCGACCCCGGGGTCGGGGAGCAGGTGGGAAGCCAGCATGGACAGGCCCAGGGTGGCCGCGATCGAGGACAGCGCAAGGAGCAGCGGCACCCCGGCCATGACGACGGAGCCGAAGACGAGCAGCAGGATCACCAGCGTGACCGGCAGGGTGATGCGTTCGGAGAGGGCGAGGTCGTCGCCGCGCTGGTCGTTGACGCCCTTGCTGATGGCGGGCGACCCGCTCTCCTCCACAACGAGATCCGGATGGCTCGCGGCCACCTTCTCCGTCTGGGCGAGGAGCGGCACGACGTTCTTCTTGCCCTCCAGCTCGGGGCCCTTCAGGGTCACCGTGACGCGCACCGCCGTACCGTCCGCGGAACGGACCGGGGCCGCCACCCTCTCCACCTCGGGCAACGCGCCCATCCGCGCGGTGAGATCACGGACCGCGGACGCGACTGCCGAGGCGTCCGGCCGGCCCTGTCTTGCACTGATCATGACGTGTTCAAGGGGCTTCCGCTGGAGGCCGCCCTGGGTCGCCATCGACTCGGCGTTCCCCGCCTCACCGACCCAGAAGTCCTCCGTCTGCGCCTCGTTGCTACCGACGGCGATCCCCGCGCCGAGGCAGAGGATGACGAACAGGAACCAGCCGATGATGGCGCGCCACGGGTGCCGGGCGCTCCAACTGGCCATGCGCATGGGGTGATTTCTCATGTACCAAATGCTCGTCGGAACGGCCTGTCCCCCGACAGCCTCGACCGGTGGAGCCCGGGGTCCACCAGTCGGTGGACCCCGTCAGCCCGTCAGCCCGTCAGCCCCTCAGTCCGTCAGCCCCTCAGCCCGTCCCCCGGTGGTTGTCGGCGAAGAATCCGAGGATCGTGCCGGTCGCGTCGAGCACCCTGCTGACCCGGCCGAAGCCCGCGGGCGGGGTGGCCGACGTACCCGGCCAGGTGTGACCCGCGCCGTGCATGACCAGGAGTTGGACGGTGGCGCCGGAGGGCCCCGGGCGCCATGTGATGCGGTCGTAGCCCGCCTCGGACCGTAGGGACGCTCCACGCGCCCCGTCGGCCGCGGCGAACGCCTGCGCGCTGGCCAGGGACGACATGGTCGGCGTGATCGGCGCCGCACCCGCGCGGGCCGGGCCCGGGTCGGGCAGGCCTCCGACGGGGCGCACCGGGTCATCGGCCCCGTGGATGATCATGACGGGGACCGGCCCGGTGGGCCTGACCCGCGCCGCCCCGGTGGGGAGTTGGCCGGCGACCGAGGCGGCTCCGGCCAGCAGTCCGGGGCGCTGGGCCGCCATGCGCAGGGCCATCGAGCCCCCGTTGGAGAACCCGACGGCGTAGACGCGGTCGGGGTCGGCCTTTCCCGTACGTACCAACTCCTGGACCAGCGCCTCGGTGAACCGCACATCGGCGTCGGGGTCCGGCCGCTCCCCGGTGGCGACGGAGCCCGCACCCCAGGCGTGCCGCAGCCCCTCGGGATAGGCGATCAGCAGGGAGCGGGACGCGGCGGCCCGGTCGAGGCCGGTCCTCTCGCGCATGCCCGCCGCGCCTTCGCCGCTGCCGTGGAAAGCGATGACGAGCGGCTTTGGGCTGTCGTCGCGGGCGGCAGGGCTGTGCAGGAGGTACGTACGGGTGGAGCCGTCCACCCGGAGCTGCTCACGGGTGTCGGTGGCGGGTCGGGCCCCGGTGCCGGCGGCAGCGGTGGGTGCGGACGCAGCCGGGTCCCGGGTCGGGTCCGGATCGGCCGATCCGGTGCAGCCCGCGGTGAAGGACAGACCGAGCAGCAGAGCTGCGTACCAGCGACGTGACGAGAGAAGCGAGGGCATGGCAAAAGAAGATCAGCCCGGGACGCCCCATGTCCACGTACGGCCGCCCTCGGGAGAAGGGAAAGGGACAAGGGACCAAGGTCCCGTGGAGCCAGGACCTTCGCCCCGCCGAGTCCCATAGGCCCGCTGTTAGCGTGGAGGTGTCGCGCGGCCGCACCGCAGGGTGGGCCCCGAAAACATCCGCGACCCGTATGTACGCCGTACGCCCGGCCGAGAGGAGGCGATGACCCCATGGATCCGAGTCCGAGTTGCTCGTACGACCTCCATCCCATCGCCTCGACTCCCGGCACGCTCTGAACCCGGCCACCCGTACACAGGGCACCGACGTTCGCTGAACCTCCGTGCTGCCATGGCGAGTTGAGGCATACCCCTCAACACCGACCGTCCCCACACCCACGGCATGAAGCCGCCGCCCGGCCCGTGCGCACCTGTGCGCCCGCGCCGTACTTCGGCACGCCCGTGAGGAGGAACGCCATGACCCTGATCATCACTCTCCGACTGACCGCCGCGTGGCGCAGGCTCGCCGACGCGCCGCTCAACAGTCCTGTCCGCCGCGCCCTGAGCGACCGCTCCGGCCAGCGTACGCACCGGCACTGACACACCCTCATATACCTCTGCACGAAGGAGACAGCACCATGACGAACATCAACACCGACCGCCTGACCAAGGCCATCGACACCCACGCCGACAATTCCGAGATCATCGCCGTCCTGCATGAGATCCGCGACGAACTGCGCGACTTCAACAAGGACATGGACCGCCTCAACCACCTGACCGAGGGTCAGTTGAAGTCCACCGTCGAGAACCGCAAACTGGCCGCGATGACCCTGATGTTCGTCATCCCGTCGACGTTCGCGGCCATCCCCGGTGCCAACTTCGAGCATCTCAACGAGTTCGGCTTCGACAATTTCTACGCCCTGCCGATCCTGGTCGGCGCGGTCGTGCTCTCGGCCGTCGGCACGTTCGCCTTCGTCAAGAAGAAGGGCTGGATCTAGAAACTGCCCGCGGTCCCAGGGTCCCAGGGTCCCCGGGTCCAGGGTCCCCGGGTCCACGGTCCCCGGGTCCACGGGTCCACGGCCCGCTGCGGCCATTCGGTGGTAATCCGGCGCCCTCAAGTCATATGAACCCAATATTCCGCGCACCTGCTGCTGTGATGCCCCGGTATGTTCCTTCGGCATCCGAGGAGCGGGTGTGCGGCATCCTTTTTCCCGGCTCGGACTCTCCCTGGCCCTGGTCGTCCCGGCTCTGCTCGGCAGCCTCGGGCCGGCCTCCCTCGCCCCCGGGCGGGCGCCCAGGTGCACCGCCGACACCGGGCCCTACCAGCGTGAGGTCGAGCGCGGCCTGCGCCTGACGGCGGACGGGCGGCAGTCCCCGGCGGACTGCGCGGCCGTACGCCGGTTCCAGCAGGGGCACAGGGTCCGGCCCGCCAACGGGTACGCGGGGCTCGCGACGTACCGGATCATGCTCGTCGTCCAGGCGGGCACCACCCCGAACCGCGCCGGCCGCTGCCCGTCGAGTGCGTACAGAACCGTCTGCGTGGACCTTGGGCGGCAGTTGCTCTGGGTCCAGCGGGGCCGCCGGATCGTCTACGCGCCGGTCCCGGTCCGCACCGGGTCTCCTGCCCGTCCCGGCCGGTGCGGACCGGCACCGGC
>NZ_JAFLRJ010000672.1 GCF_017315755.1 Streptomyces beijiangensis
CGCGTCGGTCATGATGCGAGCCAGTTCCGGGGTGAGGACGGTGGGCCGCCAGTCCAGATCGCGCTGCGCCTTGGAGGCGTCGCCGATCAGGTCGGGGACCTCGGACGGCCTCAAGTACCGCTCGTCAAAACGTACATGGCGCTCCCAGTCCAGGCCCGCGTGCTCGAAGCAGAAGGTGAGGAAGTCGCGGACGCTGTAGCTGGTGCCGGTGGCGACCACGTAGTCGTCGGCGGTGGGGGTCTGGAGCATGCGCCACATCGCGTCCACGTACTCGGGCGCGTATCCCCAGTCGCGGCGGCCCGGATCGCCCGCGGCGAGCAGAAGTTCCTGCACCTGGGCAATCTGGAGGCGCGCCGCGACTGGGGATACGCGCCCGAGTACGTGGACGCGATGTGGCGCATGCTCCAGACCCCCACCGCCGACGACTACGTGGTCGCCACCGGCACCAGCTACAGCGTCCGCGACTTCCTCACCTTCTGCTTCGAGCACGCGGGCCTGGAC
>NZ_JAFLRJ010000673.1 GCF_017315755.1 Streptomyces beijiangensis
TCCGGGGATAAAGCCGGGGGCGGGCAGGGGTGGAGCTCGGGTTAAACCCGTTTGGGCGGATGGGTTCTCCGGGGATGCGGCGGCCTGGCAAGAGGCTTATTTCCTCAGGGCTCACTACGGCCTTTGTTCGTAGATGGGTGATTTGGGCCGGTCTGGTGGGCCGCGTTACCAAGGAATGGTTCCCCCGGCCCCAACGGCTGGGACACCCCCTGAGCCCCCGGAGTCATCTGTCATGTCGAAGCGCGCCTCTTCCCACATATCCAACCGGTCCCTGCGTCGCGGTGCCGCCGCCCTCGTAGCGGCCGGCATGGGCGCGACAGCGCTCTTCGGTGCGGGAACCGCGTTCGCCGCCGACAGCAAGGACACGATCCTCGCGGGTGCCTCCAGCACCGCCACCGCGCTCGACCAGCAGGTCAGCGCCCAGTCCACGGCCGCCAAGAAGGCCGCGGAGTCCGCCAAGAAGTCTG
>NZ_JAFLRJ010000674.1 GCF_017315755.1 Streptomyces beijiangensis
CCCATGCACATCACCGCCCCCATGCTGCATGCTGTGCCTTTACGACGCGACGGTCCCTGCCCTATGGAGCAGCACATGACGAGCACCTTCCCGGACATCTCCATCAGCACGGACCGGTTGGTGCTGCGCCCCTTCGAAGAGGCCGACATCCCGTCGCTGACCGACATGATGAACGACGAGATGGTCACCGCCTGGACCTCGGCCCCCTATCCGTACCGCCGGATCGACGGCGAGCGCTGGGTCCGCAGGATCGCTCCCACCGAGCGCACCGGCGGCAGCGGCATCGTCCTGGCCGTCACCGAATTCCTCACCCAGCGCCTGGTGGGCATGGTCCATATCCGCGCGACCGACTGGCGGACCCTGGCGACCGAGGTCCGTTACGTCACCGCCCCCTGGGCCCGCGGGGAGGGGTACGCCCCCGAATCGGTGCTCGCCGTCGCGCAGTGGCTCTTCCGCGACCAGAAGTTCGAGCGCATCGAGCTGCGCACCCCCGCGGACAACACCGCGTCCCAGCAGGTCGCGCAGAAGATCGGCTGCATCAGCGAGGGCGTCCTGCGCAACGCCTGGATAGCGCGTACGCGCACCGAGAACGGCACCGACGGCGGCTGGACCGACATCCGTACCGACCTCCTCGTCTGGAGCCTGCTCCCCGAGGACCTGGAAGGCGCCCCCGACCTGATGGCCGACGCCAACGGATACGGGTCCTTCACCGACTGGAACTGATCCCGCGCGCGCCCCTCAGCCGCAGCAGGTACTCTCACGGTGCCCTTCCCCCCGCCCCACCTGCGACGACTCCAGGAGACTGACGAAGATGGCCGACCGCGTCACGGTGATCGGCTGGGACGGTTCGCCCCTCACCGCAGCCGCCAGGTCCGCCCTCTCCGCCGCCACCCTGGTGGCCGGAGCCGCCCACCATCTGGCGCTCCCCGAGATCCCGCCCGGTGCCGAAAGGATCCGCCTGGGCAGCGTGGACCTCGCCGCCCGCCGGATCGCCGGACACCGGGGGAGCGCGGTGGTGCTGGCCGACGGCGACCCCGGATTCCATGGAGTCGTCCGCAACCTGCGCGCCCCCGAGCACGGCCTGGAGGTCGAGGTCGTCCCCGCGGTCTCCTCGGTCGCCGCCGCCTTCGCCCGCGCCGGAATGCCCTGGGAGGACGCCGAGGTCGTCGTCGCCCACCCGCGTACGCTCCGCCGGGCCGTCAACGTCTGCCGCGCCCACACCAAGGTCGCCGTCCTCACCTCGCCCGGTGCGGGCCCCGCCGAACTCGCCCTCCTCCTCGAAGGCGTCCACCGGACCTTCGTGATCTGCGAGGAGCTCGGCACCGACCGCGAACAGGTCACGGTCCTCACCTCCGACAAGGCCGCCGACCACGCCTGGCGCGACCCCAATGTCGTCATCGTCCTGGGCGGTACGGGCCTGCGCGACACCCCCGCGGTACGCGGCTGGGCGCTGCCCGAGGCGGAGTACGGGGAGAACCTCGGCGAGAGCGAGTCGTCCGGCCTGCGCGCCGCCCAACTGGCCAGGCTCGGCCCGCGTACCGGCGACCTCGTCTGGGACATCGGCTGCGGCAGCGGCGCCCTTTCCGTCGAGGCGGCCCGCTTCGGAGCGGCCGTCATCGCCGTCGACGCCGACTCGGGCGCCTGCGCGCGGACCGAGGCCGCGGCCCGGCGCTTCGGCGTACACCTGCAGGCCGTCCAGGGGCGCGCACCGCATGTACTGGAGCGGCTGCCCGAGCCCGATGTGGTCCGGATCGGCGGTGGGGGCGTGGCAGTTGTCACAGCCTGTGCCGACCGAAGGCCCGAGCGAATCGTGACGCACGCCGCTACGCGCGACGAGGCCGAGGCGGTCGGAGCGGCCCTCGCGGAGGGCGGATACGCCGTCGAATGCGCCCTGTTGCAATCCGTCGACCTGGACACACGTGCCTGGACGGAGCGCGAGCGCTCCGTTGTCTTCCTGGTGTCCGGACGCCGAGACGGTTCCTCCCACTGACCCGGCCCCAGTACGGCGCGGGGTAG
This sequence comes from Streptomyces beijiangensis, assembly GCF_017315755.1. Taxonomy (GTDB): domain Bacteria; phylum Actinomycetota; class Actinomycetes; order Streptomycetales; family Streptomycetaceae; genus Streptomyces; species Streptomyces beijiangensis. The sequence goes on from NZ_JAFLRJ010000674.1 coordinate 2,017, forward strand.
GCTGGCCGACTGTTGTACCGCGGTTGGATGTTCGGCATTTCATACGCCAATGTCCTGAAAAGGGGCCCGTATTGGGGTCCCGGTGTGGTACGGCAGCACCGTAAGAGCGCTAGTCGATGGGCGAGGGGTACGCATGACTGACACCGGCCAGATCCCGGGCGAGGGACAGCCGGAGAACGCAGGCATGGTGGAGCAGCCGGGCATCCCCGCCCCAGGTGCCTACACCTTCCTCGACCCCTCCGAGAACACCCCGGAAGACGACGACCTGCTCCTGATGCCCGCTTCGGCGGGTGCCTGGAGCGATCCGCAGCCCGCCGCCGGCGCCGCTCAGGTGCCCGCTTCCGAATACGGCGCGCACGAGGCGGGCGGCCGGGACTCCGGCTCCGTCGACCTGAGCGACGTACGGATGCAGTTCGACGCCCCCGCTCCTGCCCAGGCCACCACCTCGGCCCCGACCCCTCCGCCGGCCCGCAGGCCGCTGCACATGGGGCCGCCGGTGCCCGACGCCTCCGCGGGCGTGGTGCGCTCGCTGGCCGACCGCGGGCCGACCGCGACGCCGGCCAACCCGATGCCCATGCGGAACTCGGGACCGCCGACCACGGGCCCCGAATACTTCGACATTCCCGCCGAAGATGCGCCGGGGCTGCCCGGACCGCAGCTCGGCGAGATCCCGCCGCAGGCGCCGACGTCCTGGACGCCCGAGCCCCAGATGCCGGTCCCCGCGCACCTCCAGGCCCACACCCCGCCGCCGGTGCAGGCCCAGGAGCCGCAGCACTTCGCCGTGGCCACGGCTGTCCCGGCCGACCCGGCCGTATCAGCAGCACCAGCAGAAACGGTCGTTCCCGAGCCGGTCATGGCCGGGGTGCCGATGGCCGCCGCGCCCATGCACCAGGCCCAGACACCTGCCGAGCCCGTGCCTGCTCCCGCCGCTCCCGCCGTTCTTGAAGTTCCCGTCGTCCCTGAAGTTCCCGTGGCTCCCGCGCAGTTCGTGCCCGTCGCACAGGTGCAGCCCCAGAC
>NZ_JAFLRJ010000675.1 GCF_017315755.1 Streptomyces beijiangensis
AAGGTAAGCCGCACCCCCTCCCACCAGCGCACACGCACCCCGCACCGAGGAGCCGCCGCCATGGCCGACCACTTCGCCTACCCCGTCGGACTCCGCCTCTCCGGCCGGCGTGTAGTCGTCATAGGCGGTGGCCAGGTCGCCCAGCGCCGCCTGCCCGCCCTCATCGCGGCCGGCGCCGACCTCCTCCTGATCTCCCCCTCCGCGACCCCCTCCGTCGAGGCCATGGCCGATGCGGGCGAGGTCCGCTGGGAGAAGCGCCGGTACGAGGACGGCGACCTCGCCGACGCCTGGTACGTCCTGATCGCCACCGCGGACAAGGAGGCGAACAACGCCGCCTCCGCCGAGGCCGAGCGCAATCGCACCTGGTGCGTCCGCAGCGACGACGCCGAAGCGGCCACCGCCTGGACCCCGGCGACGGGCCGCAGCGAGGGCGTGACGGTCGCCGTACTCACCGGCCGCGACCCCCGCCGCTCGGCCGCCGTACGGGACGCGGTCGTCGAAGGGCTGCGCGACGGCACCCTCACCGCCCCCCACCACCGCACCCGCACCCCCGGCGTCGCTCTCGTCGGCGGCGGCCCCGGCGACCCCGACCTGATCACGGTCCGCGGCCGCCGCCTCCTCGCCGAGGCGGACGTCGTCATCGCGGACCGCCTGGGCCCGCGTGACCTGCTCGACGAACTCCCGCCGCACGTCGAGGTGATCGACGCCGCCAAGATCCCGTACGGCCGCTACATGGCCCAGGAGGCCATCAACAACGCGCTCATCGAGCACGCCAAGGCGGGCAAGGCCGTCGTACGCCTCAAGGGCGGCGACCCCTTTGTCTTCGGCCGCGGCATGGAGGAGGCCGAGGCGCTCGCCGCCGAGGGCATCCCGTGCACCGTCGTCCCCGGTATCTCCAGCTCGATCTCCGTTCCCGGCGCCGCAGGGATCCCGGTCACCCACCGCGGAGTGGCCCACGAGTTCACCGTCGTCAGCGGCCATGTGGCGCCCGGCGACGACCGCTCCCTCGTCGACTGGCCGGCCCTCGCCAAGCTCCGCGGCACCCTGGTCGTCCTGATGGGCGTCGACAAGATCGGTGCGATCGCCGAAACGCTCATCGCCCACGGCAAGTCCCCCGACACCCCCGTGGCACTGGTCCAGGAAGGCACCACCGCCGCTCAGCGCCGGGTGGACGCCACTCTGGCCACGGTCGCGGAGACGGCGAAGGCGCAGGATGTACGCCCCCCGGCCGTCATCGTCATCGGCCCGGTCGTCAACGTCGGTCCTGGCGGCCCCGCCGGTCCCGGCGCGTGACCCGCAGTAACCGATCAAGCTCCCCACATTGGCACCACACCCAGGACAAGGCAGTATCACCCTGTGGCTGATCTCATCACGGTCGATGACCCCGACGACCCGCGCCTGCGCGACTACACGGGCCTGACCGACGTAGAACTCCGGCGCAAGCGCGAGCCTGCCGAGGGCCTGTTCATCGCCGAGGGCGAGAAGGTCATCCGGCGGGCGAAGGACGCGGGCTACGAGATGCGCTCCATGCTGCTCTCCGCCAAGTGGGTCGACGTCATGCGCGACGTCATCGACGAACTCCCCGCGCCCGTCTACGCCGTGAGCCCCGAGCTGGCCGAACGCGTCACCGGGTACCACGTGCACCGCGGGGCCCTCGCCTCCATGCAGCGCAAGCCGCTCCCGACCTCCGACGAGCTGCTCGCATCGGCCCGCCGCATCGTCGTCATGGAGTCGGTCAACGACCACACCAACATCGGCGCGATCTTCCGCAGCGCCGCCGCCCTCGGCATGGACGCGGTACTGCTCTCACCGGACTGTGCGGACCCGCTCTACCGCCGTTCGGTGAAGGTCTCCATGGGCGCGGTCTTCTCGGTTCCGTACGCCCGCCTGGAGTCATGGCCCCGTGGCCTGGAGACCGTACGGGAAGCGGGCTACAAGCTCCTCGCGCTGACCCCGGACGAGAAGGCCTCGGACATCGACGACGCCGCCCCGCACCGCCTGGACCGTGTCGCGCTGATGCTCGGAGCGGAGGGCGACGGCCTCTCCACGCAGGCGCTGGTCGCGGCGGACGAGTGGGTACGGATCCCGATGGCGCACGGCGTCGACTCGCTCAATGTCGGCGCGGCCGCCGCGGTGGCCTTCTACGCGGTCGCGACGGGCCGCCCCACGGCCTGACCCGGCCCGCTCAGGCAGCTCAGGCCGCTCAGGCTCACAGCTTCTGGGCGGCGGCGATCCCCAGCAGCACGATCAGCGTCACCACGACGAAGACGATCAGCCGCTGCCGAAGCATCCGCGGGCTGGGTCCTGTCCGCCGTCCCGAAGACGTCGGCCGGGTCGATCCGGTCCGGCTGCCGGTCCGTGCGCCCGTGCGCGGGGCCTCACGCGGGGCCGGCGGACGGGCTCCGCTGCGGGACGACGAGGGCCGCGGCGCCTGGGGCGCCTGGGGGCGGGTCCCGGAGGTCCCGTTGGTACGCCGCTGCGTCTGCTGCTGCTGTTCCGTGTAGCGCTCGGTCAGCCGCCCCGTCGGCCGGTCAAGCTGCGACGCGCGGCGCTGCACGGGCGGCCGGCTCTCGCTGAGCCCCTGGGCCTCGCGTGCCGCGATCTCCTTGAGGCGCATGGAGAGTTGAAGTGTGCTGGGCCGGTCGTCGGGGTCCTTGGCGAGACAGGCCCGCACCAGTGGCGCGAGCGCGTCGTGGACCTCCAGCAGATGAGGCTCCTCGTGCACCACGCGGTAGAGCATGACCTCTGAACTGCCGTGTCCGAAGGGCGAGTCCGCCGTGGCGGCGTACGCCAGTGTGGCGCCCAGCGCGAACACGTCCGTGGCGGGAGTGACCATGGCGCCCCGCACCTGCTCGGGCGCCAGGAAACCGGGCGAGCCCACAGCGGTGCCGACATGGGTGAGAGTGCTTGCGCCGGTCGCCCAGGCGATGCCGAAGTCGATGATCCGCGGGCCCTTGGGCGACAGCAGGATGTTCGATGGTTTGAGGTCCCGGTGGACCACACCGGCCTCGTGCACCGCGACGAGCCCCTCCGCGAGCGCGGCGCCGATCGAGGCCACCTCGGTGGCCGGCAGGGGCCCCTCGTCGTTGACCTTGTCGTGCAGCGAGGGCCCGGGGACGTACTGCGTGGCGAACCAGGGCCTGTCGGCCTCGAGATCCGCCGCCACCAGCCGTGCCGTGCACCCGCCGCGGATCCGCCGGGCGGCCGAGACCTCCCGCGCGAACCGTGACCTGAACTCCTGGTCCTCCGCGAGGTCGGGCCGGATCACCTTCAGCGCCACCCGCTGTCCGCGCCGGTCGGAACCGAGGTACACCACCCCCATGCCGCCCGCGCCCAGTCGTCTGTGAAGCCTGAACGAGCCGACGACACGCGGATCCTCGCGCCGGAGCCGCATCATCGCCATGTCCATCCCCGCTGCCCGGTACGTCTGACGAGGCACAGCTTACGTACCCGTGGCCCGGTGTGCTCATAGGCCGCGCCCTCGTGGCCCGACCGATTGTCAGTGCCGGGTGAGAAACTTGAAAAGTGGTCAGGAGGCCTGGGATCCACGGCCCCTTGACCCGTGCGAGAACTCAAAGGTCCGTCGCAGAAGGGGGATTGGGACGATGAAGGGTGACCGCGTGGAGATAGTCGTGGACGCGGGAGACACGACACGGACATACGAAGTGGTGGCCAGCAGGGCGGGACGCCGGGTGGAGACGGCGGTCCGCAGAGGGGTGGTGGAAGTGAGCGAAGTCACGCGCAGCGGCTCTGTGGTGCGCACGGCGCGCTTCATGGCCACCCGGGTGCTGGCTTTGGTCGAGCAGCCGGTCCCCAGGGAGGACTCCTCCGAGGTGGAGACGCGACCCCTCCGGGAAGACCCCAAGTCCTAGCGGCTGCTCTCCACCCTGGGGAGTACGCCGGAAGTCCCCGGCTCATCCTCCTGGAGGCCCGGGAATCGGTACGAGGGCATGACGCCGCAGCCTCGCGGCGCACCTAGATTTGAGGTCAAGCGGCGGGTGCAGCACTCGTCCCCCGAGGTCAGACACCCGCCGCTTGCCCATTCGACAGGAGAGGGACCATGGCCGACACGGCATCGCGGACGATTATCCGCACGCAGGGACGCAAGGCGTACGCCGCGTTCGGCACCCGCCGTTCCGGCACCCGCCACCCTTTGGTGGCGGCCATCATGGTCCTCCCCCTGGCGATGCTGCTCCTCTTCGTCTTCGGCGGCTGGGAAGCAGTGTCCACACAAGCGTCGTCCGTGGGCGTGATGCTCGGGCGCTGAGCGGCGCCCAGGATCCGGGAGAGCGGCCCGGGTCAGGGACATCCGGCCAACAACCCCGTGGGGACGGGGGTGCGGCGGACGGCAGCGTTTGTCCGGTCAGCTGGGGAGCTGACCGGACATCGCGCTGTCCAGACCGTTTCTTCACGCGCGCCTCGCACCGCTCGGCGC
>NZ_JAFLRJ010000676.1 GCF_017315755.1 Streptomyces beijiangensis
CCCCCCCACCCGTGTCACCCGGCAATCGCCTCGTACAAGCTGAACCCCGCCAACGCCACCATCAGACAAGCCGCAACCTTCGTGATGAGCGCCAGCGGCACGTACTTCATCAGCGTCCGCCCGCCCACGATCCCCAGCCCTGCCACAGCCCAGAGCGCCAGCACCGCACCGATCCCCACCGACACCGGACTGTCGTACCGCGCCGCCAGGTTGGCCGTCATGATCTGCGTCAGATCACCGAACTCGGCCACCAGAATCAGCATGAACCCGGCCCCGGACACCTTCCAGAAGGACTGGTCGGCAGGAGCCTTGACCTCCTCCTCCCCCTCGTCCTTCTTGAAGAGCAGCATCGCCGCTCCGGCCAGGAAGAGCACCCCCACAATGGCCTGCAGCAGCCGGTGCGGAATAAGGGTGAGCACGCTGCCCGCAGCGATGGCCAGCGCCACATGCACCGCAAATGCGGCGGCGACGCCCACGAAGACATACGAGGCCTTGTACCGGGTCCCGAGCATCAGTCCGGCCAGTGCCGTCTTGTCGGGGAGTTCGGCAAGAAAGACGACGCCGAAGGTGATGGCCAGAATCGTGAAGCTGATCACGAGTTGAATTCCTCAATCGGTCGGGCTGCCCGCACCGAGAGGATCTGATTCCACAGCCAAAATGGGATCGCTTCGGCGCAGCAGCGTAAACAGAACACTGCGGCCGAAGGTCTCGCTGGCGGACATTCGAACATCCGCCTCCGGGCGCCGGCTGGAACAAGTCCCAGCAGTATGTCGACGGTCCGGCAAAGAGCTACTCCCCTTCTGCGCCTTCAGGATACCCGGTGCAGCCGCCCCCGGGCCACCAGCTCAAGGACGACAGCGACCGCCACCGCCTGCACGGCCAGCAGCGCGACCAGCACGAACAGCTGCACAGCCCCGGCCTCCACGGGCGAGGCGCCCCCGAGCAGCATCCCCACGAAGGCCCCCGGCAGTGTGACCAGACCCACCGTCCGCGTCTGGTCGAGCCCCGGCAGCAGCGCGTCCGTCGCGACCGGTCTGGCCACCTCCATCCGCGCCTCGCGGTCGAGCAGCCCCAGCGCCATCCCCGCCTCGACCTCGCCGTGGCGC
>NZ_JAFLRJ010000677.1 GCF_017315755.1 Streptomyces beijiangensis
CCACCGGCCCGCCCACCGCCTCCGCCCACCGCGAGAAGAGCACCACCCCGGTCTCCTCGGCCAGCCTCACCGAAGCCTCGTTCAGCACATCCGCCCCGTACGGCAGCCACACCTGGAACTGGTGCGTGTGCGGCGCCTCCGGATTGACCCGGAACCACGACACCCCGCCCTCCCGGAGCCCCTCCCCGATCGCCTCGGCCACCACCTTGGCGTGTGCGACGTACGACGCGAGCCTGGGCAGTTCCCGCTCGATCCCGACCAGCGCGCTCAGCGCGGCGGGGAACTGCTGGAAGACCTGGCCCCCGTACCGGTGCCGCCAGGTCCGCGCCTCCGCGATCAGCGACGAGTCCCCGGCGAGCACGGCCCCCGAAAGCCCGCCCAGCGACTTGTAGAACGAGACGTACACGCTGTCCGCCAGCCCCGCGATCTCCGCCAGCGACCGCCCGAAGTGCGCCGTGCACTCCCACAGCCGCGCCCCGTCGAAGTGCACCACCGCATCCCGCTCGCGGCCCGCCGCCACCACGGCCACCAGTTCGTCCCACGTAGGCAGTACGAAACCGGCGTCGCGCAGCGGCAGTTCGAGCATCAGGGTCCCGAAGGGCTCATCGAAGTCCTGTACTTCCTGCGCCGTCGGCAGGCGCGGCGCATCGGTCGGATGCACGGTGCGCAGCCCGCTCACCGCCGTGAGGGCGCCCCGCTCGTGCACCTCGGGGTGCGCCAGCGGATGCAGCGCGACCGTCGCGTTCCCGGTCCGGCCCGCCCAGCAGCGCAGCGCCACCTGCTGCGCCATCGTCCCGGTCGGGAAGAAGGCGGCGTCGGGGAAGCCGAGCAGCGCGGCCACCCGCTGCTCGACCTCGGCCACCACTCCGTCGCCGTAGATGTCGACCCCGGTGCCGAGGTCGAAGACCTCGCCCGCGTCGGCCGCCAGTGCGGCCAGCGCACCGCCCACCGTGCCCTCCGCGGAATGCCGCGACAGCCTCCGGCCCGCCTGCCGGTACGCCTCGGTCCTGCGCCGACGCTCGTCCTGCTCGCTCGTGTCCGTCATAAGTCAGATCATCGCCCACAGCCTGTGGACAGCCCGGGAGGTCCCTCGAAACGCTGGCGTAGCATGACGAAGAATCGTCCGGTACCCGCCCGCGGACTGGAACGGAAGGCCCCGCCGCGTGAACACGACCCCCCAGCAGAACACCCAGGACCGCCCCGCCCGCCTCACCGTGGGCGTCGTCGGAGCAGGCAGAGTGGGCCCCGCCCTCGCTGCTGCCCTGCAGCTCGCAGGACACCGCCCGGTGGCGGTCTCCGGCGTCTCGGAGGCGTCTGTACGGAGGGCCGCCGCCCTCCTCCCCGACGTCCCGCTGGTCACCCCCGCCCAGGTCCTCAAGGCCGCCGACCTGGTCCTTCTCACCGTCCCCGATGACGCGCTGCCCGCGCTCGTCGAAGGCCTGGCCGAGACGGGTGCGATCCGCCCCGGCCAGCTCCTCGTCCACACTTCCGGGCGGTACGGAACGAAGGTCCTCGACCCCGCCCTGCGCGCCGGCGCCCTGCCCCTGGCGCTGCATCCCGCGATGACCTTCACCGGCACCTCGGTGGACGTCCAGCGCCTCGCGGGGTGCTCCTTCGGGGTCACAGCCCCCGAGGAGCTGCGCCTCGCCGCCGAGGCCCTGGTCATCGAGATGGGCGGCGAGCCCGAGTGGATCGCCGAGGAGTCCCGCCCGCTCTACCACGCGGCCCTCGCACTGGGCGCGAACCACCTGGTCACGCTGGTGGCCCAGTCGATGGAGCTGCTGCGCACCGCAGGGGTCGAGGCCCCCGACCGGATGCTCGGCCCGCTCCTGGGCGCCGCTCTGGACAACGCCCTGCGCTCGGGCGACGCGGCCCTCACGGGTCCGGTCGCCCGCGGCGACGCAGGCACGGTCGCCGTCCATGTCTCGGAGCTGCGCAAGCACGCCCCCGAGGCCCTCCCCGGCTACATCGCCATGGCCCGTATGACCGCCGACCGCGCCCTCGCCCACGGCCTGCTCAAGCCGGAACTGGCAGAGGACCTCCTGGTCGTGCTGGCGGACGGCGCGAACGGCACCCATGGCACGGACGGTGCGGACGGCACAGACGGCGCGAACGGCACGGACGGAGCCCCCCGATGACGACCCTCGTCCACACGGCGGCCGAGCTCAGAGCCCTCCCGCGCACCGGCGGCCGCCGCGCCGTCGTCATGACCATGGGCGCGCTCCACGAGGGGCACGCCACCCTGATCCGTACCGCCCGCGAACTGGCCGGCCAGGGCCAGGGCCAGGTCGTCGTATCGGTCTTCGTCAACCCCCTCCAGTTCGGCAAGGGCGAGGACCTCGACCGCTACCCCCGCACGCTGGACGCCGACCTCGCTCTCGCCGAAAAGGCGGGCGCGGACGCCGTCTTCGCCCCGTCGGCCGACGAGGTGTACCCGGGCGGCGAGCCCCAGGTCCGTGTCACCGGGGGCCCCATGGGCGAGCGTTACGAAGGCGCGTCGCGCCCCGGCCACTTCGACGGCATGCTGACCGTCGTCGCCAAGCTCCTCCATCTCACCGCGCCCGACCTGGCCCTCTTCGGCCAGAAGGACGCCCAGCAGCTGGCTCTGGTCCGCCGCATGGCCCGCGACCTGAACTTCCCCGTGGAGATCGTCGGCGTCCCCACGGTCCGAGAGGAGGACGGCCTCGCGCTCTCCTCCCGCAACCGTTTCCTCTCCGCCGATGACCGGGCCACCGCCCTCGCCCTCTCCCGCGCGCTCTTCGCAGCCCGCGCGGCGGCCGGAACCGGCCGCGTTCCGACCCCCGCGGCCGTGCGTGCCGCCGCCCACCAGGTCCTCACCGAGGCCGCGCTCACCCCCGACTATCTGGCACTGATCGACCCTTCCGACTTCACCGAAGCCGCCGACGGCCACACCGGCGAGGCGATCCTCGCGGTGGCCGCCAAGGTCGGCACCACCCGTCTGATCGACAACATCCCGCTCACCTTCGGGGGCCCCCAATGACTCTGTCCGGAACCGGAATACGCCTGCACGCACCCGCCCCCGGCTGGTCGATCGACGCGGACGTCGTGGTCGTCGGCTCGGGAGTCGCAGGCCTCACCACGGCTCTGCGCTGCATGGCCGCCGGCCTGCGCACCGTCGTCGTCACCAAGGCCCGCCTGGACGACGGCTCCACGCGCTGGGCCCAGGGCGGCATCGCGGCCGCCCTCGGCGAGGGCGACACCCCCGAACAGCACCTGGACGACACGCTGGTCGCGGGGGCCGGACTCTGCGACGAGGCCGCGGTTCGCACCCTGGTCACCGAGGGCCCCGACGCGGTACGCCGACTGATCGCCACCGGCGCCCACTTCGACACCACCCCCGAAGGCGACCTCCAGCTCACCCGCGAGGGCGGCCACCACCGCCGCCGTATCGTCCACGCGGGCGGTGACGCCTCGGGCGCGGAGATCTCCCGCGCGCTGGTCGAGGCGGTGCGCGCGGCGGCTCTCCGTACGATCGAGAACGCCCTGGTCCTGGACCTGTTGACGGACGCCGAAGGCCGTACGGCAGGCGTGACGCTCCACGTCATGGGCGAGGGCCAGCACGACGGGGTCGGCGCGGTCCGCGCCCCGGCCGTCGTCCTCGCCACCGGCGGCATGGGCCAGGTCTTCTCCGCGACGACCAACCCGTCGGTCTCCACAGGCGACGGCGTGGCCCTGGCGCTGCGGGCCGGAGCGGAGATCTCCGACCTCGAATTCGTCCAGTTCCACCCCACGGTCCTCTTCCTGGGATCCGGCGCGGAGGGCCAGCAGCCCCTGGTCTCCGAGGCGGTACGGGGCGAGGGCGCGCACCTCGTCGACGCGACCGGCACCCGCTTCATGCTGGGGCAGCACGAACTGGCCGAACTGGCCCCCCGCGACATCGTCGCCAAGGCCATCACCCGCCAGATGCAGCTTCACGGCACCGAGAACATGTACCTGGACGCCCGCCACTTCGGCGCCGAGATGTGGGAGACCCGCTTCCCCACGGTCCTGGCCGCCTGCCGCAGCCACGGCATCGACCCGGTGACGGAACCGATCCCCATCGCCCCGGCCGCCCATCACGCATCGGGCGGCGTACGCACCGATCTGCGCGGCCGCACCACCGTCCCCGGCCTCTACGCCTGCGGCGAGGTCGCCTGCACGGGTGTCCACGGCGCCAACCGGCTCGCCTCCAACTCCCTCCTGGAGGGCCTGGTCTTCGCGGAACGCATCGCGGACGACATCACGGCGACCACTCACGAGCGCACCGAACCGGTGGTCCCCGAGGGCACCACCCTCCCCCTCCTCGCCCCCGAGTCCCGTCTCACGATCCAGCGCGCCATGACGAGGGGGGCCGGAGTGATCCGCTCCTCGGCCAGCCTCGAAGAGGCGGCCGCGGGCCTGGAGGCGATCAGGGCGGACGCCGACGAGGAGATCCCCGACGGCCACAAGCCCGCAGTCCCCGGCGTCGAGGCCTGGGAGGC
>NZ_JAFLRJ010000678.1 GCF_017315755.1 Streptomyces beijiangensis
CGGCGCCTGGGCGCAGTCCGGTCACCGGTATCAGGGCGTAGTGGTGCCCGGCTATCTGGAAGGTGCGCGTGCTGCCGCCCGCGCCGTCCTCGCAGCGGACCTCCGCGGTGCACGGCCGGTCCGCCTCGACCCAGACGGTCGCCGACTCGCCCCGCTCCCAGTCGACATACCTCAGCAGTGGTCCCAGGCGCAGCGCCGTCATGTGATGTCCTCCTCCGTCG
>NZ_JAFLRJ010000679.1 GCF_017315755.1 Streptomyces beijiangensis
CGACGGAGGGTCCTGGACAGTTTCCTGGGCGGATCTTGCTCGGAGCTCGCTCGGACCTCGCTCGGAGTTGGGCTGCCGGGCTTCTCAGCAGCCGCTGAGGACGCTGTTGAGCGCCGTCTTCTCGGCAGAGTCGATCTTGAGCTTGTAGTAGTACTTCACCTGGACCCAGGCCCGGACGTAGGTGCAGCGGTAGGCGGTGCGCGAGGGGAGCCAGGTGGCGGGATCCTGGTCGCCCTTGGACTGGTTGACGTTGTCGGTCACGGCGATCAGCTGGGGGCGCGTGAGGTCGTTGGCGAAGGACTGGCGCTGGGCGGTCGTCCAGCTGTTCGCGCCGGAACGCCAGGCCTCGGCGAGCGGGACCAT
>NZ_JAFLRJ010000680.1 GCF_017315755.1 Streptomyces beijiangensis
GACCCGGCTGCTGCTGGAAGGCGGGCGGTGGGGGCGGTGTGCCCTGGCGCATCGACGGATCGGCGTTCAGCGGCTCGGCCGGGCGGTTCATCTGCGACGGGCGCGAGCTCTGGTACTCGTACGGATCCGGAGCGGTGCCCTGCGGACGCGGCTGCGGCGGCGGAGGAGGCGGCGGTGACTGCTGGGCCTGGAAACCGGGCGGCAGGTTCACCCCCTGCGAGGGAGCCGGCGGCTGCGGGGCCAGCGGGGTGTAGGAGGTCGCGGTGTTGGTGAGGAAGTTCCAGCGGCACTCCTCGCAGTACGGCGCCATCGCCTCGCGCGGCGTACGGCACTGCGGGCAGAGCTCCGCCTGGGCGGTGGGCTCGCCCTGCTGCGGGTACCCGTAACCGGGCTGCTGGGGCGCGCCTCCGCTGTACGGCGGAGGCGGGGGAGGCGGCGGCGGTGCAGCGCCCATGCGATGTCCGCATACCTCGCACCAGTCGTCGGAACCCGACTGGTGTCCGTTAGGGCAGGTCGGCATGGAGTCGCTTCCCCCTCTCCTTCATCCGGCCCGGAGGCCGCTCAATCGGTACAGCTCTTGCCTGTGTGAAGCCTGTGGAGCCTTGTTCACTTCTTCACGCGAACGGTCTTGGTGGAGCGCGTTTCGAGGGTCATCTCGTCCGCTTCCGCGACCTTCGCCTTCAGTCGCACAGTACCCGTCGCCTCGTCGACGACGTCGACCACCTTCGAAAGCAGTTTCGCAGTATCCGCGTTCCCGGAGGCCGCTGCGAGCTGAACCGCCCGCCCCAGCTTGGCCGTGGCGCCGTCCACATCACCCGATTTACGGGCATCGAGCCCCTGCTGGATGACCTGTGCCAGTTCTGCCTGGCCCGTGTAGTGCGCGACCTGCGGGTTTATGGACGTGGACGCCACCATGTCGTCCGTCCACACCGCCCGCACCAGGCCCTGCGAGAGCGTCTGCGGCGTACCGCCGAGAGGATCGGGGAGTACGAGGGAGACACGGGCGGCCAGCATCTCCTGGCCGATTCCGGCTTCCGGGACGGCCACGCACACGTGGTAGTCGCGGGACTCGTCGCCCCAGGAGCCGGTGGGGTAGTCGCCGGCACGCGGACCGGATTCCGTACGGCGCTGCGTGAGCTCCTCGACGGTGGGCGCCACCTGCTTGACGAACCTGATCTCCACGCCGACCGGGGTCCAGAGCCGCAGTGCGACGTCCGCGACCTCCTTGCCCATCGCGTTCTCCATCATCTGCGTGAAGTCGGCGGCGAGGTTGGCCGGGTCGGCCACGATGTCGGCCGTGCCGAGCAGCGCGGACGCGATGCCCGTGACCTCCTTGACCTCCCAGTCCGTCCCCACACCGCGGGCGTCGCAGGTGAAACGGCCGGCCGCCGCGTCGAGCGAGGCCTTGAGGTCCTCGGGCGCCTCGTGCTCGTTGCGGCCGTCGGTGAGCAGGATGCCGTGCCGTATCGGGACCGCTGCGGAGGCCAGCAGCCGGTCGGCCAGCCGCAGCCAGGTGCCGATCGCCGTACCGCCGCCCGCGCTGAGCTTGCGCAGTGCCTCCTTGGCCTGGCCCCGGGTGGTGTTGTCGGCGATCGCCAGAGCGCCGTTGCCGGGGTAGACCTCCTTGGCTATGTGCGTACCGCCGATGACCGCGAAAGCCGTGCCGTCGCGCAGGGTGCTGATCGCGGCGGCCGTGGCATCACGGGCGTTGCGCATCTTGGTCGGCGGGTAGTCCATCGAACCCGAGCAGTCCACCATGATCACCACGGCGGCCCCGGCCGCCTGCCCCGGTATCGAGGACGGCGACGAGCTCGCACCGGTGAGGGTGGAGCCCCCGGTCGAGGTGACCGTGACGATCGCGTTGACCTCGCGGCCGCCCTCGGGAAGGTATTCGTTCTGATACACGTCGACGGAGAACTGCGGCACGTCGGGCTTGGCGAAGTTGGCCATCTCACCGGCTCCTTAAAGGAATAAAGCAGGATGTGCGCGCCGTCTCAGGCGGATCCTGCCCCTGTCTGAGGTACGAGGAACGGCAGCACGGCCACTGTTACGTTGTCGTGGCCCCCGCCGTCGAGCGCATGACCGACCAGTACCTGTGCGCAGTGCAGCGGGCGGGTGGCGGCGTCGGCCGGGACGACCGCGGCCATCTCCTCCGCTCCCTCCGCGTAGTTCCACAGGCCGTCGGTGCACACGAGCACCACACCGGGCCGGTCGGGCTTGAAGGACGCGGTGTGCGGCTCCAGTTCGTACGCGTCCGCCCCCAGCCAGCCCGTGATGGCGTGCGCGCGCTCGTCCGCGTACGCCTGCTCCTCGTTCATCAGGCCGGTCGCGACCATCTGCGCGGCCCATGAGTCGTCCTCGGTGAGGCGCGAGGGGTGGGCGGTGCGGTCGTCCGGCACCCAGTAGACGCGGCTGTCGCCGACCCAGCCGACGACCAGCAGGCCGCCGGCGACGATGGCGGAGACCAGGGTGCAGGCGGGGGCGTTGGTGTGGCGGTTCGGGTCGTGCTCCAGGGCCTGGCCCGGTTCGGCGCCGAGGACGTTGACGGACTCGGCGGCGGCCAGGATCGCCTCGTGCATCGCCTGCTGCGGGTGGGTGCCCAGCGGGAGCGAGGCGAGCAGCGCCTCGTTGGCGGCGACGGCTGCGGCAGCGGAGGCTTCGTCGGGGCGGGTCGCCGAAGAGACCCCGTCGCAGACGACGGCGATGACGGCGGGGGAGCCGTCGGGCAGGGCGGTCGACGAGACCGCGTAGGCGTCCTCGTTACGGTGGTGGCGCAGCCCCCGGTCGGAGACGGCGGCGACCGCGCCGAGCTCCTCTTCCATGTGGTCGCGCTCGCGGGGCTGGGCGTGCCCGCAGTTCTCGCAGTAGCCGTCCTCGTCGATACGGCCGGAGCGGCAGGCGACACAGCCCGCGCCGAGCACTGTGCCCCCGGCGGGCGTGTGCTCCACGGTTCTGGGATCGGGCAGGGGGTAGTCGTCGGGCCCCGGCGGGTCGTCGGTCCGTACGGCTGACGGCAGTTCGGTGCCACCCGACGTCGTCCCCGGCAGATCCGCCGCCGCCTGTACGGAGGCGGAGCCGCCCGGGGCGGGGGGCGCCGGCCAGGAGGCAGCCGCGGCCGCGCCGTTGACGGCGACGGTCGGGTGGTCGGCCTGGGGCGCGGGCAGCGCCGTCAGGTCGTAACCGCACGCACCGCAGAACATGTCGCCCGTTTCCAGGGGCTCCTCGCAGTCCGGGCAACGCCCGGTAGCGACCGGCTGGTTCGTCTGCGACATCACTTCACACCCACGTCCGGGGGCGGAAACGGTTGGCCCGCTCCACCAGGTCGATCCTCTCCTCGCCCCGCTGGGCGAGCCGGGCGAGTACCCGGTACGAGCGTTCCAGGCCGAGGCGCAGGCCCCGCTCGTCGAGTGGGTTGCCGAGCAGTGTCGTCGACTCGACGACCTGACCGCCGCGGCCCCCGGAGAGTATCCAGTCGAGCGCCGTACCCAGTACTTCGGTCGACAACTGCTCGCGGCGTACGGCATCGAGGCCGAAGCCCTGCAGGGCCTCCACCTGTGCCGCTGCCGCCCGCAGGTCGTCGAGGAGCGGCTCGCCGGGATCACGCCTCCGCAGCCTCGCACGTACGGCGGCCACCCGGGCGGCCGTGTAGTGGATCGAGGCCTCGGGGACGGATTCCAGGGTCTTTACGGCGCTCACCCGGTCACCGGCTGCGAGCTGGACCCGGGCCAGGCCGAAGGCACCGCTCACAAAGCTGGGGTCGGTGGCCCAGACGAGGCGGTAGTACTCGGCGGCGTTGTCCAGCTGGCCCAGGACCTCGGCGCAGACGCCGAGCGCCAGCTTGGGGGCGGGCTCGCCCGGGAACGCGTCGTAGATCGCGTCGAAGGCGAGGGCCGCCGACTCGTGGTCGCCGGTGACCAGTGAGGCGAGGCCCCGGTACCAGACGACGCGCCAGTCGTCGGGGTGCTGGACCTCCAGCTGCTGGAGGTCCTCGACGGCCGTGAACAGGTCGAGATTCTCCAGCCAGGCGCGGACCTGGCGCAGACGGAGCTCCAGTGATCCGCTCGGCGCGGCCTGCAGGGCCGCGATCACCTCGCCGGGCGCGGAGGCGAGAAGACCCGCGAGGAAACCGGCGTTGGGGTCGTTCGGGTCGACGTGGGGCACGGGGAGCGCGAGCGCGGTGGCCCGGGCGTCCAGGGTCGCGGTGTACGGGCCCACTGCCCGCCGTCCGCTCAGGTCGGTGCCGGTGCCGGTGCC
>NZ_JAFLRJ010000681.1 GCF_017315755.1 Streptomyces beijiangensis
TCCATCCGGTGGTCGTCCTCACCGACCGGAACCGCGCCCTGAAGCCCGGTCAGATCCGCATGGAGTTCTACGACGCGGACACCGGCCGCTGGCGCCCCGTCTCCTTCGAGGTCACCGACGAGGACGAGCTCATCGGCGTCTTCGACGACGGCTTCCCCGGCTTCACGGTCGGGGCGGGCAAAACGCTCACCGTGAAAGTACGGCTCGGCCTCACCCGCGACGCCGCCTCCACCGAGGTCCTCGCCAGCGCCGCCGTCGTCGCCCCTGCGCTGCACGACGGCG
>NZ_JAFLRJ010000069.1 GCF_017315755.1 Streptomyces beijiangensis
GCCCCGTACCGCATCCACTCCCCGCCCGGCCTTCCGTCCGGAGCCGGTACGCACCGCGTACGACGCCGTCACCGCCGCCTCGCGCTATCTCGGCTGGCTGGGCTTCCCGGACGTCGTGGCGACCGCCACACCGGGAAAGCGCCCGGCCACCGGCATCGATCTGCGCGGCCCCGGCCTGATCGCCACGGTCGACCCGGCCACCCGGCCCGCCGCGCTCCGCGACATCGAGTGCCTCTGGCTGCACGGCCTGAACAGCTCGTCACGTACCGTCTTCTTCTCCCTGACCGGGTACGCGGACGACACGCGGGCCCGCGCCGAGGAGCTCCGCATCCCGCTGTTCGTCCTGGACACGGAGGGCGCCGTCCGGCCCGCGAACGGCCCGGCCGACGAACTGGTGAGCACGGGCGCCTGATCCGCACAGGGCCCCAAGACGCCTTCGAGCCCGGGCAGTTACCCTCATGGGAGGGTATGTCGGACACGACGGGGGGGCTCGCGTTGGATCGCCTGCCAGAAGCGGATCCGGAAGCGACCGTCCGGCCGGCGCCCGCCGCGCTGCCACCCGCGCTGCGCGCACGGCTCGGGCTGACCGCGTTCCTCGCCACGCTGGTGGTCGTCGCACTCGGGGTCCTGTACGCGGGCCACAGCGAGCCCGGCAGGGTGGACAGGTGGTTCGTCCTGCCGACCTCGGACAGCATACGGCCGCCGTGGCGGAACGTCGCTCTGGCCCTGGACTTCTTCGGGGAGCCCGCCGGAGCGGCGGTGCTGCTCGTGGCCGCCGTGACGGGCTGCCTGCTGCTCAGGCAGCCCCGCGCATTGGCGCTCGCCGTTGTCGGCGCCGCTCTCGCCATCGGCACGACCACACTGCTCAAGCACCTGGTGGGACGTACCATCCACGGTGCCGACAACCTGTCCTATCCGAGCGGGCACACCGCCTTCGCCACCGCACTCGCCTACGTGGTGGCGCTGCTGGCGGCCGGTCGGCTGGGCTTCGGCAGGACGGCCGGCACATTGCTCGTGCTTGCCGCGGCACTGGCGGCCGGCGCCGCCATGGGCTGGGCACAGGTCGCCCTGAGCGCGCACTACCCGACCGACGTCCTCGGCGGCTGGTGCACCGCGCTGGCGGTGACCCCGGCTGCCGCGTGGCTGGTCGACCGGGTGGCGCACCTCACGTCACACCAAGCGGCGGAAGACGGGCTTCACCGGCCGCCCTCCTAGCCAGGGTGTGGGGTCGGCGGCGTCAAGTGCCTTGCGGTACACCGCACATGCCTGGGCCACCACCTCGACGGTGTGCTCGATGTCGGCATCGCTGAGCGCGCTGCTCACCACGAACGACGGGGCCAGCACCCCGCCCGCGAGGAGCCGGCGCAGGAACAGAGTGCGGTACTGCTGCGACGGCTGCCCGTTCTCGTCGAGCGTGGCGAAGACCAGGTTGCTGGCCCGGCCCCGGACGACGAGGTGATCGCCGACGCCCGTAACGGCCGCGGCATCGCGTACACCTGCGGCCAACCGCTCGCCGATGGCGTGCAGTTGCGCCGTGATGCCCTCTTCGGTGTAGACGGTCTGCACAGCCATGGCGGCCGCCAGGGAGTGCGTTTCGGCGCCGTGGGTGGTGGACAGCAGGAACACCCGGGCACCGGAGTGACGTAGCCCGCCCCACTCCATCAGGTCGCGGCGCCCGGCCAACGCGGAGACGGCGCACCCGTTGCCCAGCGCCTTGCCGAACGTGGAGAGGTCGGGTACGACGCCGTACAGGCCCTGGGCGCCCGCCTCCGACCAGCGGAAGCCGGTGATCATCTCGTCGAAGATCAGTACGCAGCCGTACCGGTCGGCGAGTTCGCGCAGGCCCGCGAGGTAGCCAGGCGGAGGCTCGGTCTGCCCCGCAGGCTCCAGGATCAGACAGGCGATCTCGCCCTCGTACCGGGTGAGCAGTTCCTCGGTGGCGGTCAGGTCTCCGTACGGGAACGCCACCGTGAGCTCGGTGGTCGCCGCCGGGATGCCGGCGGACATCGGCGTGGTGCCGATGAACCAGTCGTCGACGGAGAAGAACGGATGGTCACCGCAGATGGCCACCCGCGCGCGTCCGGTGAAGGCGCGGGCGAGGCGCACCGCGGCGGTGGT
Source organism: Streptomyces beijiangensis (assembly GCF_017315755.1). GTDB lineage: Bacteria > Actinomycetota > Actinomycetes > Streptomycetales > Streptomycetaceae > Streptomyces > Streptomyces beijiangensis. Next base: position 2,119 of record NZ_JAFLRJ010000069.1, read on the forward strand.
GGCGTCGGAGCCGTTCTTTGCGAATTTCACCATCTGGGCGGTCGGCACCGTGGCCAGGAAACGCTCCGCGGCCTCGACCTCGACGACGGAGGGCCGGACGAAGTTGCTGCCGCGGTCGAGTTCCCGGCGCACCGCCTCGTTCACGCGCGGGTGGGCATGGCCGAGGCTGACCGACCGCAGGCCGGAGCCGTACTCGATGTAGCGGTTGCCGTCGATGTCCCACACGTGGGCACCGCGGCCATGGCTGATGACCGGGGCCAGCTGCTCGGGGTACTGGTCGTCGCCCTTGGCGTAGGTGTGCGCGCCTCCGGGGATCATGGCGTGCAGCCGCTCGTTCGCCGCACGCGACCGGGGCAGGAGGAACTCCTCGGCGCCTTCGGTGTGTTCGGTTTGTTCGGTTTGTTCGGTGTGTTCAGTGTCCACGCCGGACCTCACTTCTCTGTGTGCTTCAGGACCTCTGCCAGGCTCGGTGCCTCCCGGTCCCGCTGCGACATCGATACGGCCGGCAGCGGCCAGGGGATGGCGAGTTCCGGGTCGTCGAAGGCGATCGTCACGTCCTCGGCCGGATCGTGCGGGCGGTCGATCCGGTACGAGGTGTCCGCGGTCGCGGTCAGCGCCTGGAAGCCGTGCGCACACCCCGCGGGAATGTAGAGGGTCGCCTGCGTCTCGCCGGACAGCTCGAAGAACGCCCGGTTGCGGTACGTCGGCGAGTCCGGCCGCAGGTCCACCACGACGTCGAAGATCTTCCCGTACGAGCACCGCACCAGCTTGGCCTCGCCTGCGCCGGAGCGCAGATGCAGCCCGCGCAGCACGCCCCGGACCGAGCGGGACAGGCTGTCCTGGACGAAGGAGTTCGGGTCGAGGCCCACCGAGCGGACCGCATCGGCGTCGAAGGTGCGGCAGAAGAAGCCGCGTTCGTCCGCGTACGGCGTCGGCTCGAAGAGGTATGCGCCCGCGATCTCCGGGACTCCGGTCGCTTTCATCGTGTCTTCCGCTCTGCGTGTGCGTGTGCGTGGGTGTGGGTGTGGGTGTGGCCGGTGGCGGGAAACAAGGCGGCGGTCAGGGCGGTGAGATGCTCCTCGATCTGACGGGCGGCGACCAGGTTCCGCTCGGCGAGGGTCTGTCGCAGCTCTGCCGATCGCTGCTCCAACTCCCTGAACTGTTCCAGCAGTTGGCCGGCGTCGACCTCACGGGCGGGATGGCAGTACGCGCCGAGGCCCATCCGTTCCATGAGCGCCTCGCTCTTCGCCGCGTAACTGAGGGCGAGCGTCGGTGTGCCGGCCTTCAGCGCGCAGATCAGGTTGTGGTAGCGGGTGGCCACCACGGTGTCGGCAGCCGCCGTCTCCTTCATCAGATCGGCCAGCGAGGTCACCTCGGCGTCGGTGACCAGCGGCGAGTCCACGGCGTCGAGGATCGCGGCGACCACCGACGCATCGCACGTGTCGCCGGTGAGCAGGCGGACCGGCCTGCCGTCCTCGACCAGCGCGCGGACGAACCGGATCATCCCGTCGAGATAGCGCCGGTGGATCTCGTCGGCCCTGGCCCGGTCGTCGTTGCCGCCGTGGAAGTCCATGACGCCGACGCAGACCGCTCCCGGCGGACCCGATGGCGCGCTCGTCCGGGGCGAAGGCAGCGCGAACGCGAGGTCAGGGTGGACCTCGTCGCGCGCGGTGTCCACGCCCATCTCCCGTATCGCGTCGCGGGACGGGGCGTCCCGGTACGAGCGGTAGGCGGCCAGCCGCGCCGACCAGCGCACCAGGGCCCGGGTCGGCCGGTTGCCGATCGGTGCGGCCCCGACGCCGACCAGCGCGACCGGGGTACGCAGCAGCCGGCCGCTCGCGCAGAGCAGGAACAGGGAGTACGGGAAGCCCCACGGCCGCAGCGGCAGCGTGGCCTCCAGCACGCCCATGCCCGGCACGATCACCACGTCGTGCCGGCGCACCCAGGCGGCGGTGCGGACAGGGTCGAGGAGTTTACCCAGACCCTTTCCCGCGATCGCGCCCGCACGTGACGCGGTCCGGTACTCGCCCCGGTACCAGTGCAGCCGCGTCGCGGGGATGCCGTACCGGGCCGCGACGACCTCGGCTCCGCCGCACAGCGCGTCCACGACCGCCTCCGGGTGCTCGGCGCGCAGGTGGCCGAGCACGGCTTCGAGCGATCCGTCGTTGCCGAGGTTGCCGGAGCCCAGCAGGCCGAACACCCCGACGCGCACGGAAGTTTCCTTCGCGGATGTCACACCTGCCTCCGCTCACGGCCGGCGACAAGGGCGTCGAGGGAGACGGTGAGCTCGGCCGGGTCGACCGAGGCGCGGTCCTCGACCCGCTCGCCGGCGCCAGGCCGGACCCGGCTGGTCATCCATGCGGCGAAGTGGCGGTGGCACGCCCGCCGGTCGGCCCGGGACAACGGCGCCCGCCGGATCGCCGAGGCGAAGCCCCAGAGGTACTCGGCGAGCAGCCGGGGCGTCGGGTGCAGCGGGCCTGCCCGGCGCGGGTCCAGGTTGACGCACCGGGAGCGCTTCGACGGGTTCGCCCGCTCGGCGCGGGTGGGGTGGTCACGGCGGAAGTACAGCAGCTCGGGCACCTGGTGGAAGCGCCCGTGCAGCGCGATCTCGGCGACGAACGTACGGTCCGCGTGGTGGTAGCTGTCCAACGGCTTCACCCGGCGCAGTACGTCGGCCCGGATCACCCCGTAGAAGTCGTCCCCACCGGGCTCGAACAGCAGGCTGCGGAAGCGCTCCGGTGCGTGCGGGGAGCCGGTGGTGAGCTTGTACTCGTACGGGACCGTCACCTGGCCGGCGCCGTCGATGATCGCCTGGTCGCTGTGCGCGAGGATCACGTCAGGACGCTCGTCCAGCGCCTCGACACAGCGCCGCAGGAGGTCCCTTGCGTACAGGTCGTCGTGCGAGGCCCACTTGAACAGCTCGCTCCGGCACTCGTCGAACACCCGGTTGTGGTTCGGCGTCGCGCCGATGTTCCGGGGCAGTCTGAGGTAGCGGATGCGTGAGTCCTGAGCCGCGTACGTGCGGCAGATCTCCTCGGTCCCGTCGGTCGAGGCATTGTCGGAGACGACCAGTTCGAAGTCCTCGTAGGTCTGACCGAGGAGGGCGTCCAACGACTCGGCCAGGTACTCCTCGCCGTTGTACACGGGAAGGCCGATGCTCAGCCTGGGTTGGGCGGTCATGAGGTCCTCACTTTGGAGATGGCGTGGGGGTGTTGGAGATGGTGTGGGGGTCGCGCTCGCGGAGGGCGGAACGCAGGTGCAGCCACCACACGGCCGAGCCGCCGAGGGTCGCGGTGGCGACGCCCCAGGCCGAGCCGACCGTTCCGGCGAGGGCCGCCCCGCCGAGTCCGCCGCTCACATAGAAGGCGGAGGCGAACAATTGGGAGCGCAGGCTGTGCCGGGCCGCGCCGAGCGCGCGCAGCCCGGCCGCCGCGCCGGTGCCGAGGCCGGCGCCCACGACGGCGAGGGTGACCGGCACGATGAGGTGCGAGGAGGAGTTCCAGACGTCGCCGAGCACGAACTCGCCGAGCCGGTCCGGCATCAGCAGCAGCACCCCGCCCCAGAGCAGCGCGGCGGTGGCCTGCCCGCCTCCCAGTACGAGGCAGAACGTGCCGAGACGGTGCGGGGCCTGCCGCAGCACCCGTGCCGCCTCCGGGACGGTGACCAGCGAAAGCCCCATCAGCACGGCGAGGAACGGGCCGAGCAGGAGCTCGGCTCCCCGGACCGCACCCACCGCGCCGATCCCGACTATCGCGCCGAGCCCGTACGCCCGCAGCTGGTTCGCGCCGCTGAGACTGACGTTTTCGACCAGGTACCGGTAGCCGAGGTCGCGCTGCTCGCGAAGCCAGTCGCGCGCCCCGGTCACCCGGGGCCGGATACCGGACTGGAACCAGCCGTACCCCGCCGCCACCGTGGCGGACGCACCCCAGGCGAGCACGAAGCCGGCCACGGTGCCCGCGCGGGCCGCCACCACCATGGCAGGGACGAGGGCGACGGCCCACACGACGTCGTTGACGAACGCCTTGCGACCGGCACCTGCGGCGAAGAAGGAGAACCGCCAGGCGTCCTGGAGCAGCAGCCCGGGCAGCATGACGCCGAGGCAGGCGAACGCGGGCCCCACCCGGCCGCCGAGAGTGAGCCCGGCCACCAGGCACACCGCGCCGATGGCCGTGCCCACGCAGAGTGCGGTACCCGACGACCGGGCCACCGCCCCGCGCCAGGACGCCTGCGACACGCCGCTGAAGCGCACCACGAGCGGATCGGTGGCGAGGCCGCGGGAGACGTTGAGCACCACGCCGTAGGTCACCCAGGCGAGGCTGAACGCGCCGAACGCGAGCACCCCCAGCGAGCGGGCGACGTAGATGCCCACCACGAAGTTGCTGATGCTGGAGGCCGCCTGGTCGGCCAGCCCCCAGGACAGCCGGCCGACGACGGCCCGCCGGGCGGACCGGTCCGCTCCCGTCGTCCTCTCCCCCTCGATGGTCATCGGCGTCAGGCCTTGACCAGCCCGGCGCCGTGCAGGGCGTCGGCCGCGGCGGCGACGGTGTCGAACGGCAGAGCGGACCGCTCGGCGACGTCGAGGAGACTGTGCTCGCCGTCGCCGAGGCTGAGCACCCAGAGCATGGCCATCTGGGCCTGCTTGGTGTCGCTGCGGCCGCCGAGCGCGTCGTACAGCCCGCGGCGGCCCAGCTGTGGTTCGCCGTAGGGGCTGAGGTTGAGGTACCGCCGGTTGCGGTCGAGGACGGCGAACGCCTCGCGGCAGACGGCGAGGGTGTCCTCCATCGCCTCCGGGGAGACGAAGTCCGGGTTGTCCGCCGAGGTGTGGTACTCGGGGTAGCCGGCGTACGGCGTACGGCTGAGCGAGCCCACACCGAGGTCGAACCCGGGCGAGCAGAACTGCCGCTCGTCGTAGCCGTATGGAGTGAACTCCTTTACATCGTGCGGCCGTTCGGAGTCGGAGAGGACGTGTCGCATCACCCGGTCGATCTCGGCGTCGCCGCGTCTGCTCTGCTTGTACGTGAGCCGGCCCCGGTCGCCGGCGCATGCGAGCACCAGGCCGTGCTTGACCCTCTCCACCCGCTCCGCGTTGCGGGCCAGCCAGGTGATCGCCCCGATGGTGCCGGGCGCGAAGATGAACCGGTAGGTGTAGTACGGGGTTTGCCCGGATTCGGCCAGCGCCCTGGCCAGGTACGTCGCCACGGCGATGCCCGCCAGGTTGTCGTTGGCCAGCGACGGATGGCAGACGTGGCAGGAGACGATCACCTCGTCGGAGACCTGCCCGGGGACCACGTGCTCGGCATAGGTGAGATGGCCGTCGGCGAGGGTGGAGTCGATGCGCACCTCGTACTCACCGTCCTCCATCGCGTCCAGGGTCTCCTGGGCCAGGCAGAACCCCCATTCCGGTGTGTAGTAGCTGGTGCGGTACGGCACCCAGGCCGGGTGGTCCGGCAAGGTGTGCAAGTGACTCCGGAGCTCGGCCAGTTGCATGGTCGCCGAGACCGGGACGCTGTAGCCGAGCACATGCAGGCTGGACGCGGCGAAGTCGACGACCCGGCGGCCTGTGGAGTCCGCGATGTACGCGTCCCTGATGTTCCACTCCTGCGGCACCGTCCAGTCGAGCACTTGCGTACCGGTCGGGATCTCATGCACCTGGAGCGGGATGAACTCGCCGACGATGTCCAGGGTGGCGCGCACGCCGTCGCCGGTGATGCTCCGGCAGAGCGGGTACAGCCGCTCCACCAGGGCGTGCATCTGCTCGCCGGTCGCTGTCATCGGCGCCACCGCAGGGTGTCGTCGACGGTGCCGGCCTCGGACGCCGCGCGCAGCACGGCGAGGCGGGTGAAGCGCCGCTCGAAGTCCTGCGAGGTCAGCCCGTGTTTGCGGTAGGCGTCGGCGAGTTCGAGGGCGCCGGCCTTCACCGTCCACTCGCAGTCGAAGCCGGGAATCGCGGTACGGAACCGGGAGAAGTCCACCCGGTAGGACCGCGGATCGGCACCGGCCTCCCCGGTGATGACCACCTTCGCGCCGGACACCGCCTCGGCGACCTGCTCGGCGATCTGGGCGACCGTGACGTTGTTGATCTCGCTGCCGATGTTGAACGCCCGGTCGTGCACCGCTTCGCGCGGCGCGTCCAGCGCGGCCGTGAAGGCCCGGGCGATGTCGGCCGCGTGCACCAGCGGGCGCCAGGGGGTGCCGTCGGAGAGCACCAGGACCTCACCGGACAGGAGCGCGTGGCCCACCAGGTTGTTGAGGACGATGTCGGCGCGCAGCCGCGGCGAGTAGCCGAAGGCGGTGGCGTTGCGCATGTACACCGGGGTGAAGTCGCCGTCGGCCAGGGCGTGCAGGTCGTCCTCCACCCGCACCTTGGACTCGGCGTACGGCGTCACCGGGCGCAGTGGGGCGTCCTCGGCGACCAGGCCGCTGCCGCCGGATGCCCCGTACACCGAGCAGGTCGACGCGTACAGGAAGCGCCGCACTCCGGCGTCGCGGGCCAGCCTGGCAAGGCGTACGGACGCGTGGTGGTTGATGTCGTAGGTGAGGTCGGGCGCCAGTGATCCCAGCGGGTCGTTGGAGAGCGCGGCCAGGTGGATCACGGCGTCGATCCCGGCCACGTGTTCGGCCGTGACGTCGCGCAGGTCCACCCGGTGCCCCGACGGGTCCGCGGGAGGCGGGCCAAGGACGCAGTCGGCGAACAGGCCGGCGTCGAGACCGACGACCTCGTGTCCGGCGGCGGCGAGGACCGGGGCCATCACGGTGCCCAGATAGCCTTGGTGTCCGGTCAGCAGTACTCGCAAGGTGGTTCAACCCCCCAGGTTGAGAATGAGTTTGGTGACGGCGAACGCCTCTGCATAGCGCTCGTGGCATTCGATTCCGCGGATGCGGGCGAGACCGAGGAAGGCCTCGCGGTCGTACCAGGGCCGGTGCCGCTGCGAGGCATAGTGCTCCTGCAACAGCTGCACTTTCTGTTCGGCGGTCTCGGGCGAGAGCGGCTGGTACGCCACCGGGCGGCCGAGATCGCCGTCCCACTTGACGATCTCGTAGCCGAGGACGAGGTGGTCGCGGAACGCGGTGGGTATGAGCTGCGCCAGCCCGCGGTGGTCCTGGTGCGCGTCATCGGTGCGCGGGGCCAGGATCAGGTCAGGATCGGTCCCCGCACGCAGTTCCTCGACCGCGGCCTTGGCCTCGTCCCAGTGCACGGGCATCCGGCCGTCGGGGAGTTTGAGCACGGTCAGCCGCAGGTCGGCGCCCGGGCAGAAGGCGGCGAGCGCGGCCCGCTCCTCCTGCTCGCGCTCGCTGCCGCCACCCGAGAGCACCAGGGCGTCGACGCGCACACCCGGCCGCGCGAGGCACAGCGTGAGCAGCGTGCCGCCGGCGCCGATGGCGATGTCGTCGCAGTGCGCGCCCACCGCGACGATCCGCTCCACCGGCCCGCCGCCGAGTCGGATCACGCGCCCACCCCGGAGTTGTCCCGCTCCCATACGGCCCACGGGCGGTCGCCCCTGGCGTAGGCGGAGTCGAGCGCGGCCCGCTCCTTCACGGTGTCGGTCGGCTTCCAGAAGCCGCGGTGCTGGTGCGCCACCAGCCTTCCCTGCTTGGCCAGTTGGGCGCATCCGTCGGCGACCAGGTCGCCGTTCTCCGGTATGTGGTCGAAGATTTCCTGGCGGAGCACGAAGTAGCCGCCGTTCTCCCACATCGGCAGTTCGCTCACCGGGGTGATGCCCCCGACGAGGCCGTCCTCGCCCAACTCCACGCAGTGGAACGAGGACTGCGGCGGCACCACCATCATCGACGCCCCGGCGTCACGCCGGGAGAAACGGTCGATCATCACCGGCAGCGGGGCATCGGTGAGCACGTCGGCGTAGTTGGCGAGGAACATCTCGTCGCCGTCCAAGTGGTGGCGCACCCGGCGCAGCCGCTCCCCGATCGGTGACTCGATGCCGGTCTGCGCGAACGTGATCGTCCAGTCCGAGATGTCGGTGGACAGCAGTTCGGTCCGGCCGCCGCGCAGCACGAAGTCGTTGGACGTCGTCTCCTCGTAGTTGAGGAAGAAGTCCTTGATGTGATGGGCGCCGTAGCCGAGGCACAGGATGAACTCCGTGTGCCCGAAGTGCGCGTAGTAGCGCATGACGTGCCAGATCAGCGGCCTGGGACCGACCATCGCCATCGGCTTGGGCGCTTCATCGTAGACGCCGGCTCCGCTGCGCATGCGCATCCCGTAACCGCCGCAGAACAGGACGACCTTCATGCTGTGACCTCTTTCACGTACGCCACGTCGACGATGCTCAGTTCCGGGATGGGGAAGACAAGGCGGCCGCCCCACTCGTGCACGTACGACAGCTGCTCGACCAGCTCGGCCCGCAGGTTCCACGGGAGGACGAGTACGTAGTCCGGCTTGTCCGCGGCGATCTGCTCGGGCGGCAGGATCGGAATGCGGGTGCCCGGGGTGAACCTGCCGTGTTTGTACGGGTTGCGGTCGACCGTATAGGCGAGCAGGTCGGGGCGGATGCCGCAGTGGTTGAGCAGGGTGTTGCCCTTGCCCGGGGCGCCGTAGCCGACGACCGTCTCGCCGCGCTCGGCCGCCGCGATGAGGAACTTCAGGAGGTCCCGGCGCACCTTGGCCACCCGCGCGGAGAACTCGGTGTACCCGGACAGCTCCTGCAGTCCGGCGGCCTTCTCCCGCGCCAGCACGTCGGCCACGCGCGCGGTCGGCTCGCCGGCCACCTCGGCCGGCCGGGCCCACAGCCGGATGGATCCGCCGTGCGTGGGCAGCAACTCGACGTCGACGAGGGCGAGTCCACCGCTGGCGAGGGCCCGGATCGCGGAGGCGACCGTGTAGTACTGGAAGTGCTCGTGGTAGATCGTGTCGTACTGGTTCTCCTCGATCAGCGTCAGCAGGTGCTGCACCTCGATGGAGACCCAGCCGTCGTCGGCCACCAGGGCACGCAGCCCCTGGGTGAACCCGATGACGTCGGGAATGTGCGCGTACACGTTGTTGGCGACGACCAGGTCCGCCGGGCCGTGCTCCTCGCGGACGGCCGCGGCCGTGTCCGGGCTCAGGAACGCCGTGAGCGTGGGCACCCCCGCGTCACGCGCCGCGGCGCCGACGTTGACCGACGGTTCGATGCCCAGGCAGCGGATCCCCCGGTCCACCACGTGCCGCAGCAGGTATCCGTCGTTGCTCGCGACCTCGGCCACGAAAGCATCGGGGCCCAGGCCCACCCGCTGCACGGCGTCCTCGACGAACGTGCGCGCGTGCTCCACCCAGGAGGTCGAGAAGGAGGAGAAGTACGCGTACTCGCTGAACGTCTCCTCCGGCGTGATCAGCGGCGGTATCTGCGCCAGCCAGCAGTCGGTGCAGACCCGCAGATGCAGCGGGTACGCCGGTTCCGCCCTGTCCAGTTGGTCCGCGGCGAGAAAGCTCTCACATGGCGGCGTCGCCCCGAGATCGACGACGCTCGTCATCGCTTCCGAGCCGCAGAGTCGGCATTGAGTCATGTGCTGTCCCCATCCCCCCTGCTCGCGCGGGTGTCCCCGCTGCGAGTCTGTACTGACCGACCCGCGATCGCGGTGCGGTACTCCTCCACCAGGCGCTCCAGGCCGACGGCCGGGCTGAAGCCCTGCTCGTAGCGGCGCCGTGCTGCCTGCCCCATCTCCCGGTTACGGTCAGGGCCTGCCGTGATCCGGCGTATGCACGACGCGAGCGAGGCGCTCTCGCCCGGCCGGTGCAGCAGCCCGGTCACCCCGTCCTCGACGAGTTCGACGAAGGCGCCGTGACCGGCGGCGACGGCCGGGACCCCGGCCGCCATCGCCTCGACGACGACCAGGCCGAACGCCTCCAGCCATGTCGAGGGAGCCACCACGGCGACCGAGCGCGCGATGGCCTTCTGGCACTCCGCCGTGTCGTACAGGCCGACGTGGCGCACGTCGCCCCGGCCCGCCGCCCAGGCGGTCACCTCGTCCTCCAGCGGACCGGCGCCGGCGATCACGAGCGGCACGCCCACACCACCGCTCGCGGCGATCTCGTCCCACGCGGCCATGAGCAGCCGTACGCCCTTGGTCTCCGCGAGCCGGCCCAGGAAGAGCAGATGCTCGCCTTCACCTTCGCGGCGGGCGTCCGGGTCGGGCACGAAGTTGTGCTTCACCGCCAGGCGCTCGGCCGGCATGCCGGCCCGCACCAGGACGTCGCGCTGCGCCCCGGAGATGCAGAGGAACCGCTCCACGCCCGACCACCACCGCCGCCGGTTGACGGACAGGCTGACCGCGAGCGGCACCGTCGCCAGGCGGGAGTTGCGGTAGCAGCCGTGCCGTACGGCGGGCAGCGGCGTCGAGCCGACGCACTCGGTGCACGGCCGGCCGTCCCGCTGCAGCGTGCCGGGCGGGCAGACCTGGGTGTAGTTGTGCAGCGTCGCGACGGCGGGCACGCCGGCGTCGGCGCAGGCGGCGAGGACCGCGGGCGACAGGAGCGGGAAGACGTTGTGGACGTGGACGATGTCCGGCCGGTCGGTGCGGAGCCGGGCGGCGAGTTCGGTGCGGACCGCCGGGTTCCACGGCACACGGAGCGGCAGCGCGGCCTTGGCGAGCAGGGACAGCGAGGCGATGTCGTCACTGCGCCGCTCGAACACCTCGACCCGGTGGCCGGCCGCGCGCAGCAGCTCCACCTCCTGGTCGACGACCTTGTTCTCGCCGCTCGGCTGCGCCGAGGCGTAGCGGTTGTGCACCACGAGGACGTACATGCTCAAGTCACCTCCCGATCCCGGGCCCAGCGCGGGATACGTCGTCGAAGAGTTGCGGGCGCCGAGAGGGGGTCGGCCTCGGCAGGTGCCGCCAACAGCGAGGCGGCCAGGGCCAGATGCAGCAGGTACGGCGAGGCGTCGCCGAGGCCGGCCTCGGTGTACGACGCGATCGCGCAGTAGCTGATCAGGAAGATCGCGCAGGCCCGCTGCAGTGACGGCGGCCGCAGCAGTGCGACGCCGCCGAGCACGAGGATGATCGCCGCCACCAGACCGACGCCGATCAGACCCTGTTCCTGGTAGACGGCCAGCCAGCTGTTGTCGATCGGCAGTCCGGCGTACGACTTGTCTCCCAGGCCCATCCCGAACGCCTGCTCCCCGGCCGTCCGGGGCGCGGCGAGAAGGGCGTCCCAGACCTTGGCCCGGCCGGTGAGGTTGGAGAAGTTCTCCTGACTCTGTCCGCGCAGGAACCATGCCTGGAGGGCGGAGGCGAAACCCACCGCGGCCACCACGACGGTCAGCACCGTCCAGGTGAAGAACCGGCGGGCCGCGGCGCTGGTCAGGAGGAGCGAGCAGATCGCCAGGGCAAGCCCGATGAACAGGCCGAGCGTGGCCGTCCGGGTATGGGTCAGTGCGAGCAGGACGAGCGACGGCACGATGACCAGCGTCGCACTGGCCTTGTCGGTCCGGCGGTCCAGCGCGAGCAGCACGGTGAGACCGATGATCACCGCGGCGTACTGTCCGATCTGCGGCGGGGTGAGCGGCCACAACGCACCGACGAGGCGGCCGCCGTAGAGGTCGGGCAGGGCCGCGCCCGGTGAGATGACCAGGCCGGCAGCCACGGTCCCGAGCACCGCGAAGTACACCCGGATGTGGTGGCGGACGAACGTCAGGCCGCCGGGCCACCAGCGGCTCAGCAGCCACAGCGTGCCGACGAAGAGGGACAGCCGGGCGCAGCGGAACAGCGCGCCGAACCCGGACTCCAGGTTCGCGCTGGAGATCACGCTCGGCACCAGCAGCAGGGTGAGCAGGAACACGTAGGCGCTGGCGCGCATGCGCAGCCGGAGATTGGCGGCGAGCGCCAGCGCGAACGCGGCGACCAGCGCGCCCATGGTGGCCATCTGGATGAGGGAGCGGGGCAGCGGGATGATGGTCTTCGCCCCGGCGGATCCGAGCGTGTTGAGGATCAGCAGCCCCCAGACGATGCCGACGCTCCTCGGTGTACCGGCCGGGCTCGGCACGTCGACGGGCCTCGTGTCCGCCACGTCCGCCACGTCCGGCGTCTCAGCCGTGTCCGGTCCGCCCTGCGGCCCGACGCGCCCCAGCTCTCCGCCCATCTCAACCACCGGTCCCTGCGCGGAAGGTGCTGTCCTGGTCCTGCTGGTACGGCGCGCCCTGCCACTCCGCGGAGGTGAGGACCCGGCTCATGTCCTGGGCGACGAATTTCCACGGTCCGACGTAGGCGTTGTCGTGCCAGCGGTTGTGCTGCTCGCGGGTGATCTCCTCGGCCACCCGGTCACCCTTGTACGGCGACCAGTCCGGATAGGTGCCGTAGTTGGAGAGGACCGCCATGCGGTCGCACTTCTCCGTGCACTTGACGACGGACATGTCCAGCACGAAGCGGTTGTCGTGGATGTCCACCCGCTGGGTCTTCCACCGGCAGTCGGCGTACAGCGGGGGCTTGGCGATCGCCGGCTTCGCGCAGCGGTCGGTGCTCTTCACCAGCAGCGTGCAGTCACCGGACGAGGTGTTGGCCGGGCTGTTGCAGAACCGGTCGGCGTTTTCCCACAGGGTGATCCCGGACCAGTTGTTCTCCAGCACGTTCCGGTAGATCTCGATCTTGGCGGTGCGGGCTTTGACCCGTGGTTCGCCGCCGGACTCGGAGATGTAGACGGTGGCGAACGGGAAGGTGTCGCCGGCCTCGGCCGACTTGCGGCCCTCGACCCAGTTGTTCCGCCGGATCGTGTTGTCCCGGATGACCGCGTTGTAGCTGGTCTCGTAGATCAGTGCGGCACCGTCGTTGGCCTCGATCACGTTCTTCTCGATGAGGAAGTCGTTGTTGTTGGTGTCCGCCCACAACCCTGTTCCGCGGTTGTCGTGCACCCAATTGCCGCGCACGTCGGCGCCGTTGACCGCCCAGAACTTCACACCTCCGGTACAACCGCAGCCCTTGCGCTTCCGCTCCCAGTCGCCGGTGTTGTTGCCCACGATCTCGTTGCCCTCGAGCACCAGACCGCTGAGCCGGCCGCTGCCCTTGTACGCGTTCATGCCGTACTGGCCGTTTTCGCGCAGACAGCTGGCTCGGACCTGCTGACGGGAACCGGCCATCAGTGCGGCGGCGGAGTTGTACTGGATCGTCGCGTGCTCGATGACCCACCCGTCGGCCGAGTCGTGGTTGACCACGCCCTCGTCCTGCGGCGCGACGAAGTGCTGCACGGTCAGGTGGCGGATGGTGACATCGTCGGCGTTGCCACCGAACGCGTACTGGTTCTTCTTGCCCCCGTCGAACACCGCGCCCGGCGCGCCGAGGTAGTGGTCCCCCTTCTTGGGGATGACCTGGGCGAAGCGGTCCGCGTCGAGCCTGTGCTTGCCAGGCCGAAGCCAGAACGTGGTGCCCGGAGGGCTGCTCTTGGTCTTCGCTGCCAGGTCGCCGACCACTGCGGGGTCGACCGTCACCGCGCCCGCCGGCGCCTTCGCCGGCCCGGGCTCGGGATTGGCGCACACCGAGGCCACGGGTACGGGTGTGGCCGGCGTCGCAGCGGTCGGCTTCGGCGCGGCGGCGTCCGACGTGCTCTCGCAACCGGTCGTCGTCATCAGGGCCAGCACCAGCGGTGCCGCCGCCCACGCCCAGTTCCGCTTCTTGATCCCCATGTGCCCGCCCCCTAGCCCCGGAACCTGAGCACGGTGGTGAAGCCCTCCGTGCCGTCGGCGGTGTCCGTGTCGGTGTCGGAGTCGGTGCAGGTGCCTGTGCCGACCAGCGTCGTGGAGGGCTCCTTGCGCCCGAATCCGGCGGAGTACCAGCCCAGCGGCGGGTCGCTCTCGCCGCGGTGCGCCCGCCAGGACAACTGGCCGGGCAGGTCGAGCACCGCTCGGCGGTCCTCGCCGTCGCACTTCCAGGTGAGTACGGCCCGGTCGCCCACCAGGTCCGCGGCGATCGCCGGGCCGAGGTGGAATGCCAGGCGCACTGCGCGGCTCGGACCGCGCACCTCGTCGACCACCCGCAGCTCCTGGCTTTCGGCGGTCAGCTCCACCCGGCGGCGGTGCACGGAGTGCTCGTAGCCGTCGTGCTCGGCACTCCAGCGGTCCTTTCCCGTGTCGAGTACGCGGCTGCGGGCATGCCGGGTCCAGAGGAACGGGCCGCCCGAGACGGACTGGTCGTCGCCGTCCAGCTGCAGGGTGTTGTGACCGAGGGTCGACCGGAAGTACTGCCGCCACTTGGGCTGCCCGTGATAGCAGAAGGTCCCGGGGTCGGCGAGGACATCGACCCCGTCGTGCCGGACCTCCACGGACAGCGCGTCCGCGTGGGCATGTGCGGCGATGGACAGGAAGCCGTGCGGGCCCCCGTCGCAGCGGCACCAGATCTCTTGTGGACCGCGCAGGATGGTGAGCCCCGCGTCGGCGAAGTGGGCCGGTCGGTCCGCCGGGCGCACCACGGTCGGTTCCGTGGGCTTGATGAGCGCGGCAAGGAGCGAGGTGCGCACATCGGTGCCGGTGACGGCCGGCCACCAGTCGAGCCGGCCGAACACGGCGTCCCCGGTGGCGAGGAGCGAGGCCCAGCGGTCGGTGCCCGTACCGTCCACGACCAGACCGTGACCGTCGTCCGCGTCTCCCTGTCGCGGCGGCCGCAGCCGGTTGTCCACGACGGCCGCGAGCGCGTCGGTCATCCGCAGCAGTACGAGGCGGACGGTCCTGGGAACCGGCACACCGGCGGCATCTGCCTCGGCCACCGCGGCGAGGCCGAGTTCCAGCACCAACCCGTGGTATTCGGTGGCCAGTTCGCGGTTGAGGCCGGAGAGGAAGGTGTTGCCGCGCAGGTGCCGCTCCAGCGACCTCAGCGCGTCGGCCCGCCAGCGCGCCGAGGAGGGGAACCAGCCGAACGCGCAGGCCGCGGCAAGCTGCCCGGCTGCCTCGGCGATGATGTGGTTGTTCGCCGAAGATCCCCGGCTGGGGAAGGCGGCCAGCCAGCGCTGGTGGTGCCAGATCTGGTTCAGCGCCACCGGGTTGTCCTCGAACAGCCCGGCCGCGCCCTGCCAGCCGTCGAGCAGCCGGCGGATCCACACCCAGGAGAGCAGCCTGATGCCCAGTTCGATGCCGCTGATCCAGTGCACGCCGCGCAGCGGTGGGTTGGCCGCCCACCACGACCGCAGGTGCTCGGCCACACGCTCGGCGTACCGCTCGTTCCCGGTGATCGCGTAGGCGGCGGCGAGCACGGTGAGGTGCTGGTGCCGGGACAGCTCCCAGATCTGCTTGATGTCCCCGACCGCGTCCTCGTTCCGGTACGGCACGTCGAAGGCATAGCCCGACGGAGCGCGGCGCCCGGTCTTCGGGTCGCGCCACCAGTCCGGGTCGGCCAGGTCGTCGCGTACCACCCCGAAGTACTCGGCGTGCCCGTCCATCAGCCGGTCAGCCTCGGCGACGAGACGTTTCGCGGCGTCCGAAGGTACGCCTGCGATCGTCCCAGCGGGCAATACCGCGGTGAACCGGGCGCCGGTCACGATCGGGCAGCTGGGCTGAGCCGACCGCCACCGGCGTCTGCGCACCGCGTCGCCCACCCGGCCGCCGACCTCCCGCGGCTCCATCCGGGACAGCCGCCGCAGGTACCAGCCTGCGCTCATGGTCATCGCGGCCCCGCCAGCGTCACGGGCGCACCGCCGGCCAGGCCGGCCTGCACGGCGAGGGTGGCCGCCGTGGTGGCGACGAGGGACTCCAGCGGCACCGGCATCGGGCCGCCGGTCCGTACGGCCCTGATGAATGCGGCCAGTTCGGCGTTCTGGCCCTTGTCGCGGGCCTTGGGCAGCCGCGAGCTGACCCACTTCTTGGGGCCGGCCCCGCCGTCCGTATACACCGAGGCGCTGACGAAGTCGTCGAGCCGCAGCGCGCGACCGTCGGCGACCAGGTCGAGCGTCTCCTTGGGGAGACTGGCCGGTCCTGTGGTGACGTAGCTGATGGTGGCGGTGGAGCCGTCCGGATAGCGCAGGACGACCTGCAGGTCGTCGTTGCCCTTCGTGGCGACCGCGTACACCGAGACCGGGTCGGCCCCGAGCAGCCAGTTCGCCGTGTCGATGAAGTGTCCGCCCTCGCCGGCGAACCGCGAGCCCTCGGTGCCCTGTTGGAGATACCAGCTGCCGTGCTGCAGCTTCCCGGCGTTGACCAGATAGCGGAGGTTCGCCGGGCCTGTCCGGTCGCCGAACCGCTTCCTGGCCTCCTGCAGCAGGGGTGCGAACCGGCGGTTGAAGCCCACCTGCAGCCGGTCGTTCCCCGACTCCTCCACCGCGGCGAGCACGCCGGCCAGTTCGTCCTCGGTGAGGGCCAGGGGCTTCTCCACGAACACGGTCTTCCCGGCGAGGAGTGCCTGGCGCGTCAGTTCGGCGTGCGAGCTGTGCCGGGTGACCACGAACACCGCGTCGATGGACTTGTCGCCGAGCACGGCGTCGAGGTCCGTGGTCGCCTCGGCGAAGCCGAACTTCCGCTGCGCGTTGGCCGCTGACAGCGCCGTCGTGGTGACGACCGTCGACAACTCGACGCCGTCGCGCCGCGCCAGGTGCGGCAGCAGCATCGAGGTCGCGTAGTTCCCCGCGCCGATGAACGCGAGCCGCACCGGCGTCCCGGCGGTCCTGGCCGGACCCGGCTTCCTGCTTCGAGCGGACACAGCCACCGCGGGTACGGCCACCGTCGGGGCTGCGGCCTGCGCTGTCCGTCCGGCGGAGCCGGGGTACCGGAACAGCACGGCCACGGCCTTCAGTTCGCCGTCCTTCAGCTTCTGGTACGTCTCGACGGCGTCGTCGAAGTCGGCGATGTGGGAGATCAGCGGCTCCACGTCGACGCGGCCGCGGGCGAGGAGGTCGAGGAAGCACGCCAGGTTGCGGCGCTCGGTCCAGCGCACGTAGCCGATCGGGTAGTCGCGGCCCTCCAGCTCGTACGCGGGGTCGTAGCGCCCGGGTCCGTAGCTGCGGGAGAACCGGACGTCGAGTTCCTTCTCGTAGTACGCGTTCCACGGCAGGTCCAGGCGGCACTTGCCGATGTCGATGACCCGGCCGCGGTCCCTGCAGAGCCGGGCGGCCAGCTCGACGGGCTGGTTGCTGCCGCCGCCGGCGGCCAGGTACACCTGGTCCACGCCGTGCCCGCCGGTGAGTTCGGCGACGGCACTCTCCACGGCCTTGGACTCCGGATCGCCGCAGGCCGCGGCGCCCGTGCGCTCGGCGAGCTCGCAGCGCACCGGGTCGGGGTCGACGCCGACGACGCGGACTCCCGCAGCGGTGAGGAGCTGCACCACCAGCTGGCCGATCAGCCCGAGGCCGATGACCAGTGCCACTTCGCCCAGCTGCGGCTCGCCCTGGCGAATGCCCTGCAGCGCGATCGATCCGACGGTGCCGAAGGCCGCGTGGCGCGGCGCGAGGCCGTCGGGCATCCCGGCGTAGAGGTTCTTCGGCACCCAGTTCAACTCGGCGTGCAGGGCATGCTCGTTGCCCGCACAGGCCACCATGTCGCCGACCTTCACGTCGTCGATGCCCGCACCGACCTGCTCGACCACACCGCACAGCGAGTAGCCGAGCGGCGTGTAGGAGTCCAGTTTGCCCATCACCTTGCGGTAGGTGGCGGGCACCCCGTTGGTGGCCACGCTCTGCATGACCTTCGCCACCTGGTCGGGCCGGGAGCGGGCCTTGCCCACCATCGACATACCGGCCTCGGACACCTTCATGAGCTCGGTCCCGGTGGATATCAGCGAGTAGACGCTGCGGACCACCACACCACCGGGCTTGCACCCCGGCACCGGCACGTCGAGCAGCGCCAGCTCGCCGCTCTTGTAGTTCTGCACAACCTGTTTCACGGAAGTCCTCTTGTTCTCTACGCCGTCAAGGAAGAGTTCTGGCCCGACTGGGAGATCGCGCCGCGGTACCAGTACTCGAGGGTCAGCACATGCCACAGATGTTTGGAGAAGTCCCGCTGCCCGGAGGCGTCCTCGGCGACCATCCGCGCCAGCGCGTCGCGGCGCAGGAACCCGGATCGGACGAGCTCACCGTCGTTGATCACCTCGCGCACCAGCGGTGCGAGATCCCGGCTCATCCAGGCCCGCAGCGGGGCGCTGAACAGGCCCTTGGGCCGGTAGACGATCTCCCGGGGCAGGATCGAGGTGGCCGCCTCCTTGAGGGCTGCCTTGCCCTGTCGTCCGACGATCTTGCGATCCCCTGGCACGGCGAACGCCGCCTTCACCACCTCGACGTCGACGTACGGCACCCGGACCTCTGTCGACGCGGCCATGCTGGAGCGGTCCGTGTAGGCGAGGTTCAGGCCCGGCAGGAACATCCGGGCGTCGGCCAGGCACATGCGGTTGACGAAGTCGTCGAGTTCGTTGTCCTGGTAGACGTCCGCATGCTCGGTCAGTACGTCGTCGACCGTCCCGGCCAGGTCCGGATCGACCAGCGCGAGCAGCTCGTCCTGGTCGTACATCGTGTAGCTGCGCCGGAACGCGGTCTCCTCCGGCAGATCGGCGAAGGAGAGGAACCGCTTGGCGAAGCGCACCGAGCGGTATCCCCGGCGGGATGTGGCGACCGGCAGCCGGTCCACCGTCCTGGACAGTCCGCGCCGCAGGGGCCGCGGGACGCGCTGGTAGCGCAGGGCGAGGACGTTGGCGAGGTGTTTGCGGTATCCGGCGAACAGTTCGTCGGCGCCCATGCCCGAGAGCATCACCTTGACGCCGGCCTCCCGGGCTGCCGAGCAGATGAGGAAGGTGTTGATCGCGGCGGGGTCGCCGATCGGCTCGTCCAGGTGGTGCGTCATCTGCGGCAGCAGATCGAGCACGTTCGGGGCGATCTCGATCTCGTGCAGGTCGACGCCGAACTGCTCGGCGACCTGCCGGGCGTAGCGCAGGTCGTCCGGCATCGCCTCGAACTTGGCGTCCTCGGCGCGGAATCCGATCGTGTACGCGGAGATCCCCGGCCGGTCGCGGGCCGCCAGCGCGGTCAGCCAGCTGGAGTCGAGCCCGCCGGAGAGGAAGGTCGCCACGGGGACGTCGGAGAGCAGGTGGCGCCGGGTCGACTCCTCGACGACTGCGGCCAGGTCCGGCTGTTCACCGGCCAGGGCCCGTGCCCGGCCCTCCGCGGCGACGTCCTTGAGGTGCCAGTACCGGCCGCGGTCCACCCGGCCGTCGGGCCGGCACCGCAGCCAGCTCCCCGGCTGCAGCTTCTCCGCCTCGCGGTACGCGCACCGCGAGTCGGGCACCCAGTAGTAGAGGAGCGAGGCCACCATCGCCGCGTGGTCCACCTCCAGCGTTCCGCCGGTCGCGGCGGCGAGCGCCTTGAGCTCGGAGGCGAACGCCAGACCCCCGCCGCGCCGGAGCAGGAACAGAGGTTTGATGCCCAACTGGTCCCGGGCGAGCGTCAGTTCGCCGGTGCGCTCGTCGAAGATCCCGAACGCGAACATGCCGCGCAGCCGGGGCAGGCAGTCGGTTCCCCAGCGCCGCCAGGCCTCGAGCACCACCTCGGTGTCGGACGTACCGCGAAAACGCACCCCGGCGGCTTCCAGCTCGACTCGCAGCTCGGGCGCGTTGTACAGCTCGCCGTTGTACGTCAGAGCGAGGCCGTCCTTGACCATCGGCTGGGCGCCGGTCTCGGACAGGTCGATGATGGCCAGCCGGCGGTGCCCGAGCTGCACTTCGCCGTCGCCGACCCGGTGGCCGTAGCGGCCCGCCCCGTCCGGGCCGCGGTGGGCGAGGGTCTCGGTGAGCCGGTCGGTCACGGCCTTCCCGTCAGGCCATCGGTACGTACCTGCGATGCCACACATGCGCTACCACGCCTCCTGGTCGTTGTCCGGGACCCCTGTGGCCCACATCGGCTGCCGCTCCGCCCGCCGCTGGGCCGTCCCGTTCTGCTGTTCCGGCCGCACGCTCCGGCCGCGCAGCGCGGTGTGCAGTCCGTCCCACAGCGTGCCGTCGGTCCGGTCACGCGGGTCGGGGTCGATCAGCACCACGCCGATCACCGGAATGCGCTGGTCCGCGAGCTGCCGCGCCACGGTGTGCAGCCATGCGGCGCTGCCGCGCCCGGCCCGCACGACGAGCACGGTCTGTGAACCGAGGTACTGGAGATCGGTCCATGCCGTGCCGGGCGCCACCGAGCCGACGCCGATCCGGCGCTCCTTGAGCGGGACGGCCGCGGCAGGCTCTCCGCTGACCACGGTGAGGTCTCCCGACTTCGGTCGGCGCTTGGAGAGTTGCGCGCCGGGCAGACCGTCGATGATCATCGTCGGCCCGTCCGCCGCCAGTGCCCCGGCGACGTTCAGGGCGATCGTGCTCGCGCTGCGCGCACAGCCGAGTTCCAGCAGCGACACCGGTTCCCCCGAGCCGCGCACGATGCGGGCCAGGGTCGTGGTGAGGCGTTCGCGCGCCTTCCTGGTCCGCCGGCGCCTCCACGGCCTGCCGGACCGCCGGGGCAGCTCCGCGATGACGGAGGCGCCCAGGTTCGCCGCGATGTCCCGGCGCAGCACCGGGCGGTCCGCCACCACTGTGCCGACCGCGGCCACCGCGAGGCCGAGGACGAGTCCGAGGACGAGCCCGATCGCGGCGTTGGTGCCAACGGCCTTCGGCAGGGAGTGCCTCACCGCACGCGCGGCGTCCACGATCTGCGTGCCGGCGATGACGTCGGGCGTGCCGGTGCGCGCGTCCGCGGCGCGCAGGTCGAAGTCGGAGATCCGTGAGTTGAGTTCGGCGCGGCGGGCGAACAGCGACTCGAGGCCCGCCGACGCTGTCGGGTCGCTCGCCGACGTCTGGGATCCGATCGCCTCGTTGACCTGGGCGAGCTCGTTCCGCATACGGTCACGCTGGTCGAGCAGGGCCTTGGATTCGGCCTTCGCCGTTTCCAGCATCCGTCCCACGTGGTCCGCGACGAACGCGTCGGCCAGCGCCTTGGCCCCGGCCACCGCTTCCTCGTCGCTGTCAGCGGTCACATCGATCTGCAGCAGGTTGTTGGTCAGGCCGGTTCCCCGGTAGTCCCGCATGAAGTCTTCCGGCTTTTCCGGGGACTTGAGGGCCTGGAGGGCCTTCCCCGCGATCCGTGTCGTCCCCAGCAACTGGACGTCGGTGCGCATCAGCGTTCCGGTGTCGTTCGCCTGGTCCTCCTTGTGCGCGATCAGCACCTTGATCACCGCAGTGGGCGGAGGGGGCATCAGGACCGCCACCGCCGCCCCGACCAGAAGGCCCAGGAGCGCCATGGCGCACCAGAGCCGGCGGCGCCTGCGTACGGCGACCACCAGTCCCTGCAGGTCGAAGAGCGGAGTGGCTGCCGACGACTCCGCCGTCTTGTTCGTCGTCACGCCGAACCTCCCGTCGCCCTGCCGCGCGCAGCGAGTGCTGGAGCGGCGTCGTCCGCGGGAGGTCCGGCAGAGCGTGCCGGAAGGGCCCGGACCCTGTCGGCGACGACGATGCCGACGACCTCGTGCCTGGCGTCCGCGCACGCTTCGGCGATACCGGAGAGCTCCTCCGCGGTCCAGCTGCCCGCGCTGAGGACGACGAGGGCACCTGACTCGGTGTCGCGGTCCGGCACGGTCGGCCGGTCCACCGACACCTCCACCACCCGCAGCATGGGGCGTTCCCCGCTCGAAGAGCTCGGAGAAGGATCGTTCTCGGCCACGGCGACGAGCTGCTCCGCGGCCCGCAGCGCGATCTCGTCTCCCTGCGGTACGACGGTCAACAGGCGCCGGGGGTGCGGACGTCGGTCCTGTATGCGAGCACACACCCGCCCGTAGCGGATCCGCCTTCCGGCCTCGTCCCCCGCCCTCTGAGGGGCCCGTGGCTCCCACCGGGTGTCGATGCCGAGGACCCGGCGGAACAGGCCCCGGTTGCCGCCGTCCCGCGGCCGGTGCGCGTGCCGTTCCTCAGGCACCTCGACGGTGCCCAGGAGGGCCGAGCCCAGGGCCGCGGCGATTTCCGGTTCCGTACGCAGCCGGCGATCCATCCGTGCGGCGACGAGATGGCCGACGACCCCGAGCAGGAGGAACAACAGCGCCCCGCCGACGACCAGTTGCATCCTCGTCGGCGGCGCCTCGCCGGTCGGCCGGGCCGCAGGACCCATGACGGCCATGCCTGCCTTCGCGGTCGCCGGGTCGGCCTCGTTCAGTTTCGTCATGGCCTCTGCCAGCGAGGTGCTCAGTTTCTCGAGCGCGGTGCGGGCCTGGACGCTCTCCACGCTCTGCCCCGGATCGGACGCCTTGGCCAGCTCGCTGATGCGGCGGTTGGTCTCCACCACCTGCTGCCGCAGGTCATCGAGGCCCGTAGTCGCTGTGGAGCCGGCGCTTCCGCCTGCGAGGCGCGTGGCGAAACTGACGAATTCCTTGGCCAGCAGGTCGGAGAGCTGCTGCGCGCGCTCCGGAGTTCCGGACGTACCCGAGATCGTGATGATGTTCCCGTCAGCGGCCTTCGCACTCACCAGGTCCCGCAGTTCGCTGCCGCTGACGCCGCTCCATCCGAGCTTGGCAGCCGTACGGTCGACCACGGTCGAACTGGTCGCGATATCCACCTGGGTCAACAGCTGGCGCTCTTCCCACTGCCCCGGCAGAAGTACCGATGCCGACGCGGTGTACTGCGGCGGGAACACCACCGAGGCGCCGTAGCCGACGAGCGCGCCCACCACGGCGACGATGGCGAGAAACCGCCACCGCCAACGGAATATCCGCCCGATCGTGACCAGGCGAATCATGTCGTCGCTCACTTGCGCCGCCTCTTCCCCGTACGGAGCCGGCCGCCCGTCTTCACCGGAGTGTGGTCCCGGCAGGCGGCGGCGTAGGCGGCGAGCAGCGAGGCCTGCGAGTTCCGCCAGGCGAGCGGCCCGCTGATCCGCTCCTGGCCGATCCTGCCCATCTTGGCCCGCTGCTCCGGATCGTCCAGCAACTGCACGATGAGCGCGGCGAATTGGGCCTCGTCGTCGTCGGGAGCGTAGACGGCGGCGTCACCGGCGGAGACGCGCGCCTCCTTCAGGTCGAACGAGACGACCGGCCGGCCCATCGCCATGTACTCCAGGACCTTGTTCATGGTCGACACGTCGTTCAGCGGATTGCGCGGGTCGGGAGAGAGACACACGTCCGCCGTCGACAGGTAGCGCACCAGGTCGGCGTCCGGAATGCGCCCGGTGAACTGCACCTGCCCGGCGAGTCCGAGCCGGCTCGACAACTCCACCATCGCGTCGAAGGCATCGCCGGAACCGACGAACACGGCGTGCCAGTCGGTCCGCCCGAGCTCGTCGCGCATCTTCGCGAGGGCGCGCAAGGCGTAGTCGACACCGTCCTGAGGGCCCATCACACCGAGGTAGCACAGCAGATGAGGCTTGCCGTGCTTCAACTCCGGTTCTGGTGGCACCGGTTGGAAGCGGTCGACCTGGGGCGCGCTGCGCACCACGAAGACGTCCTCCGGACGCCGGCCACCGCGGCGTATCGCGACGTCGCGGTAGCTCTCGTTCGTGGCGAGCACGATGTCCGCGGCCCGGTAGGTACGCCGTTCCAGCGCGCACACGGCGCGGTAGAGCAGATCCTCGCCGCGGTCGAACCGCGAGAGGTACAGCTCGGGTACCAGGTCGTGCTGGTCGAATACGAACCGCGCGCCGCGCCGCTTCATCCACAGTGCGGGCAGGAACAGCAGGTCGGGCGGGTTGCAGGCGTGCACCACGTCCACGGGGCCGACCTTGCGGGCCAGCCGGACCGTATGCCACAGCGCCGATCCGTACTCCCGCAGATAGCCGGCCGGTCCTCCGGTGGCCGCGCGCAACGGGTAGCGGTGGATCCGCACCCCGTCGATCTCCGCTTCCGGCTCCGTGTCCCGCTTCTCGCCCTGGGGACAGATGACGTGCACCGTCCAGCCCGCGTCGCGCAGCGTCATGCACTCCTGCCATACCCGCCGGTCGAACGGCACCGACAGGTTCTCCACCAGGATCAGCGCGCGCCGGCCGGGCCGGTCGCCGCCGGCAGTTTCTTCGAACACCATGTCACCAGGCAAGGCCCATATACCCCGGTTCGGTCCGGCGCGCCTCGGCGTCCGGAAGGCGGATGAGGTCGACGATCACCGGTCCGTCGCCATGGGGCAGCGCCGAGAGGACGGCCGGATCCTTGGTCCCGACCAGGCACACCTCGGCATGCTCGAACACCTCGTCGACCGAGTCGGCGAGCAGTTGGGCGAGGTGGGGCAGCCGGGTCTCGATGTATTCGCGGTTCGCCCCGATCAGCCGGGAGAGGCTCACATTGGCGTCGTAGATCCGCAGGTCGTAGCCCTTGCCGAAGAGCCGCTCGGCCAGCTCGACGAGCGGGCTCTCGCGGAGGTCGTCGGTGCCTGGTTTGAAGGAAAGACCGAACAGGCCGACGCGGCGCTTGCCGGTGCGCTCGACCATGTCCACCGCGCGCTGCAGATGGTCGGAGTTGGAAGCCAGCACGTGCGACAGGATGGGCACCGAGACGTCGGCCCGCTGCGCCGCGTGGACCAGGCTGCGCAGGTCCTTGGGCAGGCAGGAGCCGCCGAAGGCGAAGCCGGGCCGCAGATAGGCGGGGCTGATGTTGAGCTTGCGGTCCGCCAGGAACACGTCCATCACCTGGTGCGAGTCCACTCCGAGCGCCTGGCACACCGAGCCCAGCTCGTTCGCGAAGCCGATCTTGAGGCCGTGGAACGCGTTGTCCGCGTACTTGATCGCCTCGGCCGTCGGGACCGGCACCCGGAACACCTCACCGGGCACACCGTCGTACAGCGCCGCCACCGCGTCGCCGCTTGCCGTGTCGAGCTCGCCTATGACGGTCTTGGGCGGGTCGAAGAAGTCCTGCACGCTCGTGCCCTCGCGCAGGAATTCCGGGTTGACCGCGACCCCCACATCCACCCCCACCGTGCCGCCGACGTACTTCTCCAGGATCGGGACCAGCAGGTTCAGGCA
Organism: Streptomyces beijiangensis; assembly: GCF_017315755.1. Taxonomy (GTDB): domain Bacteria; phylum Actinomycetota; class Actinomycetes; order Streptomycetales; family Streptomycetaceae; genus Streptomyces; species Streptomyces beijiangensis. Next base: position 26,963 of record NZ_JAFLRJ010000069.1, read on the forward strand.
GGTGCCCGGGAGCATGGTGCTGCGGAACACGACGGTGTGCCGCCCACCCCGCTCGGCCAGCGCGGCGCCGATCTCCTCGGTGACCCGCTCCAGGTACGTGGTGCACAGACTGCCGTTGGGCTCCGACGGCGTGCCCACGCAGATCAGCGATATCTCACTGCCCAGGATCGCCTCGCGGACGTCGGTGGTGGCGCGTAACGCCCCGGCCCGCACGACCTCGGCGGTCAGCTCGCCGATCCTCTCCTCGACCACCGGGGCCTTGCCGTCGTTGACCAGGTCGACCTTCACCTGGTTCACGTCCACCCCGATGACCTCGTGCCCCATGCTGGCCAGGCACGCGGCCGACACGCAGCCCACGTAACCGAGCCCGAAAATGCTGACTCTCATGATGCGTTCCTCCCCCAGAGCAGGCCCTTGCGGCCTGCTGTCCGCGCACCGGCCGGACGCCGGTCGCCGCGCATCAGTACGCCCCCTGCCCGCGAAGCACCGCGCGCAGTGTCTTCCACAAGATCATCGTGTCCAGGGCGAGCGACCAGTCCTCCACGTACCGCAGGTCGAGGCGGACCGCCTCCTCCCACGGCAGGTCGCTGCGTCCGCTGATCTGCCACAGCCCGGTGAGACCGGGCTTGACCAGCAACCGCCGCCGTATGTCCGGGCCGTAGGCGGCGGACTCCTCCGGCAGGGGAGGCCGCGGGCCGACGAGCGACATCGAGCCCGTGAGTACGTTGAGCAGCTGCGGGAGCTCGTCGAGCGAGTACCGGCGCAGCACGGTGCCCACCCGGGTCACCCGCGGATCGTTGCGCAGCTTGAACAGCAGGCCCGCACCCTCGTTGCGGTCGGCGAGCTTGGCACGCGCCCCGTGTGCCCCGGTGACCATGGTGCGGAACTTGAAGATGGTGAACTCGCGGCCGTCCTTGCCGACTCTGCGCTGGCGGTACAACGCCCCGCCCCGGCTGTCCACCAGCACGCAGAACCCGACGAGCACCAGGACCGGTGCGAAAAGCACCAGCAGAACCGCCGCGCCCATCCGGTCGACGGCCCCCTTGATCACCCGACGGCCCCCGGAGAAGGTCGGCATGCTGACCCGCAGCAGTGGGATCCCGAGCACACCGTCGACGTGCAGCCGCGGTCCTGCCACCTCCATCAGCACGGGGGCCACGACCATCTCGGCATCGCTGCCTTCGAGGTTCCAGGCCAGGCGCTGCAGCCGGTCCGGTGACCAGTGCGGGTCCGCTGTGACGGCGACGACGCTGTAGCCGTCGCGGCGAACGTGGTTGGCCACGTCCTCGAGTTGCCCGACGACCGGCACGTCGTCCAGCCGGTCACCGTCGAGGCCGAGTCCGTCCGGCGTGCACACCGCCTCCACCCGCCAGCCGAGGTGCGGGAACTTGCGGGTCCGGGCGATCAGGTCGCGCACGGTGGCCGTACTTCCGGCAGCGAGCACCGGCCTCAGGCAGCGCCCGTACTTCCGCTGTTTGTGCAGCCAGAGGCGGAGCAGATACCTCATGGTCATGGTCACGAGCGCGATCGCGGGGATCGCGACGAAGATCCAGAGCTTGATGTTGCGCGAGGTGAGGGCGATCCCGCCGAGCGCCAGTACGACGGTCGCCGTGAACAGTGCGCGTCCGAGGCGGCGGAATTCCTCGGCACCCTGGCCGAGCACGGCCGGTGCCCACGCCCGGCTCACCGCGAGCGCTCCCAGCACCAGGAGCTCGGTGCCGAAGGCGAGAATTCCCCACTTCTCGTGCCAGTTGGCCGCGTCCCTGGCCCCGAAGAACTGGCCGATGGACGCCACCACCAAGGCGGTGGCCACGGTATCGCTGGTGATCACGGTACGGCGGTACCGCTGCTCCCAGTCATTCTCGAGCTGCCTTATCGCCCCTGCCGCCAAACGCCCAGGCGTTGACGGAAAAGGGCCGACTAATTTCCCCTGCCCCACGGAGTCCCCCCCGGTCCCCAGCGGCACGACGTGGTCACCCAACA
>NZ_JAFLRJ010000682.1 GCF_017315755.1 Streptomyces beijiangensis
CCCCGATAGCCGGAAGGGCTGATTCCCCCCGGTCATCGCTCCGCCATTGCTGCGGCTTCCGCGCTCAGCGTCAGGCCCAGCGGGCCGGGACCCGGGGCGGGTACGGCGACCCGTACCCGCCACAGTTCCCCGGCCCGCACCAGCGTCACCGACGCGCCCCGCGGCGCCGCCGACCGGGCGGCGGCCACCGCTGCGGCCTCCGGCTCCGACCGCGCCGCCGCCCTGGCCCCGGCCCGCGCCGCGTCCACGCACTGGATCTGCGCGGCGGCCGCCGTCAACGCCCACACCAGCGCCATGACGAACACCACCAGCGCGGGGACGACCATCGCCGCCTCCGCGGTCACATAGCCCCCGTCCGCCTCGGAGAGCTGCTCAGAACGGCGCATGGAGTGCCTTCTCGACGACCCCCTGCAGCGCGGCCGCGACCGGCCCGCTCGTGACCACCTTGTAGAGCACCGCAGCGAAGGCGCAGGCCGCGATCGTCCCCATCGCGTACTCCGACGTGGACATCCCCGCGTCCTTGCCGCCCCCGCACACCCGGGCCCGCATCCAGTTCCACATGTCAACAACCCCCTTGATCCGTAGTTCAGTTGCCGTGCAGCAGATGACTCGCCAGTCCGATCACCACCGGTGCCACACCCACCGCCAGGAAGGCCGGCAGAAAGCAGAGCCCCACCGGAGCTGTGATCAACACGGATGCCCGCTGGGCCCGGGCCCTGGCCGCCCGGTCCTGCTCGGCCCGCAGACCCGAGGCCACCCGGGCCACCGGTCCGGCCGCCGGAGCCCCGGTCGACCCGGCACGCTCCAGACAGCGGGCCAGCGCCGCCGCCCCGGGTATCGCCCCGAACCGCCCCCACGCACCGGCCGGTTCACCGCC
>NZ_JAFLRJ010000683.1 GCF_017315755.1 Streptomyces beijiangensis
GAGTGGATCGACCACGGCATCACCCACCCCACCCTCGGCTACGCGTACGGCGGCGACTTCGGCGAGGAGCTGCACGACTCCAACTTCGTCTGCGACGGGCTGCTCTTCCCCGACCGGACCCCGTCCCCCGGCCTGATCGAGTACAAGAAGGTCATCGAGCCGGTCCGCATCACGGGCGACGGCGAGGCGGGGACTGTCCGTATCACCAACCTCTACGACTTCTCGGACCTCTCCCACCTCACCTTCGAGTGGTCCTACCAGGTCGACGGCGAGACGATCGAGG
>NZ_JAFLRJ010000684.1 GCF_017315755.1 Streptomyces beijiangensis
CTCCCCGCGCCGCTCCCCCGCCGCCTGCTGCGCCCCTGCCAGCTCCTCGCACCGCAGATCGAGCTCCGTGAGCTCGGCCGCGGCCTCGTCCACGGAGGCCTGCACCTCAAGAAGGCTCGGCGCCCCGGCGGACCCGCCCTGCGCGAAGTACGCGCCCAGGACGTCCCCTTCGGCGGTGACCGCGATCAGACCCGGCCGGGATGCCACCAGCTCCTCGGCGTCCTCCAGCGTCCCCACGACCACCATGTCCCGCAGCAGCCTCCGCACACCGGGCATCAACTCGGCGGGTCCGCGCACCAGTTCGGCGACGTACGAGAGTCCCGAAACCTCCTCGACCGCGGTACGCGCACCCACGGCCTGCGCGGCCACCGCAGCGCCCTCGCCTTCCGTACGGCTCGCGGGCACTTCCGCGCCACCGGCCCCCACGCCGAATCCGTCGTGGCGCTCCCCCGCCTGGTCGGGCACCGCCGCATGACCGCCGGCGCCCGGCGCGGCCAGCAGCAGCGCCGCACGCCCCGCGTCCTGCTTGCGCAGCAGCCGGATCGCGTCCGCGGCCGTCGCCGGGTCGGTCACCGCGATCGCGTCCGCCGCAGCGCCCAGCGCCGCCGCCACCGGGATCTCGTACCCGGGGGCCACCGCGAGCAGTTCGGCCGCAGGGCCGAGCAGACCCGCCAGCCGGTCCTTCGCCCCGAGGAGCGCTCCCGTGCCGTCCTTGCGCCGCAGGCCCAGGGCGAGGGCCTCGCGCCGTGCGGCGGTCGCCGCCCGCTTGCGCTCGGCGGCCGTGGCGGCCTCCCGGGCCGCGCTCAGCGCCGCCTCGGCCTCGCCGAGGGCGCGCTTGGCCGCCTCGTGCTGTTCGGCGAGGGCAGCGTCGCCCGCGTCGAGACCGTCCACCTCGGCCTTGAGCAGTTCGTACTCCTCCTGGGCCAGGACCGCGCGCTCCTGCGCCCCGTCCCGCGCCTCGGCCAGCCGGTCGATCTCCGCCTGCGCCGACCCTGCCCGCGAGCGTGCCGCGTTGACCTGCCCGGTCAGCCGGGCGAGCCCCTCGCGCCGGTCGGCGATGGCCCGTGCCACGTCCTTCAGCCGGCGCTCCTCGGCGACCAACTCCCGCTCCAGGTCGGCCCGGTGGGCGACCGTGTCCTCCAGGGCGTGCTCCGCCGCCTCCAGCGCTGCCTCCAGCTCCGCCTCCTGCTCGCGGATCCGGGCGGCCTCGCGCTCCATGTCCTCCGGGTCGCGCCCGCGCCGCTCCTCCTCCGGGGCGGAGGTCGCGCTCTTGACCCGTGCGTCGGCCAGCGACACCGTGCCGCGTACCCGCTCGGCCAGCTGGGAGAGCTCGTACCAGGTCTGCTGGGCGCGCTGGAGACGTGGCGCCAGACGCCGTACCTCGTCCTCCAGATCGGCCTCGCGCGCGAGCGCCGCCTTCAGTGCCGCCTCCGCGGCCTCCTTGCGCTGTTTCAGCGCGGCCTCGTCCGCGACCTCGGTGCGCAGCGCGTCCCGCAGTGCCACCAGGTCGTCCGCGAGCAGCCGCAGCCGCGCGTCGCGCAGATCGGCCTGGATGACGGCGGCCCGCCGCGCCACGGCCGCCTGCCGGCCCAACGGCTTCAGCTGGCGGCGCAGTTCGTCGGTGAGGTCCTGTACGCGCGCCAGATTGGCCTGCATCGCGTCCAGCTTCCGCAGCGCCTTCTCTTTGCGCTTACGGTGCTTGAGAACTCCCGCGGCCTCCTCGATAAAGGCGCGCCGCCCCATCGGATCGGCATGCAGTACGGAATCGAGCTGGCCCTGCCCGACGATCACATGCATCTCGCGCCCGATGCCCGAGTCGGACAGCAGATCCTGGATGTCGAGCAGCCGGCAGGTGTCCCCGTTGATCTGGTATTCGCTGCCGCCATTGCGGAACATGATCCGGGTGATGGTGACTTCGGCGTACTCGATCGGCAGCGCGCCGTCGGAGTTGTCGATGGTCAGGGAGACCTCGGCGCGGCCGAGCGGCGGGCGGCCGGTCGTCCCGGCGAAGATGACGTCCTCCATCTTCCCGCCGCGCAGCGACTTGGCGCCCTGCTCGCCCATGACCCAGGAGAGCGCGTCCACCACATTGGACTTGCCCGAGCCGTTCGGGCCCACGACACACGTGATGCCGGGCTCGAATCGGAGCGTCGTGGCGGAGGCGAAGGATTTGAATCCGCGGAGGGTCATGGACTTGAGGTGCACGCCGCCGGACTCTACCTTTCACACGCGGCATGAGGGGATAAGAAAGAAGGGACGCCGAAGCGTCCCTTGCATATCTTGTGCAGTGGTTCCGATGTGCAGTGGTTCCGAGCGGGTGGCTGATGTCAGGTGAGCGCGGGCTCCGCCTGGGGTACATCAATGTCGATGCCGTCAAGCAGCGACTCTCCGTGATGGGCGGCGGCGTTCAGCGCGTCGTTCTCGGACTGGATCCGAGTCAGTTCGGACTCGAGGTCCTGAACACGCTGCTGAAGCCGTCGCATCTCGGAGAGAAGTCGCGGGTCGGAACCGCCGACGTAACCGAGAAGCGCCTTTGCCATGATGGATGGTCCTCCACACTGAGTGACCGACCGAAGCGGTGGTGGGTCGTAGGGGAATCGCACCCGCGGTGCTCAGCAGTGCTCGTTCTCGCTGCGTTCCTACTGCCAAACAGCTAAGGTGCGCGGGGATTCCAGAGTCTCACCAAAAAGTTTGACGGTCAACACGATCACGCCCCGTATCCATGGCAACCCTGGGGCGCGCGGCCTCGAACACTGGCGGCGCGGCTCTCCTGAGGGGCCCTGGGGCAGGAGATCATCCTCTACTTCGCAGCCTGGCACGGTCGGCCCCCAATGGCAACCACCAGGTCATTTCTGCCGAACGCACATGCCAGGGGCGCCTTGCCAATTCACGGCGGGCGGCCGGCTCAGCGGATCGCGAAGCTCTCGTAACCGCCGCGCGGAGTGTCCCAGATCTCAGTGACACCGTCGACACGGCCGGGAGTGTCGCCCGCGCGGAGCCAGTCGAGGAGAAGGTCGCACTGCGCGCGCGGCCCCTCGGCCACCACTTGCACCCTTCCGTCCTCGAGATTGAGGGCGAATCCGCGGAGACCGCCGATCTGCAGGGCATTCGCCCTGGTGAACCAGCGAAAGCCCACGCCCTGGACTTTTCCGCGCACCCAGGCGGTGAGCCGTACATCTTCGTTCATGTCTGCACGCTAACCGGCCAATTGCTCACGAGACACTTCACCCCCATGCGGCATGGACTACAGTCCCGACCCAATGAGCCTCACCCGTATGGGTGAGTCGTCGTGACGTAGACCGTCGAGCTTGAGGAAGGCACAGCAGATGGGACGCCATGGACGCTCCGCCGCCGTACCGGCCGCAGTTGAATATGGCGGTTACGCAACGAGCGCTGACAGCACGGCAGGCCGTCACCGGGGCCATGCCCGCAGACGCCGGAAGAGCCGGGCCGCACCCGTTCGCACCGGGCTGCTCGGCGTCTCCGCAGCCGCTGCCGTAGGCGCCGTGGCCATGGCCTCGGGTCTCCTGCCCGGCGGCGGCAACGCCTACACGGTGGGCGGCGGCAGTCCGACGGGCGAACGCGTCCGCGCGGACGGTGTGCCCGACCTGCAGACCCAGGGAGGCGAGTCGGCGACCCCGTCGTCCACCGCATCGGCCTCGCCGAGCTCGGGGGCCACCCGCGCCCACGCGCCGTCGACGACCCCCTCCCCCGTCGCGTCGAAGACCAC
>NZ_JAFLRJ010000685.1 GCF_017315755.1 Streptomyces beijiangensis
CGGGTCCAAGAGAGCAACGGGCTCCTGATCGTGCCTTACAACTCCGCGCAGTACCTCGCTTCGCGTGACGTGAGTGAGCAGCTGCTGGACTGCTGGCCCATCCTCGTCAACCTCGAACGTGGTGACGTGCGGTTCGGAACCCTGGACGAGCGGCATCTGTGGAAGACCCCGCGCAGCTGATGGGGCTGCGGCTGGCTGCAACCACAGTTACGGGAGGCTAGCTAGACGTGCGCCTCGGATTTTTAGTCTCCACTTTCGAGTTTTGATGACCCATCAGTTCCCAGCCTGATTCACTGAACTTACTGCCGTCTATTTCCTACTGCTGGAATCCAATTGAATAACTCGCCTACGCCACAACCGAATTGACCCACACAAGAGCATCACAGGGTACTCCGCACGCAGCCCGCTACGCACCCTGTGATCGCGTAGCAGCCACCTCGGCACTTGGGGTCCGCTTGAGCCCTGGCGGTCCGTCAGGCGGGCGTACAAGAGTGTTTGTGGGTAGAGAGGGGCCCAACGTACCGGCCACAGTTCCGGG
>NZ_JAFLRJ010000686.1 GCF_017315755.1 Streptomyces beijiangensis
GCGGCTCCTCGCCCCAGCACGCCCAGGGCGAGGCCAGGGCCACGGCCCCGACGCCGGCCGTGGCTTCGGTGACGCCGAAGGGGCCTGTCAACACCGGCTCGCGCTTGGCCCTGCGCAACTGGCGCATCAGCACCAGGCTCGTCGCGCTGCTGACCCTGCCCGTGGTCGCCGCGACCACCCTGGGCGGGATGCGGATCAACGAGTCGCTGGACA
>NZ_JAFLRJ010000687.1:0-207 GCF_017315755.1 Streptomyces beijiangensis
TCGCCGGACGGGCTGGATTTTCCCGGTGCGGGCTTGGATGTGCGGGTGCGCGGGCGGCAAAATCTGCCCCACATGCAAGCGCGTATTCGGGCAATATCTGCCCGAGCGTGCAAGCGCACATGGTCAAAATCTACCCGCGCATTCACGCGCATATCCGGGAAAATCTGCCCGCGCGTGCAAGCCGGTGTCGGGCAAAATCAAGCCCCT
>NZ_JAFLRJ010000687.1:214-562 GCF_017315755.1 Streptomyces beijiangensis
GCCCCCGGAAAGGCGACGGGGTCGGCCGGTCCGCCCCGGTCTCATGGGGTCAGGCGATGTGTTCTTCTTCCAGCTCCCGCTGGTAGCGGTGCTTGAAGTCCGGCATCAGTCGGCGGGCCAGAGCCCCGCTCTCCGGGTGGCTCATGCCGTGGATGTCCGAGAGGTGTATGTCCAGCTGCTCAGGAGTGGGGAACTCGGCGTTCTCGTGCGCGTACGTGCGGAATGCCTCGTACGCCGTCTGCGTGAACTCCGCCTCGTCCACCAGCGGTTGGGTCTCCGGCTCCGGCTCCGGCTCCGGGTGGCGCGGGCCGGGGACCCAACCGCTGGTGGACGAGGCGGAGTTCACGC
>NZ_JAFLRJ010000688.1 GCF_017315755.1 Streptomyces beijiangensis
ATCCTCTCCGCGCCGCTGCCCGAGTCCGCGCTGGCCGCTTCGGCGGAGCGCGCGGCGCAGGCCGTACGGAACGGATCGACGCCCGGGCCCCCTCCCGAGGCCGAGGAGGACGCCGACCGCGCCCCGGCCGGCACCAAGGGCGTACCGACGCCGAAGGATCTGGCGGCCCTGCGCGGCCCCGGTACCAGTGCGGGGGCCGGTGTCGCGCCCGCCCCGCCCCCGGCCAGCGCCACGCTGCGTTGGTCGTCCGACAAGGGCTGGGTCGAGCGGCCGGGCGGCCCCCTCGGCGAGCCCGCGGAGACCGCGTCCCTGCCGACCCTGGCCCAGCTGACCAGCGCCGAGCAGCGGTGGGCGGACCGCGAAGAGGACATCACCACCGTCGGCGGCGACCCCTTCGAGGTCGGACAGGTGTTCGCCCGGCGGTGGATGGAACGCCTCCCCGAGCCGGGCCACGTACCGAAGCTGTCGACGATGTACCCGCGGATCCCGCACCGCATCGACGGCGAGCTGCTGCGGTACGCGGCCAGATTCGGCCTCCTCGCGCACAAGGACGACCAGATCGACGAGCACGACCGCTATGCGATCAGGGCCGGGTTCTGGCGCGAGATCGATGTACGGGCAGCTGCCGAGCACGCACCTGCGGCCGAGTAGCGAACCGGGGCGGACCGGGCCCCCGGCGCAATCCGGGGCGTCCAACCCCGTACCCTCGTACCTCGTGAGGACGGGCAGCGTATGCGTGGTGCGGGACCTGGTGAAGACGTACCCCGCCGCGCGCGGACGGCGCGGGGTCCCGGCCACCGAGGCCGTGCGGGCCACCGACGGCATCTCCCTGGACGTGCGCCGCGGCGAGATCTTCGGGCTCCTGGGGCCCAACGGTGCGGGCAAGTCGACCNNGGCCTACCTCGGGCAGGAGTCGACGGCCCTCGATGAGCTGACCGTCGCACTCGCCGCCGAGACCACCGGGCGGCTGCGCGGACTCACCCTTAACGACGCCCGCGCGGCGCGCGACACCGTCATCGAGGAACTGGGGCTCGGCGAGATCGCCGGACGCCCCCTGAAGAAGCTCTCCGGCGGACAGCGCCGGCTCGCCTGCCTTGCGGCGGCTCTCGTCGGCGAACGGCCGATCCTGGTCCTGGACGAGCCCACCACCGGGATGGACCCCGTCGCGCGCCGCGCGGTCTGGGCGGCCGTCGACCGGCGGCGGGCCGAGCACGGGGCGACCGTGCTGCTCGTCACCCATAACGTCATCGAGGCCGAGACCGTCCTCGACCGGGTCGCCGTCATGGAGCGTGGCAGGGTCATCGCCTGCGACACCCCGGCCGGGCTGAAGGCGCAGGTCGCCGACGAGGTGCGGGTCGATCTGGTGTGGCGTGACCGCGCGCCGATCGAGGTGCCCGAGGTGGCCGCACTGCGCCACTTCGCGGACGAGTCCGGGCGGCGGTGGGTGCTGCGTCTGGCACCCGACGAGGCGCGGGCCGCTGTCGCGGCTGTCACCGGTGGGGCGGCCTTCGCCGCGCTGGACGACTTCACGCTGTCCACCCCGAGCCTGGAGGACGTCTACCTGGCGCTCGGCGGCGTTGCGAAAGGGCTGGTGAAGGGGTGACTGCGGTCGTATCGGCGGAGGTGGCGGCCTCTGTGCGTACCCATGAGGACGACGGCGTGACGGCGGCGGCACTCGCGCCCAGGGCCCGGCTGCTGCCCGCGC
>NZ_JAFLRJ010000689.1 GCF_017315755.1 Streptomyces beijiangensis
GGCGAGCCGCTCCTGGCCCGCTGGACCTCCCTGCGGGCCAGGAGCGGCTCGCCGGGTTCCGTGACGGGATGGAGCGCGGTGGCATCCCCTACGTACCGATCGCCGAGGGCGGCTTCACGCTCGACAGCGGGGCGCGGGCCATGGCCAGGCTGCTGGGTGAACACCCGGACATCGACGCGGTGTTCGCGGCGAACGACCTGATGGCCCAGGGGGTGTGCCAGGTCCTGCGGGAGCAGGGCAGACGGGTGCCCGAGGATGTCGCGGTGGTCGGTTTCGACGACTCGAGCGTCGCGGTCACCTGCACGCCGCAGCTGACCACGGTGCGCCAGCCGGTGGAGGAGATGGCCGCGAAGATGGCGCAGCTGCTCCAGGAGTGTGTGGAGGGAACCCGTACCGAGCCGACCTCGGTGATCTTCGAACCGGAGCTGGTGGTACGGCAGTCGGCGTGAGCGTCAGCGGTCGAGTTCCTGCTGGATCCGGCGCGAGGGCCGGAAGGTGTAGAGGCCGAGGATGTCCGGCGGCTCGGCGAGGCCGGGGCCGCCGTTCGTGACCCAGGCGGTGATGTCGGCGGCGGCGCCGGGGTCGTTCACCTGGCCGAGCCACACCGGGCGGCCACCGGCGCGGCGGCCTTCGGGCGACGGCTGGACGACGATGACATTGGCGCGTTCGCACGCGTCGAGGCAGTCGACCCGCCGGACCAGCGCCACACCCGTCAACGATGTGCGCAGATCGGCGAGTTGGGCCTCATGGTCCAGGTGCGAGACCTTGGCGGCCGAGCCGCAGCAGCAGTCGCGGCAGACGGTCACCGTGGGCCGGGCCGCAGGGATCGTGGGCATGGTGAAGGGGCCCTTCGGGCTTCATCGGACTTCAGAGGTGTGATGCGAGGGGGCCGGGGACCGGTCCGTACGGCAGCCTGAGCCCATGACCCGCGGGATCCGCCGGGGAGACCCGGCGGATCCCGCGTGGGGCACGGTCAGTTGACGGACGCAGCGGTCCGTCCGACGGACTGGCTCCCACGGGGCGCCGCAGCGGCCTTCGGGACGAGCAGACGCTCGGCGAGATGACCGAAGAGCAGGCCGAAACCGGTCCACAGGGTCAGCTGGATGGCCAGGGCCGACAGCCGGAACTGCCACAGCAGTGTCGCCGGGAAGTCCTTGGGAACCTCATTGATCGCCGGCAGGAACGCGTAGGCGATGCCGATGGCGACCAGGAAGGCCGCACCGGCGGCGACGGTGGCGTTCCAGTTGCCGAGCCGGGGCGCCAGACGCTTGCCGAGGACGATCGCCCCGACCGTGAGGAGCACGCTGAGCGCGATCATCAGGAAGTACAGCGTCGTGCGTTTGCCGATGGTGTCGGCATCGCCGACGGACGGCGGATTGGCCGGATACTTCAGGAACGGTACGACGTACACGCTCAACAGCGCCCCGACGGAGACCAGCGCGGCAGTGCCCCGCGGGCCGAACCGGCCGATGCGGCCCAGGGCGAAGCAGAACGCCAGGGCGGCGATCCCGCCGACGGCGATCCCGAAGAGCAGGACGCCCGTCGCGAGTCCGGCCGTGGACTGCAGTGAGCGGCTGACCATCTCCTCGCCGTGCTCATGGGTATGGGCGCCCTCGTAGGCGATCGCCGAGTCCACCCGGGGTTCCCCGAGCAGATAGGCGACCACCAGGGCCAGGACGCCGGCCGCGAGACCGGCGAGCATGCCGCGCACCAGAAGGGCGCGGACAGATATGGAGTTCACGCGTGGGTCCCCCTCTTCCGAGTCACGTCTCAGTGGCAGGGGAAGCCGAGAAGGTGGCGTCCGTCGTGGACCCACTCGTGGACGTTCTCGCCGGAGATCAGCGAGGTGGCGCCCTGTTCGGCGCCGACGAAGTACAGCAGTACCAGCATGAGGATCCCGAAGAAGACCGCCCAGGGGGCGATGGCCTTCAGGGAAATGGGGGTGATGGCCGGGGTGTCGACGGCGCTGGGCGCAGCAATCTGTGCCATGGCAGAACCTCCTGGGGGAACACGCGTCCCGATCGTGGTGCCTGAGACGAAGATGCCGGGTCTGACTTCCCGCACAGGTGCGGGTTCACAGTGGCGCGACCGTGCCGGGATTCCACCGGACTTCCGTCTACACCTTCGTCGTGTCCTCGGGACCGTACCGCCTGACGGACCTGGAGCGCTACGGCGCAGGGGGGCGCGACGCAGCACGTCAACGCCCGTGATGTGCTGGGGGACATGGGCAGTGCGGGGCGGGAGGCGCTGGAGTGACAGTACGGGTGATCTTGGTCTCACCGGACATCGGCACGGCGTCGCGCGACGCCCGGTTCGACGGCGGCGCGGAGCCGGAAGAAGCGGCGGAGGCTCTCGTACGGCGTGCGCGGGGTCTCGCGGGGGCACTGCCGGCCGCGGACCGGCAGCTGTGCGGTCCTTCGCCGGGCTGCCGTACGACGGCGGAGGCCCTCGGGCTCCTGGCCCGTACCGAACCGGCGCTCGGGGACTGGGACATGGGCCGTTGGCGCGGACGGCGGCTCGACGAGGTGAGCGCGGAGGAG
>NZ_JAFLRJ010000690.1 GCF_017315755.1 Streptomyces beijiangensis
CCTCAGAGCTGCGCTGGCCGTCGGCACCGCCGCCCTCGCCCTCACCACCGCGCTCAGCCACACCTCTCACACCCCGCCGGACCCACAGCCACAACCTCAGCCGCAGCCCCGTCCGCTGCCACCCCGACCCACAGGCGTCACCTCACTCACCTACGCCGGAACCACCGGAACACCCGACCTCCGCAGCCACTCCTTCACCTTCCGAATCCGCGCGACCCTCACCCAGGGACCGCCCACCACCCTGGAACAACTCAGCCAGCCCTATGACGAGTTGACCATGACTCTGCGACCGCCGGCCCCCGTCGTACTGCATTCCGGAATGACCCAATCCATCACCCTGCGGATCACCGCCCGCCGCTGCACAGGACTCCCCATCGGAGTCGAACTCCCCTTCCTGAATGTAACGCTGCGTAACACGCGCGCAATAGAAAACCCGAGCTACATACTCGGCGCCGCATACGCCGCAGACCTGACAAAGTCACTGCGCGCCGTCTGTCCGCAACCGGCCCGGCGAACGAACCAACTCTCGTAACGGAACTGCGGTTTCTCACATAGTGAGCCAACCGGACCAGGCCACTAAAGCGTGATCTGCCCGCATTGCACTACCTGGGTTTCACATTGGCATAACAAGACAGTCACATCCTGCCGACGCCGGTCCCCCACCCCACCCACTGCCCTTAGAGTCACGGCCAGTCACCGCGCCGCCGGGCGCGACTGCAAGCACGGCAACAGACCACTTACCCAGTACGGCCCGGCGAGTGCAACGGCTCCTCAGCAGAGGGGGCCGCGCCTGGGAAAGGACTCACCGTGCGAAACCGTTCCTTGCTCATACTCACCACCGCCATCACCACCGGTGCCCTCACACTGACCGCCTGCGGTTCGCGCGACGACAACAAGAAGAGCAGCAGCGACGGCAACATCACCGTTGTCATCGGTGTCGACGCGCCGCTCACCGGCTCGCTCTCCGCGCTCGGCCAGGGCATCAAGAACTCCGTCGACCTCGCCGCGAAGACCGCGAACAAGAACAAGGAAGTCAAGGGCGTCACCTTCAAGATCCAAGCCCTCGACGACCAGGCCGTTCCGGCCTCCGGCCACCAGAACGCCGTTCAGCTCGTCGCCAACAAGGACGTCCTCGGCGTCGTCGGCCCGCTGAACTCCGGCGTCTCGCAGTCGATGCAGCAGGACTTCTTCAAGGCCCACCTCACCCAGGTCTCGCCGGCCAACACCAACCCCTCGCTCAGCCAGGGCGACAACTGGGGCTCCGGCGATCTGAAGCGCCCCTTCGACACCTACTTCCGTACGGCCACCACCGACGTCATCCAGGGCCGCTTCGCCGCGCAGTACTACTACAACGACGCGAAGAAGCGGAAGGTCTTCGTCATCGACGACAAGCAGACCTACGGCGCAGGCCTCGCAGCGATCTTCTCCAAGGAATTCCAGCGGCTCGGCGGAAAGGTCGTGGGCACCGACCACATCACGACCAAGGAAACCGACTTCTCCAGCACCTCGGACAAGGTCAAGACCTCCGGCGCCGACTCCGTCTACTTCGGCGGCCAGTACCCCGAGGGCGGCCTCATCTCCGACCAGGTCAAGAAGGCCGGCGCGAAGATCCCCACCATGGGTGGTGACGGCATCTACGACCCCGCCTTCATCTCGGCCTCCGGCGTCGCCAACGACGGTGACCTCGCCACCTCCGTCGGCTACCCCGTCGAGCAGCTCGACACCGCGAAGACCTTCATCGCCAACTACAAGGCCGGCGGCTACAAGGACCCCTACGCGGCCTACGGCGGCTACTCCTACGACGCAGGCTGGTCCATCATCCAGGCCGTCAAGGCAGTCGTCGACGGCAACGGCGGAAAGCTCCCCTCCGACGCCCGCGCCAAGATCACCGCGGCCATGTCCAAGGTCGCCTTCGACGGCGTGACCGGCAAGGTCGCCTTCGACCAGTACGGCGACACCACGAACAAGCAGCTCACCGTCTACAAGGTCGTGAACGGCGCCTGGAAGCCCGTCAAGAGCGCCACGTTCAAGGACTGACCCACCGCACTGCCCCGCACCAACTGAAACAGACCGCGCGAGGGCGCAACAGCGCCCTCGCGCGGAGTCATATCCGACACGCTCATCGGAGGCCTGCGGTGCATGAACTGCCGCAAACGCTGGCCAACGGCCTGACCCTCGGCGCCCTGTATGGCCTCATCGCCATCGGCTACACCATGGTCTACGGCATCGTCCAGCTCATCAACTTCGCCCACGGCGAGATCTTCATGATCGGGGGCTTCGGCGCCCTCACCATCTACCTCTGGCTCCCCAGCGGAACCTCTCTGTGGGTGGCACTCCCGTTCATGATCATCGGCGGCATCGTCGCCTCGACGGCCGTAGCCACCGCCGCCGAGAGATTCGCCTACCGGCCACTGCGCAACGCGCCCCGCCTGGCCCCTTTGATCACCGCGATCGGCCTGTCCATCGCACTCCAGCAGATCGTCTGGGGCTTCTACCCCGACGCGAAGAAGGCCCGCAGCTTCCCCGAATTCCACGGCAGCGCCTTCAAGATCACGGACAACCTGCAGATCCAGCGCGGCGACCTCTTCCTCCTCATAGCCGCCCCCCTCTGCATGCTCGTCCTCGGTGTCTTCGTCGCCAAGAGCCGCTCCGGCCGCGCCATGCAGGCCACCGCGCAAGACCCCGACACCGCGAAGCTCATGGGGATCAACACCGACCGCATCATCGTGATGGCCTTCGCCATCGGCGCCGCCTTCGCCGCCGTCGCAGCCGTCTCCTCCGGCCTCAAGTACGGCCAGATCAACTACGAGATGGGCTTCATCGCCGGCCTCAAGGCCTTCACCGCAGCCGTACTCGGCGGCATCGGCAACATCTACGGCGCCATGCTCGGCGGCGTCGTCCTCGGCCTCGCCGAAGCACTCTCCATCCAGTACATCCAGGACATCCCCGGCATGGACAAGCTCGGCGGCGGCGCCTGGGCCAACGTCTGGGCCTTCGTCCTCCTCATCGTCGTCCTCCTGGTCAGGCCACAAGGCCTACTGGGCGAACGAGTCGCGGACAGGGCGTGATACCGATGACCACCCAAAACACCCCCGTCATCCCCCTC
>NZ_JAFLRJ010000007.1 GCF_017315755.1 Streptomyces beijiangensis
CGCCGTCGGGGAAGAGCTCGTGCGGGAGTTGGACGTAACGGCCGGTATAGCTGAGGTCGGTGTTGTAGAGGGCCAGCAGTGGGTGCTGGTAGTTCTTGCCGTCCTCCAGCGGGGCGATGATCCGGCCGTCCGCGTAGTCGATGTCGCCGATGTGGTCGGTTCCGTACTGGCTGCTGAGGGCGGCTGGGATCGCGAAGGGGTTCGAGGAGGTCTGATGGTCGCCGGAGACCGTCGTTCTGACCAGGCTGTAAGTGCCGGAGTAGTAGAAGGACGTGTTGTCCGTCGCGATGCCCTGGCCGCGCGTGAGCGCGGTGAGAGCCGTCCACCGCTGGTAGTCGGGGGTGCGCGACCAGCCGGCGGCGCTCGCCGACTGCGGCAGCAGGGCGAGCGCGACGGCCAGTCCGGTGCAGGTGAGCGCCGTGCGTGTGCGGTTCATCGACTCGGGTCTCATTCCGCTGTCAGCCGAGCAGCTTGGCGCGCAGGGATGCGATCGTGGTGTCGTCGAGCTTGAGGCCCTTGCGCAGATACGCGTCGAAGCTGCCGTACAGATGGTCGACCTCGGCGAAGGCGGCCCGCAGCCAGGACAGTTCCACTGCCTTCGCGTCTCCCGTGTACGTGTTGCTGGCGAGGAAGTCCGCCTCTACGGTGGCGCGCGGGACGCCAAGGAGCGTGAGCAGTACGGCGGTGCTCCAGCCGGTGCGGTCCTTGCCCGCGGAGCAGTGGTAGACCGTGGCGCCCTCATTGGTGGCCACAGCGGTCAGCAGGTCGTGGAAGGCGTAGTCGGCGCCCTTGAAATTGACCATGAACGGGTAGCCGATGGACTGGCCGAGGTCGGAGGAGCCCGAGAAGAGCCCGGCGGCCAGTGCGGCGGCGAGGGTGATCAGGGCCGGGTCGTGGAAGCCGATGCCGTGGCTGAGCGAGACGACGTCCGCCACCTGGTAGCGGATGCCGGGCGGGAGCGCGTCCGGATCCTCTTTGCGCTCCGAGGCGTTCCGTAGATCGACGTCGAGGGTGAGGTGCTGGGAGAGGAGCTTCTGCTGCTCGGCCGGGGTGAGCGAGGAGAGTTTGTTGGAGCGGTAGACCAGGCCCGTACGGACCCAGTGGCCGTCGGTCGTGCGATAGCCCCCGATGTCACGGAAGTTGCGTGCCGACGTGATGGACAGGGACCGTTCCGCGATGACGAGCGGTGTGCCGCTGTCGGGGGTGAGGCGGAAGTACCAGCGCTCGGCGGCGGGCAGCGTACCCGCGGGGACTGCGAGAGAGCCGGAACCGGCCGAGGTGCCGACGACCGTGCCGCCGGCGGCCGTCGGGTCGGTGACGGCCGTGACCGTCACCGACGCGCTGGGGGACGACCAGGAGAGGGTGTAGCCGCCGTCGGGGGCGAGGTGGGCCTCGGCCGCGGTGAAGGGCGCGGGAGCGGTGGCCAGGGCCGCGGCGGCAGCGGGCGGCGCCGCGGCGGCCGGGGATGCCAGGACGGGACCGGCGCCGATGAGCAGGGCCGTGGCGATCGCGGCACCGGTCAGCTTCCGTTGCGTACGCATGAAGGTGTTCCTCCGGTCAGGGCGTGGGGGCGGCGGTGCAGGGGAGTGTGCCGCAGACATCTATGACCTGCCCGGTGGTCAGGAAGGTGGCCTTCTGCTGTCGCGCGGCTGACGAGTTGCGGGGATCCGAGTGCGGGTCGTGCCCGTAAGCGGGTTCCGTGGGCGGGGTGTTGGTGACCGGCGGGCTCGGCGTGCCGCTGTCCCAGACCACCAGAGCGGAACCCTGATAGGGGAGTTGGGACGTGGTGACGGGGCGGATTCCCCAGTACGGGGTCCGGTCGGGGCTGCGGCCGGGCGTGAGTGCGGGGCTGACGATCCGGGCGCCGATCGTGCGGGCCTCGGCCTCGGCGGCGGCATTGGCCACCTGGTGGTCGCCGTACGCGATGTGCATCAGCACCTGGTGGCGGTCGGTGAGCTGAGCCGCGTAACCATTGGTCTCGCCCCGGTCCCAGACCATCTGGAACAGTTGCAGGACGACCTGCTGCCGGAGCTTGTCCGGGTAGGCGCCGTCCAGGACCTGCTGGAACGGTGCGAAGTCGGCGCTGCGGTTGAGGAGGAGGCCGTAGTTCATGCCGGTGACGCCGAGGACCCCGCGCCTGATGTCCTTCGACGCGGCGACGAGTGCGCCGCCGAGGATGCCGCCCTGGCTGTTCCCGTCGTACGAGAGCCCGTGAGCGGTGTCGAGCAGGGGGCGCCCCTCGGGCGTGCGGAACGCGGCGTCGGCGGTCAGTCCGTGGGGGTGGATCAGGTCGCGGCCGAGGAACAGGGCGTTCAGCATGCCCTGTTCGGAGCGTTCGGGGACGGTGGGGAAGCGGCTCAGGTCGGCCAGGGCGCCGAGGACGACGGGGATGTCCTCCTGGGCCATGCCGATCCAGTCGGTCGCGCAGAACGTGAAGTTGTGCTCGGCGGCCATCGCCTTGACGTTGCCCGCGCCGACTTCGTTACGGCTGCCGAGCAGTCCGTGCCCGTACAGCGAGGGGCGGGACGGCGAGGTGAAGGCGGAGCGGGGTATCTCGCAGCGGAAAAAGGCGAGTTGGGTGTTGCCGGGGAGACTGCGGGGCCGGCCGTCCCGGCCGCGGAGGAGTGTGGACCCGGGGAGTCCGCCGGGCAGTGAGAGGTAGCTGGGGACGGTGACCTGGCCGGAGACCTCACGGGCGATGCGCGGATCCTGGGCGGCGGTGAAGTCCTTCACCTCGGTGACCTTGAACTCCGGTGCTGCGGAGCCGAGTCGGCGGAAGGCGTCGTCCCGGAGGGAGAAGAGGTCACCGGTGAGGCCGCGGTCGCTGGCCACCGTGAAGTCCCAGGCGAGATAGAGCGATTTACTGCCGACACCGGAGTGCTTCAACGCGCCTAGTACGGGGGTCAGTTCGCGCTGGCGCTCGTACAGCGGGTGCGTACGGGGGAGCCGGTGGCCTGCCGCCGTCGCGAAGGCCTCCGGGGCGGTGAGCGTACGGCCGTCGGAGTCCTTGAGGGAGCGCAGGGCGACCAGATAGCGGTGGCCCTCGCGGAAGTTGCGCGCCGGGTGGATGAGCAGTGCCCGGCGGTCGGGCCGGGTGGCGTTGGAGTCCGGTTCCGCCCAGTACGGCCACCGCTCGCCCGTCGCGGCATCCGTCAGGACGATGGGGGCGTCGGCGGCCAGGGAGCGTCCGATGTCGGTCAGCGGTGCCGCTCCGGTGGCAGTCAGGTCGAGCCCCGGCACCTGCACGATCAGCGCGGACCCCGGCGAGAAACCGTCGGACCGGTTCCAGGCGGTGGGATCCGCGGGGACGCCCGCGGCGTTCCGGGGGAGCGTGGCAGGGGTGAAGGCGACCCGGCGCCCGGTGGGCGTGGAGGGGTCCGCGCGGGTGAACCAGTCGTTGGGGAACGGCAGCAGGCACTCGGCCGGGGCCAGCGGATCGCAGCCCCGAACCGCTGCGGGCGGGCCGACGGCCTGGGACGCGGTGGGCGACAGAAGTGCGGCGGCGGCGCCGAGCGCCGCCGCCGGCACGGTGAGGAGACGGAAGCGCATGGGGGTCGTCAGCCACCGATCCGGGCGCCGACGAAGGTGGCGTACGCCTGCTCGCCCAGCGCGTTGGGGTGCAGCGGCGCGGCCGGCGCGGTCGGCAGGAAGCCTTCCAGCCACTTCACGCCCGGCACCTGACAGGCGTCATGACCCTTGCTCGGGGTGCGCACGTCGACGTACTCGGCGCCATGGGCGGACGCCTGGGCGGCGATCACCCCGTTCATCCGGTCGACGCTTCCCTGCAGCCAGTCGGCGTCACTGCCGAGCACCGGCACCACGGGCCAGCAGCCGCCCCGCTTGATGTACTCCCCGTACCCCGTGACCAGCACCCGGGCCTGCGGGGAGCGCTGGTGGATCGTGTCCAGTACGACGGCGAGCTTCGGCCCCAGCGCATCGATGCGCAGCGCCTCCTGGTCGACCCCGTCCTTGATGTACGCGTCCTTGCAGTGGGCGCCGAGAGGGTTGAGCTGCAGACAGTCCTGCGCGACCCCCACCAGTCCGGCGTCATTGCCGCCGATGGTGAGCGTGACCAGGGTGGTGTCGGCGCTGAGCGCGTCGAACTGGGGCGGTGCGGTACCCGCGTCCACACCGAGCAGGGAGAGCTTCTGCGGCTGGGTCATGTCCCCGGTGTCCGCGCCGCTGCAGGTCACGTCGCGGAACGCGTCGACCTTCAGCCGGGCGGCCAGCAGATGCGCGTAATTGCGGGTGGAGCGCCCGCAGGCGAGCGGCCCGGTGATCGGCGGTACCAGCGGGCCCGATGCCATCGAGTCACCGAGCGCCACATAGACCTGCCGGCCCGCGTCGGCCGAGGCGGGCGACGCGCCGACGCCGAGGGAGGCGCCCGCCAGCGCCGCCACCCCCAGCGCGGTCCGGACCAGGCGGCGGAATCTCGGGTAAGTCTCTTTGCTGTACGGAGAGTTCACTGCGGCTCCCGGCTGCTGTCACTGCGGTGGTGGACTGTGCCGACGGCCATCTTGCAGACTCGAGTGACGCTGTTTAACTGGTGGGTAACGCAGACTTCCCCGGGGGCCGTTGTGACGCGTGACAGAGAAACCGGTCCGCCAGGGGCCGGGACGCACCTGCGGATCGGCGGCCGGCCGGTCGGTCCGTACCTCAGGGCGAGAAGCCCCGCCCTGGCCCGCCAGGTCGTCGAACGGCTCCTCGCCGAACTGCCCGTGTACGCGGGGCTGCCGCGCGAGGAGGTCGCGGGCGACATCGCCGACATCGTCCAGCACAATCTGCGGCTCTTCGCGGACGTCGTCGAACACCGTCGCCCCGCAACCGACGCCGAGCTCGACCAGCAGCGCGACTCCGCCGCCCAGCGCGCCGAGGAGGGCGTGCCGCTGGACGCCATCCTCACCGCGTACCAGCTCGGCACGGCCATGTGCTGGGAGGAGATCTCCGCGGACGCCGGCCCCGGCGACCTCGCCGACGTACAGGCTGCCGTCGCCCACATCATGGTCCTGCAAAGGCAGTTGACCTCGGCGGTGAGCGCCGCCTACCTGGAGGCCAGACAGATCCTCGACAGCCAGGAGCACGGCGGCCGGCACGCCCTGCTGGCGGCGCTGCTCACGGGCGATGGGCCCGGCCTGCTACGGGCCGGACCGCGCCCCGCTGCCCTCTATGCCGCCTTCACCTTCGCCTTCGGCGCGCATCCCGACGAGACGGAGCCGGGCCCGGGATCGCGTATCGCCACCCGCCGCAAGATCAGACGCGTGAGGGCGGCTCTCGACCGGTACGCGGGAGAGCCCGCCCTCACCGCGCTCGACGGCGAGGGCGGCACGGTACTACTGCCGGTGGCCGCAACGCCACCCTGGGACGAATTGTGCGCCCTCGTCGAAGGGGCCGCCGGATCGGCCGCCGTGCCGGTCACGGCGGCGGCCGACGTGGTCGAGCCCGCCGCCGTACCCGATGCGGTGGCGCGCACCGCGGAGATCGTGGCGGTCGTACGGTCGACAGGGCGCGGCCCGGGTCTCTACCGGCTCACGGACGTGCTCCTCGACTACCAGCTGAGCAGGCCGAGCGCGGCACGCGACGGGCTCGCGAAACTGCTCGGCCCGCTGGAGTGCAAGCCGGAACTGCTGCACACCCTGGAGACGTTCCTCGGCTGCGGACTCGACCGCAGGACGGCGGCGGCCGTCCTGCACATCCACCCGAACACGGTCGACTACCGCATCCGGCGCATCGCCGGGCTCACCGGCCTCTCACCCGCCCGTCCAGCCGACCTCCAGCACCTCAACGCGGCGCTCGTGGCGCGGCGTTCACTCACGGGCGGGCCCCAGGAGGCATCGAGGCCGGGCACTTCCTAGCCGCGCTCGGCGTTCAGCGCGTCCACCGCGCCCCGGGTGTCGCCGATGGTGGCGTAGTCGACGGCAACGAAGTTCACCGGCCTGCCGCGCTCCCGCTCACAGGCGTGGGCGCGCTCCAGCACCTGCGCCCGCGTGTTGATCTTCCCGGCGTCCAGCCTGCTGCCGCCCGCGACCGTGATGAAGTGGTTGAGCAGGAAGAGCCGCTTGCCGGTGCCCCCGCGGTGCGGGACACAGCTCAGCTCCGCCGGGCTCTGGAAGGAGAAGGGGGTCTCCATCCCGTAGCGGTAGAAGTTGCGGTACCAGGGCGCGGGCCCGTCCGCCCGCTCCGCGAAGACCACCAACCGCTTTCCGCTGTCGATCATCTTGCCCAGCGTGGGCCAGGGGCGGTCGGGGTCCTCGTCGGGTACGTACAGCAGATCCTTCAGCCCGGCCTGCTCGAAGGCGCTCGCGGTCTCCTCGCCACTGATGTCGTCCTGGACGATCAGCGTCAGGATCTCCGAGGGGTGTCCGCGCAGCCAGCTCCCGATCTGCTCCAGTGCCGGTACGAGAGGGACCGCACCGGCGCGGCAGACGGCGTGGCACAGCCAGGTCCCCTCGCGCGGCGGGTTGAACCGGTTGACGGCTGCCGCGATCTGGCGCTGCTGCTCCGGCGGAAGGTCCGAGGCACGGAGGCGTTCCGTCACCTCCGCCGGGCTCTCCCAGTGGTAGGTGTCGATCTGGAGGGCGCGCACCCCGTCGTTCAACTGGCCGACGATCAGCGGGTCCTGCAGGGGACCGATGAACTTGTCTGCGGTCGTCGACATCGCATTGTGGGAGGTGACCTGGGCGAGTTCGTCGTACGGAAGGTCGCACAGCCTGCTGCTGCCCTGGCAGATGCGCTGCCCCTGCCCGGCGAAGGCGAGAGGGACCAGGACGATCCCGGCCAGGGCGAACGCCGTCGCGCCCAGCGCTGCCCAGGCCGGCCGGCGCGGAGCGGCACCGAGCGCGTCCCGCGCGCGCAGCACCCCGGCGAGGGCGACGAGCACGGCCCCCGCCGCCACCGGGACCAGAGCGGTCAGCAGCGCGACGGTCACCACGCGGTCGACCGCGCTCCGCTGTACGTCGTCGACCAGCCGGGCGACCGAGCCGGGCCACGAAGCCGCGGGCTCGACCACCGACCCGCCCGTCGTCCACCGGGCGACCGCGATGACGATCGCGAAGAGCAGCCCGCCCGCCGCGATCGTCCAGCCGAGCAGCATCACCCGGCGCGAGCGCGACGAGGGCCCGGTCAGCCAGAGCGCCGCCAGGGCCGCGAGCCCCAGTGCGGCGGCGACAGGCTCCACCACGCCCAGCGCGAGCCGGGTGGCGGACCGCACCTGGTGCACCGTCGCCAGAGCCCCTTGCGAGGTGTCGAGGTCCGCTGTGATGTTCCAGGTGCCGCCGTCGGCCGCCTGCCGCAGCTGCGCGGCCGCGTCCTGCGTACGGCCGGAGAAGGCGGCGGGGCCGACGGCGGCCAGCGCCGTGCCCACGTCCCCGCTCCTGAGCGCCACCTCGACCTCGGGGCGCAGCGCCGCACGGTCCGACTGCGGTACGACTCTCAGCAGCGCGTCCGTCGCCGTCGCCGCCTCGTCGGGCGACAGGGCGAGCCTGGGCAGACCGGCGGGCGGGCGGCCGGCGACGACATCGCGTGCGGCCGCGTTGATCCCGTCGAGGAAGGCCGGGAAGTCGGGTTCGGTGCTCTGCTGCACCGAGGCGATCAGATCGCCGAAGTAGATCTGTGCGAGGGTTCCGACGTTCGCGCTCAGACGGCGGACGTCGACGGTCAGCCGCAGGGTGCTGTGCTCCCCCCTGAGGTAGCCGATCACCTCGGAGATCTGCTGGTCGACGAGGGCCCGCAGGGTCTCCGGCGGCAGCACGATCTTGAGGTTGGACGTGAGGATCGCCTCGGGGACGGGCAGCTGCCCCAGGAGGTTCCGGGTCACCGGTGTGATCTGCGGATCGACGAGGACCTGGTCGTACACCCGGTTCCAGGCGTGTTCGTCGTCGAGCGCGGTCCGGTAGAAACCGGCGCTGAGTACGGTGCTGCGCGCGGTGGCGGCCCCGGCCACGGCGACGATGCACAGCACGGCGAGCACGCACAGGGCCGGGCGGAGCATCCTCGAGGCAGAGGCGGGCAGGCCCATGCATTCATGCTGGGCCACCGGTGACGCGGCGGCGACCCGGGACGAGGCGCATCCGACGATTTCATGCCTACGATGACGAAATGGTGACGTACCGCCCCACGCCCGGAGTGGTGACCGACGCCCTGGCGGAGCTCCTTGAGCGGTTCGCTCCTCTGCGTGAGGGCAGCCTTGCCGACTACATCCCCCAGCTGGCCCTGGCCGACCCGGACGACTTCGGGATCGCGCTGGTGAGCATGGAGGGCCACTGCTACCAGGCGGGCAGGGCGGACGTCCCGTTCACCGTGCAGTCGGTGTCCAAGCCCTTCGTCTACGCGCTCGCGCTCTCCCGGCTCGGCCTCGAAGAGGTGACCAGGTGGGTCGGTACGGAGCCGAGCGGCGACGTGTTCAACGCCATCAGCCTGGAGCCGCGTACCGGCAGACCCGCGAACGCGATGATCAACGCGGGGGCGATCGCCACCACGGCACTGGTGCCCGGGACCACTCCGGAGGAGCGGTTCGGGCACATTCTGGACTGCCTGAGCCGGTTCGCGGGACGCTGCCTGGACGTCGACGAGGACGTGTACGCGTCGGAGGCGCGGACCGGGGACCGCAATCGCGCCCTGGCCTTCCTGCTGAGCAGTGCGGGCACGCTGCCCGGCGACCCGTCCGAGGCGGTGGACACCTACTTCCGGCAGTGCTCGGTACGGGTGACCGCGGCCGATCTCGCCGTGATGACGGCGACGCTGGCCAACAGTGGCGTCAACCCGGTGACCGGCGAGACGGTGGTGTCGGAGGAGGTCGCGGTGCAGGTGCTCGCCGTGATGGCGTCGTGCGGGATGTACGACGCCTCAGGGGACTGGCTGCTGCGGGTGGGGCTGCCGGCGAAGAGCGGGGTCTCCGGCGGCCTGGTCGCGGCCGGCCCGGCCCGGTTCGGCATCGCCGTCTTCAGCCCGCCGCTCGATGTGCACGGCAACTCGGTGCGCGGTGTGGCGGCGCTGCGGGATCTCTCCGAGCGGTTCGGTCTGCACCTCATGCGCCGCCCGGTGCAGCTCGCCCCGACCGTCGCCCCGACCGTCGTGCCGGGCACAGGGCCCGCGGACGAGGAAGTGCGCCTGGCCGCCAGGGGATTCCTGGATTTCACCGCCGCGGAGCGCCTGCTCCACGGACTGGCCCACGGCGGTCCGGAGTCCGGCGGCCGGGTGGTGCTCGACCTGACGGACGCGACCGGAGTCGATCCGTTCGCGGCGCGGCTGCTGCGGGCGGCACTGGCGCGGCTGGAGGGGAGCGGGCGGCGTACGAGTGTGGTCGGCGGTGAGGCGCTCGCCCGCGATGCGGGACCCGGATCTGCCGGATTTTCCGGATGATTCATATGTAATGCGGCATAACGAGTCAACTTTCGTGGCGTGAGTCTGCCGTCGCCGCCCGAGTGCGGTCTACCGTGGGACTTCCTGTCCTGGGGAGAGTGGTGGCAGCGTGGACACTGCTTGGAAGATCCTGGTGGTGGACGACCGCGAGGACAACCTCTTCGCAGTCGAAAGCGTGCTGCGCCATGTGGGCCGGCCGGTGATCTGTGCGCGCAGTGGGGACGAGGCGCTCAAGACCGTCATGCGCGGCGGGATCGCGGTGATCGTGCTCGATGTGATCATGCCGCAGATGGACGGTCTGGAGGTGCTCGCGTACCTCAAGAAGCTGGATCACACGAGGGATCTGCCGGTCATTCTGATGACGGGCCTGGGCCGGGACGACGATCTCGCGGCGCGTGCCTACCATCTCGGCGTCGCGGACTTTCTGGTCAAGCCCGTCGACCCCTGGGCGGTACGGGCCAAGGTCAGGGTGCTGGCGGACCTCTACGCGGACAATCAGAACCTGCGGCGGCGTCTCGACGCCGCGCAGTCCAGCGGCGCGTTTCCCGAGCCTCGGGTGCCCGTGCAGCGTGACGGTCCCGACGATCACGGCCGGGTCGTGAACGCGGCCGAGTGAGGTCACGCGGCCGGGACGGTGTGGTGGATCTGCCGGAGGAAGGCCGCGTTGGTCGGCGTACGGCGGAGCTTGTCAAGCAGCGTCTCCAGGGTCGCCTGGCTGTCCCTGGTGTGCAGGGCCCGGCGCAGTCCTCGTACGGCATTCAACTCCGCTGCAGGAAGCAGCAGTTCTTCGCGGCGGGTGCCCGAGGGAGTGATGTCGACGGCCGGGAAGATGCGCTTGTCCGCAAGGGTGCGGTCCAGGCGGAGCTCCATGTTGCCGGTGCTCTTCAGCTCCTCGAAGAAGTAGTCGTCGGCCCGGGAGCCGGTGTCGACGAGCGCCGTGGCGAGGATGGTGAGGGAGCCGGCCTCCTCGGTGTTGCGCGCGGCTCCGAACAGGCGCTTGGGGCCCTGGACGGCGGCGGCGTCGACACCGCCGCTGAGGGTGCGGCCGCCGGCCGCGGCCGCGTTGTTGTGGGCCCGGCACAGCCGGGTGAGGGAGTCGAGAAGGATCACGACGTCCTGGCCCTGCTCGACGAGGCGCTTGGCGCGCTCCACGGCGAGCTCGGCGAGGGCGATGTGCTCCTTGGCCGGCCGGTCGAAGGTGGAGGCGAGCACCTCTCCCCGTACCGAGCGGCGCATGTCGGTGACCTCCTCGGGGCGCTCGTCCAGCAGCACCACCATCAGATGGACCTCCGGGTGGTTTGCGGCGATGGAGGCGGCGAGCTGCTGAAGGAGGACCGTCTTGCCGGTCTTGGGCGGCGCGACGATCAGACCGCGCTGGCCCTTGCCGACCGGCGAGACGAGGTCGACGAGCCGGGTGGTCACTCCGCCGGCGGGGCTTTCGAGCCGGAGCCGCTGGTCGGGGTGGAGCGGGGTGAGGTCACGGAAGTGCGGCCGGCGGCGCAGCGTCTCGGGCAGTTGCCCGTTGACGCGCTCGATGTGGCTGAGCGTGCGCTGCCGTGAGCAGGAGCCCTCGACGATATCGCCGGTGCGCAGGGCGTGTTGGCGGATGAGGGCGGCGGACACCTGGGTGTCGCCGGACGTGGGGTGGTAGTTGACGGAACGGAGGAAGCCGTTCCCTTGGCGTGTGACGTCCAGGACGCCGGTGACCTGGGTCAACGGGGTCTGGACAGGCGGGTGTTCAAGGGTGGTGGTCATGATGGAGTCCTTTCGCGGACATGATGAAGGGAGTCCCGGCAGGGGGCGGTGTCAGCACGCCCCCGGACCATGGGCAGAGAGTGCCCGGGCCGGGAGAGAAGAGGTGGTGCGAGGGGCTGGATCGCCGATCGGAAAGACGGGCGCATCAGCATGGTGGAAACGAAGAAGCACCGGCGCCATCAACGTGGCGTACACAAGTGCTGTAAGCACCATAGCACGGGTCGGTGATTCATGGTGCGGGTCTACGGTGCCGGGCCGGGATCACTGGGTACGCTGAGGCCGGTGTTCACCTCCGAGGGACCCACATTCCGCGAGCTCACCGTGCAGGCGCTCTCCTCCATCGAGCGCGGCTACGACCTGCTGGCCCCCAAGTTCGATCACACCCCGTTCCGTACCCCCGACCGCTTCCTCGACGCGACCGCCGAGACCCTGGCTCCGCTGGGTCCCTTCGACGCGGGTCTCGACGTCTGCTGCGGGACGGGCGCGGGCGTCGGCATGCTGAGGTCGCTGTGCCGGGAGCGGGTCACCGGGGTCGACTTCAGCGCCGGGATGCTGGCTGCCGCGCGGGAATCCGTACAGGGTGATCAGCCGCCTGCGGTGGACTGGGTGCGGGCCGACGCGCGTGAGATGCCGTTCGACGGTGCGTTCGATCTGGCTGTGAGCTTCGGGGCGTTCGGACACTTCCTGCCCGCCGAGCGGCCCGCCGTGTTCGCCGGGGTGCACCGGGCGCTGAGGCCCGGCGGAGTCTTCGCCTTCCCCATCGGAGCGCCCCAGCCCCTGCGGTCCCCGCTCTACTGGGCGACGCTCGGCTTCGACTCGGTGATGCGGGTGCGCAACGCACTGTGGCGGCCGCCGTTCGTCATGTATTACCGGACCTTCCCGCTGCGGGGGGTGCGCGAGGACCTCGTGGAGGCCGGATTCTCCGTGCGACTGCTCCCGATGGAGGAGTTCGGGCGCCGCGCGGACGGCAGCCCCAACTGGCGGCTGCTGGTGGCGGACCGCCTCTGACGCTTGTGTTCATTTCCTGAACACACCTATCTCTACGGCAAGTTCTTCCGTCACATGTCTTGACGGAATGCTGCGGGCGACCAAGACTCACACCTCGTAACACCGTATTTACACGTGTGACCAGTTCAAGTTCTGTCCGGGTTGCGGGACCCGGATCCTTAAGCCGCGCGGGCGACGGAGCCCGCACCGCGTGCTGCGCGGCGACTCCTTCTCCGGAGGTCTCCTCGTCATGCCTGCCGCACCGAACGACGCCACACCCCGTACGAGCCGACGTGATCTCTTCAAGCAACTCGGCGGCACCGCAGCCGCTTTCGCCTTCCTGGCCGCAGCAGGTCCGCTCGCCACGGCCTCACCGGCAGTCGCGGCGGCCGCAGGGCCCGTCCGCACCTCGAACCGGGTGCGCAAGCTGCTCACCCGGCTCACCATCGACGAGAAGATATCCCTGGTCCACGGCGCGACCGACCCGCAGAGACTCGGCCAGGCCGGCTATCTGCCGGGCGTCGAGCGCCTGGGCATCCCCGAACTGCGGCTGACCGACGGACCGGCGGGTGTCAATGTCGCGAGGTCGGCGACCGGACTGCCGCCGGTCTCCACGCTCGGCGCCACCTTCAACCCCCACCTCGCCCGCGATTACGGCGCGGTCATGGGGCGCGAGGGCCGCACGCTCGGCATGGACGTCCTGCTGGCCCCGCAGATCGAGCTCTCCCGCACCCCGCTGTTCAGCCGCAACAAGGACCAGGCGGGCGAGGATCCGTACCTCAACGCACTGATCGGCGTCGCACAGGTCGAGGGCGTACAGGCGCAGGGCATGCTCGCCCAGGCCAAGCACTTCCTCGCCAACAATCAGTCCGTGGGGCAGAACGGCGACTTCACCACCGGCAAGGGCGCCTACGACTTCCGGGTCGACGACCGCACCCTCCACGAGATCTATCTCCCTGCCTGGGAAGCGGTGGTACGCGCCGGAGTCGCCTCCGTGATGGCCGCGTACAACCATCTCAACGGCCAGTGGAACTCCGAGAACAAGACCACCCTCACCGGTATCCTCCGCGGTGAACTGGGCTTCGACGGATTCGTCACCTCGGACTGGGGCGCCACCCACAGCGTCTCCATCGACGCCGGCCTCGACATGCAGATGCCCGACGCCGGCTACTTCGGCACCGCGCTCAAGGCCGCGATCGCCGCCGGCACGGTCCCGCAGGCGGCGCTCGACACCGCTGTCGGCCGCATCCTCGGCCAGTACGACGCCTTCGGAATGCTCGATTCCACCCGGGTGCACGCCCGCGGGAACGTCGACGTCGAGGCCGGGGCGCGCGTCGCCCGTGCAGTCGCCACACAGGGCGCGGTGCTGCTCGCCAATGACGGTGGCCTGCCGCTGAGCCGGACCGCGCTCCGCGATCTCGCCCTCATCGGCCCGACCGCGGCCCAGGTCGCGATATCGGCCTCGGGGGAGCGGGCGTACGGCTTCGAGGAGCGCATGGTCGGTCCGCTCGACGCCTTGCGGCGGACCGCGGGCCATGACGCGCACATCCGTTACGCGGCCGGACTCGACCTCACCGGCACGGCCGTGCCCGCCTCCGCGTTCCCCTCGGGCCTCACCCGTACGTCGGGCACGGGGGCCCAAGTCCCCGACCGTGCCGTCGACTTCACCGGCGGCAGAGCATTCGCCACCGGCTCGACCGAGACCTGGACCGGTGACTTCACTCCGCCGACCACCGGCGAGTACGCCCTGTCCGTACAGGGCTGGGGCGCCGCCCTCGGCCTGTCGCTCGACGGGACCCAGATCGTCACCGCGGCCACCTCGCGCGACAGCTTCGTCCGCAAGTGGAGCAGCATCGTGCCCACCACCGACGGGCTCGACAACGGCCGGACGTCGCTGCAGCTCACAGGTGGCAGGACGTACGCGCTGAAGATCACCGCGACCGGCTGGGCGGCGGGCACCGCGGACCGCGGCCCCGTACAGGTCCGCTTCGCCTGGGTCACCCCGGAGGAGCGTGCGGCCAACATCCGGGAGGCCGCCGCCCTGGCCCGCACGGTGCACACGCCGGTGGTGTTCGCGTACAACGGCGCGGGCGGGTCCTTCGGCGGCGCGAGCGAGACCGGCAGCCTCGCGCTCCCCGACCACCAGGACGAACTGATCGCCGCGGTGGCCGCGGCCAACCCGCGCACGGTCCTCGTCCTGAACACAGGAACCCCCAACACCATGCCCTGGCGGCGGCAGATCGGCACGATCCTGCGGGCCGGTTACGTGGGCCAGGAGGGCGGCTGGGCCACGGCCGACCTGCTGCTGGGGCGCGCAAATCCGAGCGGGCGGCTCACGGTCACGTACCCGAAGCAGCTCACCGACCACCCGGCGCACGCCCCCGGGCACCCGGAGCGCTACCTGGGCGTCAACGAGGTGGTGACGTACAGCGAAGGGATCTTCACCGGCTACCGGGGCTTCGACAAGGCAGGCACCGAGCCGCTCTTCCCCTTCGGGCACGGCCTGTCCTACACGGAGTTCGGGTACGGGCGGCTCTCCGTGCGCCGGGACGGTGACGGTCTCGCGGTGTCCTTCACGGTCACCAACCGCGGGCGCAGGTCCGGGGCCGAGGTGCCGCAGGTGTACCTGGGCGCGGCGCACGGCGCACCCGTGGAGATGGCGGTGAAGTCGCTCGCAGGCTTCGAGCGCGTCGAGCTGGACCCGGGGGAGTCCCGCCGGGTCACCGCACGCATCAGTGAGCGGCAGCTTTCGTACTGGGACACGGTGCGTGGCCG
The DNA here is from genome assembly GCF_017315755.1 of Streptomyces beijiangensis. Lineage (GTDB taxonomy): Bacteria > Actinomycetota > Actinomycetes > Streptomycetales > Streptomycetaceae > Streptomyces > Streptomyces beijiangensis. Next base: position 14,875 of record NZ_JAFLRJ010000007.1, read on the forward strand.
CTGGGTTCGGGCCAGGGGTGAGCGCCCGGTGTACGTGGGCGCCTCCTCGCGGGACATCCGCCTCACGGGGACGACGGGCGGGTCGCACGGGCACTGAGCCGCCGGTAGTGGCGGTGGGGGCGGATGGGTCTGCTGTGTTCCGTACGGGAACAGGCAGGCCCATCCGCCTCCCCGGGGCGCAGGACCGTGGACCAGATACCCCCTAGGGGTATAGTGTCCGGTGTCGGAAGCCACTCCGAGGAGCAGAGGGTTCGTCATGAACACCGGACTGAAGATCACCGCTTTTGCCGCCGCCGTCGCCGCCACCTTCGGCACGGCCTACGGGGTGGGCCAGGCTGTCGACCCCGTGGTCGCGACGGACCGGGGAAACAGCGCCCAGGGCGGTCACGACGCCGGTGGCGAGCACGGCGGGCATGACGGACAGGCCGCCGGCGGAGGTGCTCCGGCCACCGGGCTCAAGAGCTCGGAGGGCGGTTACACCCTGGCTCTGGACAAGCCCTCGGTCGCCGCGGGCGTGCCCGGCGAGATCCGGTTCGCCGTCAAAGGCGAGGACGGCCGCAATGTCACCGCGTACCGGCGCGAGCACGGCAAGGAGCTGCACTTCATCGTCGCCTCGCGCGATCTCACCGAATTCCGCCATCTGCACCCCGTGCGCGCCGCCGACGGCACCTGGTCGACCCCGGTGCGCCTGCCGAAGGCCGGTGCCTACCGGGTCTTCGCCGACTTCACGCCGGCGGCCGAGGGTGCCGAGGGGCACACGCTCGGCACCGGGCTCACGGTCTCGGGCGAGGCGAGCCCGGCACCCCTGCCACCCGTCCGCGCCACCGCCGGGGTCGACGGCTACCAGGTCGCTCTCTCGGGCGCCCTGCACTCGGGCCGGGCGGGAGAGCTGAGGCTGACGGTACGGAAGGACGGCAGGCCGGTCACGGATCTTCAGCCCTATCTGGGCGCGTACGGGCATCTGGTCGCCCTGCGCTCCGGGGATCTCGCCTATCTTCATGTCCACCCGAACGACGGGGGACCGGGACCCGTGGTGTCGTTCACGGCGACCGCGCCGAGTGCAGGTGTCTACCGGCTGTTCCTGGACTTCCAGCACGAGGGGAAGGTCCGTACCGCCGCATTTACGGTGCGGGCGGCGGGGTAGCAGTCGGCCGCGGGGCCCGATATCGAGGAGGCGGCCAGTGAAGACGGTGGTGGAGGTCGACGCGCTCGTCGGCGCTGCGCATGCGGGGCAGCTCGACAAGATCGGCGTCCCGTACGCCGACCATGTGCGAGCGGTCGCCGCCGGGCTGGCGCACTTCGGCCCGGACCTGGAGATGGCCGGGCTGCTGCACGACATCGTCGAGGACACGGACTGGACGGCCGGAAGACTCCGCTCCGTCGGCGTACCGGACCATGTCGTCGGCATCGTCCAAGCCGTCACCAATCAGCGAGACATGTCGTACGAGGAGAAGATCCGGCGCATCACCCGTAGCCGCGACGCCACGCTCGTCAAGATCGCCGACAACGCGCACAACAGCATCCCCGAGCGTGCTGCTCAGCTCCCGGCGGCAGAGCGTGACCGCCTTGCCGCGAAGTACCGTGCCGCGCGCGATGTCCTCTGGGCGGCGGCCGACCCTGCGCAGGTCGAATCCATCATCGCGATCGTCAACCCCGCGCTGCTGACCGAGCTCCGGGAGCGGCTGGCCGGGTGACGGCCGTGGTCCTGGCGCTTCGTCACGCGTCAGGGCCGGTGCCGAGGACGCCTTCGCCGAAGGCGGCGGCGAGCGCCTTCGCGATCACGTCGGGCAGATCGGTCCTTCCGTCGTCCTCGGACCAGCGGACCAATGCCGTGTGCATGGCGGCCAGGCAGGCGCTCGCCGCCGCTTGGGTGCGGAATGCCGTGTCGGAATCGGTGGCACCGTCCCCGAGGGCGTCGACGATCGCCTGCTGCAGCGCGTAGTTGTTGTCCAGATGCCTGGCCCGCAGGGCCGGCGTCGAGATCATGAGCCGCAGCCGGGCGAGCAGGAACTGCTCGTTCGTGGTCGGGCTGTCCCCGCTGTTCCCGCTGCCGCCACTGGTCAATGTCGTGGCCGCGTCGATGAGCGCGCTGCCGATGCGCCGGACCAGTGGCTGCGCGGCGGAGGACGCGGCGATCCGCTCGGCGACGAGCCTGGCGTGCTGGTCGACGAGGACGAGGTCCTCTTTCGTGGGGAAGTGCCGATAGACGGTCATGGGTGACACACCTGCGGCTTCGGCGACGTCGGCCACGGTCGTGGCGTCGTATCCGTGCCCGGTGAAGAGCCGTACCGCGTGCGCCTGGATCACGCGCTGCGTCTCGGCTCTCCGTTGTGCTCGCAAGGTTGAGTGCTGATCGGGCATGTGGTAGACCCTATCGTATTGGTAGTGACTACCAGATTGGTAGCGGCTAACGGTATGGGGTGGCGGACATGGGCGATCTGTCGGATCTGACGGGCAGGACGGCGCTGGTGACCGGGGCGTCGCGCGGGATAGGGCAGGCGATCGCGGTCCGGCTGGCGGCGAGGGGGGCGGTGGTCATCGTGCACTTCGGAACGGACGAGGGTGGTGCGGCGGCGACGGTCGACGAGATCGGACGTGCCGGGGGAGCGGCGTTCGCCGTCGGGGCGGAGCTGGGTGTCGACGGCGACGTCGAGACACTCTTCGCGGGAGTCGAGGCGCGCCTGGCCGGACGCCCGCTCGACATCCTCGTGAACAACGCGGCTGCCGCACCCGCAGGCCCGCTGGGTGTCACGACGCGGGCGGAGTTCGACCATCTCTTCGCCGTGAACGTGCGGGCGCCGTACTTCATCGTCCAGCGCGCATTGCCGCTGTTCCGCGACGGCGGCCGCATTGTCACGATCTCGTCAGTGGCGACCAGGATGGCGAACCCCGGCCAGACGTCCTTCGCCATGACGAAGGGGGCGGTCGAGACGATGAGCATGACTCTGGCCAACGAGCTCGGGGTGCGCGGGATCACGGTGAACGCGGTGGCCCCCGGGGCCACCCGTACGGCGACCAACGGTTCGTACTTCGAGGCGCCGGGCCTGGCCGAGTTCATCGCGGGGACGACGGCGCTCGATCGGCTGGGCGCGCCCGACGATGTCGCCGACGTGGTCGCGTTCCTCGCCTCCGACGCTGCGCGCTGGATCACCGGCCAAGTGATCGACGCAAGCGGTGGCCTGTTCCTCGGTCCGCGCGTCTGAGGCCGGAGCCGGTTGGTGCCGAGTGGCGCCACTCGGTGCCATTTCGCGCTGCAGAGGTGCATGGGCGTGCGTGGCGCGCCATGGTCGCTCAGCTGAGTGCCACGTGTCTTCGCAGGTCAGAGTGGTCGAACCGGATGCCGACGGCGAGGATGTCGCCGTATGGCTTGCAAGTGGCACCACTGTGGTGCCATCATGACGTCATGGACCTCACTCCGTATATCGACAAGCTCCGCCGCGAACTCGCGGTGGCCGCCGAAGCCGGCGGTGACGAAGCCCGTGAGCTGGCGGAGAGGCTCACCGCTCCACTGGGGTCGGCGACCCGGCTGGCCATGCTCAATGTGCTCTCCGCCGCGACGGACGAGATCACCCGCGAGCTCGCCCCCGGCTCGGTCGATGTACGGCTGCGCGGGCTCGACCCCGACTTCGTGGTGACGCTGCCGCCCACCGACGGCGGCGCCCGCGAGGAGCCGGCTCCGCCCACCGAATCGCTCAAGACCTCGGCCCCGGCCGACGGCGACGAGGGTGGCACCGCCCGCGTCAACCTGCGTCTGCCGACCCACCTCAAGTCCCGTGCCGAGGAGGCCGCGGCCCGCGAGGGTCTGTCGGTCAACGCGTGGCTGGTGCGCGCCGTGTCGGCCGCGGTCGACGGTGACATCCGGCCGCGTACGCCGGAGAGGGCCCAGACCCTCGGGCAGAGCTTTACGGGCTGGGTGCGCTAGCCGCACTCCCGCCCCTCGCACCACTTCACCCACACCACGTCCCACCAGCGGGGACGCCCTGTAGACCCAAGAGGACGGGACAGCCATGCCTACTTTCGACACTCCCGAACCGATCTCGGCCACGACATACGTGGAGGCCGGTTCCATCGGGTTCAGCGCGGGCGACCGCCTCGACACCGTCGTCGAGGTGCGGCCCCGCGACCCGAAGCGGGACCAGGACGTACGAGCGGCCGACCAGACCCAGGTGACGTACGCCGGCGGCGCACTGACTGTCAGGACGCCCAAGCCCAATCTGTTCGGCCGCACCGGCACGGTCGATGTGACGGTCGAACTGCCCACGGGCTCGCGCATCGACATGACCGGCGCCTGGGCCCAGGTGCTCGGTGAGGGCCGGCTCGGCGAGGTCCGCGTGAAGACCTCGTCCGGCGATGTCCGCCTCGACACGACCGGCCCGCTGTAGCTGATCGCGTCGCACGGCTCGATCACCGTGGACCGGGTGGAGGGCAGGGCCGAGATCACCACCAGCTCCGGCAGTCTGCGCGTCGGCCTCGTCGACGGTCCGGCCGTCCTGAAGAACTCGCACGGCACCACGACCGTCGGCGCCGCGACCGGCGAGCTGCGGGTGCGTGGCGCAAACGGAGACATCGAGATCCGGCGCGCCGAGGGCTCGGTCACCGCCGTCACCTCTCACGGCACCCTGCGCGTAGACGAAGTGGCCCGCGGCACCGTCCAGTTGGAGACCTCGTACGGCGCCATCCAGGTCGGCGTCCGCGAGGGCACGGCCGCCTGGCTCGATGTCCACTCGGGCTCCGGGCAGGTGCGCAACACGCTCACCGCGTCCGAGACCCCGGGGAAGACCGAGGACACCGTCGAGGTCCGCGCCCGCACCCGGTACGGCAACATCGACATCCGCCGCGCCAAGGTCTGACCCCGGAAGCGCCCGTCTCGACTCGCTCACCCCGCCAGCCACTTCATCCCCCCGAACGGGAGGGCCCCATGCCTTCTTCTGTCATGCCCATGTCTATCAAGCACGACGGTCACCCGTCGCCTGCCGCCGTCTCCGCCGTCGGTCTGCGCAAGTCGTACGGCGACAAGACCGTCCTCGACGGCGTCGATCTGCGCATCCCGGCCGGGTCGGTGTTCGCGCTGCTCGGGCCGAACGGCGCCGGGAAGACCACCGCCGTGAAGATCCTCTCCACGCTCATCACCGCCGACGGCGGGCAGGTCCAGGTAGCAGGCCACGACCTGGCCGTCGCCCCGCAGGCCGTACGGGCGGCGATCGGTGTCACCGGACAGTTCTCTGCGGTCGACGGGCTGATCACCGGCGAGGAGAACATGCTCCTCATGGCGGACCTGCACCACCTGTCCAAGCGTGAGGGGCGGCGCGTCACCGCCGAGCTGCTGGAGCGCTTCGACCTCGTCGACGCTGCCAATAAGCCTGCCTCCAGCTACTCCGGCGGTATGAAGCGCCGCCTCGATCTCGCGATGACGCTGGTCGGAGGCCCGCGGATCATCTTTCTGGACGAGCCGACCACCGGACTCGACCCGCGCTCCCGCCACAACATGTGGCAGATCATCCGCGAGCTCGTCGCCGACGGCGTGACCGTCTTCCTCACCACCCAGTACCTGGAAGAGGCCGACGAACTCGCCGACCGCATCGCCGTACTCAACGACGGGAAGATCGCCGCCGAGGGGACGGCGGACGAGCTGAAACGGCTCATCCCCGGCGGACACGTCCGGCTCCGGTTCGACGACCCTGCCTCCTACCAGTCCGCCGCGGTCGCCCTGCGCGAAGTCACCAGGGACGACGAGGCGCTGGCCCTGACCATCCCCAGCGGCGGCAGCCAGCGCGAACTGCGTTCCATCCTCGACTGGCTGGATGCCTGCGACATCGCGGCGGACGAACTGACCGTGCACACCCCCGACCTCGACGACGTGTTCTTCGCCCTGACCGGCAGCACCGACGTCCCCGCCCAGCCCAAGGAGACCGTCCGATGAGCTCCCTTTCCCTCGCGGTGCGCGACTCGTCCACGATGCTGCGGCGAAATCTGCTGCACGCGCGGCGCTACCCGTCCCTGACGCTCAATCTGCTGCTCACGCCGGTCATGCTGTTGCTGCTCTTCGTCTACATCTTCGGAGATGTGATGAGCGCCGGCATCGGGGGCGGCGGGGCGGACCGGTCCGACTACATCGCGTATCTCGTCCCCGGCATCCTGATGCTGACCATCGGCGGCACCACCATCGGCAGCGCGGTATCCGTCTCCAGCGACATGAACGAGGGGATCATCGCCCGCTTCCGTACGCTGGCGATCCACCGCGGTTCCGTGCTCATCGGGCACGTCGTGGGCAGCGTGCTCCAGTGCATCGCCAGCGTGGTCCTCGTCGGCGCCGTCGCCGTGGCCATCGGCTTCCGGTCGACGGACGCCACCGCTCTGGAGTGGATCCTGGCGCTGGGGCTGTTGACGCTCGTAGCCCTGGCGCTGACCTGGATCGCGGTCGGGATGGGCCTGTCCAGCCCGAACGCCGAGGCGGCAAGTAACAGCGCCATGCCGCTGATGATCCTGCCGCTCATCTCCAGCGCCTTCGTACCGGTCGACGCGATGCCGGGCTGGTTCCAGCCGATTGCCGAGTACCAGCCGTTCACTCCGGCCATCGAGACCCTGCGCGGGCTGCTGCTCGGCACCGAGATCGGCAACAACGGGTGGCTGGCCGTCGTCTGGTGCCTTGGGCTGGCCGTGCTCGGCTACTTCTGGTCCAGGTCACTGTTCGACCGCGACCCGGAGTAGCGCCGGTTTCTCGGGGGTACTGTCCTGCCCGCACCCCGCCGCGCACCCTTCGCAGAGATCGGCGTGCGCGGCGCTGCAGGGGGGCCGTTTCGGTTACGACTTGGGCGGGTCCTGCTCTGATCCCAGCTGCTGCTTGAGCTTTTCCTGGGCGGTGTCGACCTGGCTGCTGTATTTGCCCTGGGTCTTCTCGTCCACGAAGTCGCCGGCCTTGTCGATTCCCTGGCCCGCCTTGTCCTCGTGGCCCTTGAGCATCTGCTTGAGCTTGTCCAACATGGCCATGGTGCTCCTCCTAGAACAGCCCCCACACCACAGGATCCCCCCTTTCCCCGCCACTCCGCATCCGGGGCGATCCTCCCGGGGGCGGGCGCTGTCCGACACATAGGGTGTGAATATGTTCAATTCGAAGCGAATCAAGCCAGAGGACTCCTGGCGGGGCGCCATCGTCGACAAGAGCCGCAACATTCCCGACGGCTCGAACATGTACCACTACATCAAAGTGGAACTGACCGAGGGCCAGACCAAGAAGTTCCGCGTCGACAAGGCGCTCTGGGAGACGCTGGAGGTCGGCGATCGTCTCATCAAGCAGCCCGGCAACGCCGCCCCCACAAAGCAGTAGGTCAATGCCGCCGACACCGATGCAGTCGCCCGTGTTGGTGCCTGGGCCGATCCCACCTGCGGCTACGCCCCGCGAGAACCAGCGAGTGGCTCCGGGATGCGCCAAGTCGGACCGCGACCCGGAGTAGCGCCCGTTTCCCGGGGTATCGGTCAGTCGCACACTGGCGGTACATATCCCTGCCGAAAGAGGCGATCATGGAGATCTCGGGCCTTCTCAGTGCGATTGTGATCGGCGTCGTCATCGGCGTACTGGGACGGCTCGTCGTCCCGGGGCGTCAGCGGATCGGCATCCTGTGGACGATCCTGATCGGCATCGTGGCGGCGCTGATCGGCAGCGTCATCGCGCATGCCACCGGCGTCGACGACACGAACGGTGTCGACTGGATCGAGTGGCTGATCCAGATCGGGCTCGCCGCACTCGGCGTCGCCGGTCTCGACCGCGCCAAGTCGCGCTGACAGCAGACAGAGAAGAAAACAGGCGACTGACCGTCAGGGGCCGTCAGTACGACGGCCCCTGACAGGGGTTCAGACAATGCCCTCCGCGATCTCGGTCTGCTCGCGGTCCGATCCGTAGGCGGCCGGGGTGCTGTACCTGTTCCGGGCGACGTACCACCAGATGCTGGCCAGTACGAGTACGGCCGCCAGCGCGATCACCGCGTAGTTCATCGAGTCGATGTTCACCGGTGACTTCTGGGGGAGGCAGAAGAGCACGGTGACCAGGGCCACCCACACCACGGCCACCCAGCCGATCGGCTTGCTCCAGCGGCCCAGGTTCCAGGGGCCGGGCTGGAAACGGTCGCCGGCGCGCAGCTTCAGATAGATCGGGATGGCGTACGCGGGCGTGATGCCGATGACGTTGATGGCGGTCACCGCGCCGTACGCGGTCGCCGAGTACAGCGACGGCAGGGCGAGCACGCCGGCGAAACCGACCGAGAGCCAGACCGCGTTGACCGGTGTCTGGGTGCGGCTGCTGACCTTGCGCCACAGCTTGGAGCCCGGCAGTGCGTTGTCGCGGCTGAAGGCGAAGACCATCCGGCTCGCCGCGGCCACCTCGGCGTTGCCGCAGAAGAGCTGCGCCACGATGACGACCAGCAGCAGGGCGGTGGCGCCGCCGGTGCCGAGTGCGTCGATGAAGATCTGGGCCGGCGGGACACCGGTGTCGCTGTTCTGGGTGCCGGCGTAGTTCTGGATGGCGAAGGTCAGCCCGGCGAGGAGGACGAAGCCGGCGATCCAGGAGACCCAGATGGAGCGGACGATGCCCTTGGCCGCCGACACCGAGGCGTTGGACGTCTCCTCCGACAGGTGGGCCGAGGCGTCGTAACCGCAGAAGGTGTACTGGGCCAGCAGGAGGCCGATCGCGGCCACGTACAGCGGGTTCGACCAGCCGGTGTCGTTGGCGAAGTGGGTGAAGACGAACGACGCCGACTGGTGGTGGTCGGGGACGATGGCCAGGACGCCGACGATCACCGCGACACCTGCCAGGTGCCACCACACGCTGATCGAGTTGAGCACGCTGACCAGCTGTACGCCGAAGAGGTTCAGCACGGCGTGCAGCAGCAGGATGCCCATGAAGATGAGCATGGTCGAGCCGGGTGTGGGGACGAATCCGAACTGCAGGTTAAGGAAGGCGCCCGTGAACAGGGCCGCGCCGTAGTCGATTCCGGCGATCGCGCCCAGCAGCCCGAGCAGATTCAGCCAGCCGGTGTACCAGCCCCAGCGGCGGCCGCCGAGCCGGTCGGCCATGTAGTAGAGCGCCCCCGACGTGGGGTACGCGCTGGTGACCTCGGCCAGTGCCAGGCCGACGAACAGCACGAACAAGCCGACGCCCGCCCAGCCCCACAGCATCACGGCGGGACCGCCGGTGCCGAGCCCGAATCCGTACAGCGTCATGCATCCCGAGAGCACGGATATGACGGAGAAACTTATCGCGAAGTTGCCGAAACTGCCCATACGGCGGGCCAGGACGGGCTGGTAGCCGAGTTCCCGCAGGCGCGCTTCCTCGTCCTGCTGCGGTGGGTTACCGGTACCGGTGCTCGACCAGGTGGTGGTACGCGACACGGAAGTGCCTCCAGGGGTGAGGGACGGGGACGGTGGTGGTTCAGTTCTGGGGGCCGGGACCCGGACCGCGGGGAGCGGACATGCAGCGGGCGCGCGCCTGGACGTACGTCTCCGCGGCCAGGTCCGGATCGCCGGGGTCGTGGGTACGGTGAGACCAGGGGGCGGGGGTGAAGTACGGGCCGAGCGCGTCGAACACCCGTACCGCGTCCGGGAATTGGAGCGATCCCCACAGGGCGTGCGCCAGATGGCTGAGGTCGAGCAGCGAGTTGGCGGCCGGCGGCGAGCGGTCGAACCAGCCGTGCAGGGCACGCAGCGTCTCCCGGGTGGCGTCCTCCGCGACCCAGTGCAGGTCGAGGGCCTTCTCGCGGCCGCCCTCCCTGAGGTACCGCTCGACCCGTACGTACAGAGGCAGCACCAGGAGCGCGGAGCCCTCGGGCGCCTGGGCGGCTGCCCAATGGACGAAACCGACCGCTTCTGACAGATGCCCACCAGGTCTGCGCGCGTAGGTGAACTGCAGCATGCGGTGGTAGGCCTCGCGGTTGTACGGGTCACGCTTGTCGGCCTCGGCCAGCAGACCCCAGGGGCCGGGGAACAGCATCTGCTCCGGGGGTGCCTGCCGGTGCTCCTCCCACTGCTGCCGCTCGTCGAGCTGCGACAGCGCCAGCTGGCACACCCACGGCACAGGGTCCTGGGGCGTCGCCTCGGCGGCGATCTGGCACGCCTGCCAGGCCTCGCGCCACAGGCTGTCCGTACTCCGGTGGCCCGCGCGGTGGGCGCGCAGGGTCCGTTCCACCAGGACCCGGGTGTGCATGACGGCGGCGTCGGCGCTGCGCGGCTCCTCGCTCCGCCACATCTGCACCACGTCCGTGCCCGCGGCCGCGGCCGCCAGGACCTGGGTGCGCTGCGTCCACAGTGACCAGCCGGGGGTGTCGGCGAGCAGATCGCGCATGGACCGCCAGCGGCCGGTCCTGAGATCCTGAAGCGCGTTGCGCAATCCGTCGTCGTGGCCGGCCGGGTGATACACCGGACGTGCTAACACCTGGCTCCTTTGGGGGAAGAGCGATAGAGGCGGACGCTCCGGTTCTCGCGGAGCGTTGCTGATCTTATGCAACTCTGAGCCAAATTTGGGAAATTGATGGTGTGTCAGTAACCCTTGACGTCGGCGACGGCCGTGTAGCAGGCTGCCGCAGTGATCACGAACGACGGCCCGGTACTGGCGATCGACCAAGGCACCTCCGGTACGAAGGCGCTGGTCGTCTGCCCCGAACGCGGCGTGATCGGCACCGGCGCGGCAGAGGTGCGCCCCCGTCACCGCCCCGGTGGACTGGTCGAGGTGGACCCGGCCGCGCTGCTCTCCTCCGTCGTCGACGCGGGGCGCCAGGCACTGGCGGCGGCAGGTGAACCGGTGGCGGCTGTGGGTCTGGCCAACCAGGGAGAGACGGTCCTCGCCTGGGACCCCGCGACCGGGCGGCCGCTGACGGACGCGATCGTCTGGCAGGACCGCAGAGCCGGACCACTCTGCTCCGAACTCGCCGCGTACGACGCGGAGTTGCGCGAGCTGACCGGGCTGCCGCTCGACCCGTACTTCGCCGCACCCAAGATGGCCTGGATACGCCGCTCCCTCACCCGGGAGGGGACGGTCACCACCAGCGACGTCTGGCTGGTCCATCAGCTCACCGGCGCCTATGTCACCGATGCGTCGACCGCAGGACGCACCCAGCTGCTCGACCTCGACGAGGCCGCGTGGTCGCCCCGCGCACTCGACATCTTCGGGCTCGCGGACGAGCGGCTGCCGGAGGTCGTCGACGCGGCGGGACACTTCGGCACCACCAGCGCCTTCGGTCCCGAGATACCGCTCACCGGCCTCCTCGTCGACCAGCAGGCCGCACTTCTCGCCCAGGACGTCACGGCGCCGGGCACCGCCAAGTGCACCTACGGAACAGGTGCGTTCCTCCTCGCCCAGACGGGTGCCCGTCCGCTCCGCTCCAGCAACGGGCTCGTCAGCTGCGTGGCCTGGCGGCTCGCGGGCGAGACCAGCTACTGCCTCGACGGGCAGGTCTACACCGCCGCGTCCGCCGTAGGCTGGCTCGCCGACCTCGGCGTGATCTCCGGCGCCCAGGACATCGACCCGGTCGGCTCCGCCGAAACCGACTCGGGCGGCGTCACCTTCGTCCCCGCACTCGCCGGACTCGCCGCGCCCTGGTGGCGGGGCGATCTGCGCGGCTCGGTGACCGGCCTCGGCCTGGACACCACACGCGGGCATCTGGTGCGGGCCCTCTGCGAGGGCATAGCGGCCCAGGTCGCGGAGGTGGCCGCCGCGGCCGTGGGTGACCTGGGCGCGCCGCTGTCCGTACTGCGAGTGGACGGCGGTCTGACCCGCTCGGCCCTGCTGATGCAGACGCAGGCGGATCTGCTCCAAATCCCGGTCGAAGTCTCGGAGTTGCCCGACACGACCGCACTCGGCGTGGCCGCCGTCACCCGCCTCGGACTGAACCCGGGCCTCCCCCTGCGGGCGGTCCTGCGGACCGGTGAGCCGTCCGCCGTCTACGAACCCTGGATCAGCGCAGGGCAGGCAGCCGAGCGCCTCGGCGTCTTCCGCGCCGAGGTGGCCGCCCTGCTCGACCGCAGGCCCGCCGCCTCATGACCGTCACCACCGCCGGTGAACTGCCGGACGGGACGTACGACGTCGTGGTCGTCGGGGCCGGTGTGGTGGGCACGGCCATCGCGCGGGAGCTCGCCCGCCACCCGCTGCGCACAGCAGTCGTCGAGGCCGCGAACGACGTGGGCGACGCCACGTCCAAGGCCAACACGGCGATCCTGCACACCGGTTTCGACGCCGTGCCCGGATCCCTGGAATCCCGTCTCGTACGGGAAGGACAGCGGCGCCTGGCCGCGTACGCGACCGAGTCGGGCATCCCCGTCGAACCCGTCGGCGCGCTGCTGGTCGCCTGGGACGAGGAGCAGCGCGCCGCGCTCCCCGCACTGGCGGAGAAGGCCGGACGCAACGGCTGTCCGGACGCACGGATCATCGGCGCCGACGAGGTGTACCGCCGCGAACCGCACCTGGGCCCCGGCGCCCTCGCCGCACTCGACGTCCCGGGCGAGAGCATCATCTGCCCCTGGACGACCACGCTCTCGTACGCGACCCAAGCGGTCCGCGCGGGCGTCGACCTGCACCTCAACTGCCGCCTGCACGACGTCAGTCGTACGCCGGACGGAGAGGGGGACGGGCACAGTCTGCGCACCTCCCGCGGGACGGTGCGCACCCGCTACCTCGTCAACGCGGCCGGACTTCACTCGGACACCGTCGACCGCGCGCTCGGGCACGACGACTTCACCGTCACTCCGCGCCGCGGCCAGCTCATCGTCTTCGACAAGTTCGCGCGCGATCTGGTCCGCCACATCCTGCTGCCCGTGCCCACGGCGCTCGGCAAGGGCGTCCTGGTCGCGCCGACGGTGTACGGAAACGTGCTGCTCGGCCCCACCGCCGAGGACCTGGACGACAAGGCCGCGACCGGTTCGACCGCCGGGGGAATCGCCGTCCTGCGCGAGAAGGGCCGCCGTATCGTCCCCGGGCTCATCGACGAGGAGGTCACCGCGGTCTACGCGGGACTGCGCGCCGCCACGGAGCACGACGACTTCCAGATCCGCGCCCACCCCGGACAGCGGTACATCACGGTAGGCGGAATCCGGTCCACCGGACTCACCGCCTCGATGGCGATCGCCGCGTACGTCACCGAACTGCTCGCCGGGGCAGGCCTCGGCCTGGGAGAGCCCCGCGACCTGGAACCCGTGCGCATGCCCAACCTCGGCGAGGCGTTCCCGCGCCCGTATCAGCGCGCCGAACTCATCGCGGCCGACCCCGAGTACGGCGTCCTGGTCTGCCACTGTGAACGGGTGACCCGCGGCGAGATCCGCGACGCCCTCGCCGGACCGGTCCCACCCGGCTCGCTCGACGGACTGCGACGGCGCACCCGTGCCAGGGGAGGCCGCTGCCAGGGTTTCTACTGCGGGGCCGAAGTCCGGGAACTCTTCGACGAGCGTGCGGAGGTGCAGCGGGGATGAGAAGCGAGCGCACCGTCGACGTCCTGGTCGTCGGCGCAGGACCCGCGGGTCTCGCCACCGCGGCCCGGCTGGCCGACGCGGGCGAAGTGGAGGTCCTGGAGCGCGAGGCCCGGGCCGGCGGCATCCCGCGCCACTGCCACCACGGCGGGTTCGGGCAGCGCACCGGCCCGCAGTATGTCCGCAAGCTGACCGGCGAGGCCGCGCGGGCCGGCGCCCGGCTGCGTACCTCGGTCACGGTCACCGGCTGGGCCGGACCGCTCACTCTCGACACCACGAGCGCGCAGGGGCTGGAACGCATCACCGCCCGCGCCGTCGTCCTCGCCACCGGTGCGCGGGAACGCCCGCGCAGCGCACGGCTGGTGCCCGGCAGCAGACCCGCCGGGGTGTTCACCACGGGCGAGCTCCAGCAGACCGTCCACCTCCACGGCCGCAGCCCCGGCACCCGTGCGGTGGTGATCGGCGCGGAACCGGTGGCCTACTCGGCCGTCCGTACGCTGCTGGGCGCGGGCGTCGAGATCGCCGCGATGATCACTGGACTGCCGCGCCACCAGGCGGCCGTCACCGACGCCGCCGACACCCGTCTGCGCCGCCGGGTACCCCTGCTCACCGACGCGACCGTCGCCGAACTCCTGGGCAGGGAAAGGCTGTCGGGGATCGTGGTGCGGCACGCGGACGGCAGACGGGCGGTGATCGCCTGCGACACCGTCGTCTTCACCGGCGACTTCGTCCCCGACCACGAACTGGCCCGGCGCGGCGGCGTACTGCTGGATCCCGGCACCCGGGGCCCTGCGGTCGACTCCGCCTTCCGCACCGCAGAGCCCGGCGTCTTCGCCGCCGGAAATCTTCTCCACGGCGCCGAACCGGCGCTGTACGCCGCCCGGGAGGGCGGGCTCGCCGCGGCCGCCGTACTGCGCCACCTGGAGGGTGCGCCCTGGCCCGCGGAGCAGATTCCCGTACGGACCGAAGACCCGCTGGGCTGGGTGGCGCCGCAGCGCATCACCCCGGGCGGGCCCCCGCCCCCGTACGGCCGCTTCCTGCTGCGCACCACGCGGTTCCTGGTGAGGCCGCACCTGGTCGTCCACCAGGACGGCCGGATCCTGCACCGGCAGAGACTCGCGCACACCGCCGTGCCGAACCGGTCCTTCGCCGTCTCCGGGAGCTGGGTGGGCGCAGTCGATCCCCGAGGTGGCACAGTGATCTTCACGGCGGAGCAGAGGAGCATCTGATGGGGCGGACGGGTCCGACGGGACTTGCGGCGGGCGAGGTGTCCCGACCGCCCTTCGAACTGATCGCGGGCGCTGCCGCATCACCCGTCATCCTGCATGTGCCGCACTCCGCACGCGCCCTGCCCGCCGCGGTGCGGCGCTCCATCGTGCTGGACGACGTGGCCCTCGGCCTCGAACTGGACCACATCACCGACGCGCACACCGCCGAGATCGCGGCAGAAGCGGCCGCATCGGTCCCACTCACCCCCTGGCAGTTCGTCAACCGGCTGTCGCGCCTGGTCGTCGACCCGGAGCGGTTCCCCGACGAACGGGAGGAGATGCGGGCGGTCGGCATGGGAGCGGTCTATACGCACACCACCCACCGCGAAAGGCTTCGCGCGCCGGAGACGGACGAACAACCCCTGATCGAGGCCTACTTCCACCCCTATGCGGCCGCGATCACGCGGGCGGTCGACGAGCGGCTGGCGTCCGCGGGCCGGGCGGTGGTGATCGACGTCCACTCGTACCCGACCGAGCCCCTGCCCTACGAACTCCACGGCGATGGCCCGCGCCCTCCCGTCTGCCTCGGCACCGACCCCTTCCATACCCCCGACGGGCTGCTCGCCCGCGCGCGAGAAGCCTTCGCTCCGCTCGGCGTGACCGCCGTGAACACCCCCTTCGCCGGCACCTACGTACCCCTGAAGCACTACGGCAAGGACCGGCGGGTGAGCGCCCTGATGATCGAGATCCGGCGCGACCTCTATATGAGCGAACCGGGCGGGCAGCCGGGTCCGGGCCTCAAGGCACTGGCCGAGGCGGTCGCCGCACTGGTCCATGGCGAGAGCGCGAAGTGAGCGCGAAGTGAGCGCGAAGTGAAGGCCGAGCGCGCCGAGCGGCGCTTCCCCGTACCGAACAGCCTCACCGGCGTCGGCCTCGTCGTCACCCGCGACGACGGCCGCATCCTGCTGGGACGTAGCCACGACGGGCGCTGGGAGCTGCCCGGCGGGAAGGTCGACGCGGGCGAGGGCTTCGCGGACGCGGCCGTACGGGAGCTCGCCGAGGAGACCGGCATGCGCGCCGAAGCGGCCGGAGTCGAGATCCTCGCCGTGCTCCTGGACAGCCGCGGCGGGGTGCCCCGGGTGACCGCCGCCGCACGGACCCCGTACGCGGCAGGGACCGCCCGGGTCATGGAGCCGGACAAGATCGAGCGGTGGGAGTGGTTCGCGCCGGACGCGATCCCGGCCGAGCTCTTCGGGCCGTCCGCCGCCGTACTGGACTGCCTCTGGCCGGGACGGGCCGCACAGGCCGGGTCCGGGACCCACCGCTACCGCGTGGTCAGCCCGCCGCCGCTTCCCTGAGCGCCTGGACCTCGATCTTCCCCATGCCCATCATGGCCTGCATGACCCGGCCGGCCTTGGCCCCGTCCGGGTCGGAGAGCAGGTCGGTCAGCTCCTTGGGGATGATCTGCCAGGACAGCCCGAACTTGTCCTTGAGCCAGCCGCACTGGCTCTCCTGGCCGCCGTCGGCCGTCAGCCTGGACCACAGATCGTCGACCTCCTCCTGGGAGGAACAGTCGACGTACAGCGAGATGGCCTCGGTGAAGCGGAACTCCGGTCCGCCGTTGAAGGCGGAGTAGCGCTGCCCGTCGAGCTCGAACGTGACGACCATGACCGAACCCGGTTTGCCGGGACCGCTGTCGCCGTAGTGGTTCGCCTCGACGATCCGGGAGTTCTTGAAGAGGGATGTGTAGAAGCGTGCTGCTTCCTCGGCCTGGTCGTCGAACCACAGGGTTGGCGTGATCTTCTGCATGAGGTGTCCTCCTCGGGAGGTGGCGCGCGGTTGCTTCCGAAGGGTGGACCGGCGCGGCCACCGGAACTCATCGGCCTTCGGCAAGACCATCCTGAGCCCGTATCCCGCTCTTCGCACGACGGGCCGGAAGGGTGACGAGCGCGATGCCGGCGCAGCACACCGCGAGCAGGGCCACCTCGGCGGCGGAGGGCGGCGGAGCGGTCCCGAGCGACCAGTCGCCGAGGCGCACGGTGAAAGGGACGGCAAGTTGCACCGCCGCGGTGAAGACGGGTCCTGTACGCAGGATGAGCCGGTGCTGGACCAGGTAGGCGGGCGCGTAGATCACCGCACCGAGCAGCACGATGCCCCAGGCCTGGGCCGCGGTCGGCGGATCCGAGAGGAGCGAGGGCAGCGCCATCGGCAGAAGCACCGCGCTCGCCGCGCCCAGGAGTACGGGAAGGACCGCGAGCGGCGGCAGACCGGACAGCCTGCCCCGGTACAGGAAGCCGTAGACCGCGAACCCGGCGGTCGCGGCGGCCGCGAGCAGCAGCCCTACCGGGTCCAGGTCGCCCGCGTCCGCGCCGAGCGCCGCGTACCCGGCCGCTGCCGCGGCGGCCAGTGCCGCCCCGCCCATCTGCCGCGCACCGGACCGCTCCCCGAAGAAGAGCGCCCCGATGGCCACCGCGAAGCACGGCATCAGCGCCACCACCAGATTGGTGAGCGAGGTCCCGATCCGCGGTATCGCGAGCAGGGTGCCCGCCGCGTACCCGGCGAAGCCGAGCAGTCCCAGGAGCCACACCGTGCCGGGGCGGGCCGCCGCCCGGCGCAGATCCGCGCGTCCGGACGCGGTCGAGGCGGCGACGGCGGTCAGCGTCAGGCAGCAGACGGCGGTGCGGCCCGCCGCCACCGCGAGCGGTGCGGTGCCGGCGACCAGCGCACCCGAGAGGAGCCAGGTCCCCGCGAGCAGCGCCACCAGGCACACCGCCATCGCGGGCACGGCCCGGGAGCGTGCGCCGCGCTCCCTCACGGCAGCCGGACGACGTGGCCGGTGCGCCGCGCCCGTTCGGCCGCGAAGACCACACGATGGCTGTCGCGGCTCTCCTCGGCGCCGGAAAGGAGCAGGTCGGGGCGGCCTTCGTGATGGGCGCGTACGAAAGCCTCGACGAGCCCCGCGTCCCCTCCGCCGTGGCCCTCGGCCGCCGAGGCTCCGCCGTTGTCGGTGTCGATGACGGTGCGTTCGTCGGTGGCGAAGTCGTAGATCTCGATGGTGCGGCCGTCCCCGGTGATCTGGCCGCCGGTGCCGAAGATCTTGGTGTGGCGGTTCTCCTGCGGGGTGAAGGCGGAGAGGGTGAAGGCGACGGTGGCGCCGCCCTCGTACTGGAGGCTGACCACCTGGTGGTCGACGACGTCGTTGTCGCTGCGGTACACGCAGCGGCCGTACGGGCCCTCGGCGATGGCCTTCCCGACCGCCTCCTCGGTCAGCTCGTCGGAGGCGATCCTGGTGAAGTAGCGCTTGACGCCGCCCTCGCGCAGTCCCACCTGGTAGAGCTTGCGTGCCGAGTAGGGGCAGTCGGGTTCGACGGCGCAGGAGACACAGCGCTCGCCGGCGCCTTCAGGAGCGTTCTCGGGGCGGAAGTGGTGGAGCGAGCCGAAGGAGGAGACGGCGGTGACCGGGCGGCCGACGAGATGGCCGAGCCAGTCGATGTCGTGGCAGGACTTGGTGAGCAGGGTGAAGCTGGCCAGGTCCTCGCGGCGCCAGTTCCCTCGGACGTACGAATGCGCGTAATGCCAGTAGCCGATCGGCTCCAGGTGCTCGATGCCCACCAGGTCCCCGATGCGCCCGGAGTCCACGAGCGCCTTGAGCCGCACGCTGTAGGGCGAGTAGCGCAGCACGTGGCAGACGGTCAGGGAGACCCGGGCCGCCTCGGTGGCGGCGGCGATGCGGTCGCACTCGTCGGCGCTGAGCGCCATCGGCTTCTCGAGGAGGATGTCGTACCCGCGTGCGGCGAAGGCCTCGGCGGCCTCCAGATGCTGGGCGTCCTGTACGGCGATGATCACCGCGTCCGCGAGGCGGGGGAGCGCGGCCAGCTCGCGCCAGTCGTCGAAGCGCTGCCCGGCCGGGATGCCGTACCGCTCCGCGAGTTCGTCACGGCGGGCGGTCCGCGGCTCGGCAACCGCCGTCAGCTGTACGGGTGTTGACGAGGCGGTCGCGAGGGAGGCGTAGCCGGTGCCGCGTGCGCCCGCACCGGCGAGCGCGATGGTGAGGGGGCGGGCGAGGGGGAGGCCCGGATGGGTGCGGAGATTGCTGAACTGCTGTGCGGTCACGGTCATCCCTTGACGGCTCCTCCGGTGAGGCCCTTGACGAAGTGCTTCTGGAGGGCGATGTAGAAGATCAGTACGGGCAGGGCGGCGAGGAACATCAGGCCGAAGACCTGCCCGTAGTTCTGCTGGTGTTCGCCGATCGCCCGGTAGACGCCGACGGTCACGGTGGTGCCGCCGGCCGGGCCGAGAATGATCAGCGGGTTGAGGAAGTCGTTCCAGATCCACACACCGAGGAAGATCAGCACGCTGGCGGTGGCGGGGCGCAGCAGCGGGAAGACGATCTGCCAGAACACGCGCCAGCGGCCCGCGCCGTCCAGCGACGCGGACTCCTCCAGCTCCAGGGGGATGGTGCGGATGAAACCGGAGAAGACGAACACGCCGAAGGGCACGTAGTAGCCGACGTTGAAGGCGACGATGCCCTGCAGGGTGGCCATCATCCCGGTGAGCTGGAGGATGTCGGTGACCGGTACGAGGATCACCTGCGGCGGGATCATCAGCCCGGCGAGCAGCACGAGCATCGTGATCCGGGCGGTCCTGCTGCGGCTGCGGCACAGATAGTGGCCGAGCATCGCCGAGAGGACCGTGAGCAGCACGATCGACAGCAGGGTGATCGTGACGCTGTTGATCAGGCCGTTCCAGAAGAGCCGGTCGGGCCTGGACAGCGCCTGGGAGAGGTTGTCCAGGGTGGGTGGCCACGGCAGGGAAGCGGGGTGGCCGGAGATGTCCTCGCCCGGCTTGAAGACATTGGCGAGGACGAGATAGAGGGGGAGGAAGAAGGCGGCGGTGACGGCGAGCGCCACCACGGGCCGCAGCCACGGGGTGCGTTGACGGTCCTGCATCAGAAGTCCACCTCACGGCGCTGGAGGAAGCGCAGCGCGACGCTGGAGACGACGGCGACGATCACCAGCATCAGCAGGGCCATCGCGGAGGCCTCGCCGGTGCGGTTGGCGGTGAAGCCGGTCTGGATCACGGAGAAGGCGAGTGTGGCGGTGGTGCCGGTGCCCGGGCCGCCGCCGGTGAGGACCTGGATGTGGTCGTACGCCTTGAAGCCGGTGATCAGCAGCATCACCGTGTTGATGGTGAGCGCGGGCGCGAGCATCGGCCAGGTGACCTTGCGGAAGCGCAGCCAGGGTCCTGCGCCGTCGATCGCGGCGGCCTCGTGCAACTCCTGCGGGACGCTTTGGAGTCCCGCCAGATAGACCACCGCGCAGAAGCCGAGCATCTGCCAGCTGATGATGAAGCCGACCGAGTACAGGGCGATGTCCGGGTCGGAGAGCCAGCCGGGCGGCGAGTGCACGCCCATCGCGCGCAACGCCGTGTTGACCAGGCCGTCGTCGGTGAGCATGGCCTGCCAGACGACCGAGACGACGACCGAACTGAGCACGACGGGAACGAAGAACACACCGCGCAGGGCGTTGTAGAACCAGCCGCGCCGGTCGAGCAGTACGGCGACCGCCAGACCCAGCACATTGGGGACGATCACCACGATGAGGGTGAGGATCGTCGTCACCTTCAACGCGGTGAGGAACTCCTGGTCGGTGAGGAGCCTGGTGTAGTTGTCCAGGCCCACGAAGCGGGTACGGGGCACGAACTGGTTGGCGTTGGTGAAGCTGTAGCCGACGCTCAGCGCGATCGGGGCCAGCACGAAACAGGCGTAGACGAGCAGCCCCGGCGCGCCGAATCCGAGGAAGTGCCACAGCCGGGGCAGCGCGCCGCGGCGGGTGCCTGGCGGGGTGCGGGGCGGAGCGTCCGTGCGGATGCCCGCCCTCTCCTTGACGAGGCTCACTGGGTGGCGGCCTTCTTCCAGTCCTCGTCGAGCGCCTTGGTGGCCGCGTCGGCGTCCTTGCGGCCCGCGATGACGTCCTGGGCGAGTGCGTACGACTTCTCGACCAGGCCGGGCAGAAGTGCGTCGTCCCCGGTCTCGACGAGGAAGGCGTTGGTGACGCCCTTGGCCTGAACGGCGGCGTCGTACACCTTCACGGTGGCGTCGTAGACGGGGCCCATGCCGGCCGGCGGGGTGTAGCCCTTCATGGCGATGATCGCGCCGTCGCTCTTGACGACCGCGTCGAGGTTGGCCTTGTCCTGCTGGAAGGCGAGCGCGAACTCCTTCGCCTCCTTGAGGTTCTTGGACTTCGCCGACACGGACATGCCGCCGCCGGTGTACGAGGGCACGGAGAGGCTGCCGTCGTCCGTCGGGAAGGCGAACACGCCGATGTCGTCCTTCATGGCGCTCTTGTCGCCCGCGGTGGCGAACCAGGTGCCCATCGGGTACATGGCGCCCTTGCCGCCGAGGAAGGCCTTCTCGGTGTTGGCGTAGTCGCGGGAGAGGCCCGCTTTGTCGACGTACCCCTTCTTCACCAGCTGGACGAACTTGTCCGTCGCGCCCTTGAAGCCGGCGTCGTTGAACGCGACCTTGCCCGCGCGCCGTTGTGCCATCCAGTCCGGCGTCTGCTTGTACACATCGGTGCCGACCAGGGCCGTCCAGAGGTACGAGGAAGCGAAGGTGTCCTTGCCGCCGCCACCGACCACGAAGGGGTCGATGCCCTTGCTCTTCAGCTTCGCCGAGTCGTCGAGCAGCTCCTGGTACGTCCTGGGGGGCGCCGTGATGTCCGCCTCGGCGAAGAGCTTCTTGCTGTAGTACACCAGCGGTGTCGGCTGGGTGTTGTACGGCAGCTGATAGACCTTGCCGCCGATGGGATTGGAGTGCGGGAAGGTGTACTGCGCGAGTTCCTTGTCCGTCCACGGGGCCATCTGCCCGGACTCGGCGAAGCCCACGGGGGAGACGGAGATCATCACGTCGGGGAACTGCCCGGAGGCCAGCAGCTGCTTGGCGTATCCGGTGCGGTCGGTGCTGGGGGCCACCAGCTTCTTGACCTTGAGGCCCGGGACCTTCGCCTCGGCCCGCGCGATGGCGGCGTCCCAGTACGCGGCGTCCAGGTTGGGCGTCTCGAAGGTGAGGAAGGTGATCTCCTTCTTCCCGCCGGCGCCGCTGCTCCCGGCGTCGGTGCCGGCCGGCGAGCAGCCGACAGCGGCCAGAGTGAGGGCAGTTAGCGGGACAGCTAGGCGCGCGATGCGGTTCACGTGGTAGTCCTCGGTTCGGAAGGTTGGCAGTGCCAGGGATTATTTTTGGTACCTTCTGAAATAACAACGGGCTGATGGTGCAGCCCACCGCCGAGTGGAGTCAAGGGGGTCGAGCACGATCGTGACCGTTGCCGGAGGGGATTCCTCCTTGCTGCGCCGTCTCAACGCGGCCGCCGTACTACGGGTGTTGTACGAAGCGCAGAGTCTCACCCTCACCGAGCTCGTCCAGTCGACAGCCGTCACCCGGGCCACCGTGGAGAACGCGCTCGCCGGACTGACCGAGCAATCCTGGGTCGAGGAGGTGGCCCCCGACGCCGACGGCCCCCGCCAGGTCGGCCGCCCCGCCAAGCGCTACCGCTTCCGCGCGGAGGCGGGATGCGTACTGGGACTCGACATCGGTGTGCACACGGTCCGCGCGGTCGTCACGGACCTCAAGGGCGAGGTCCTCGGCGTACGCCACACCGCGGTCACCCCCGGGCTCCCCGGCGCCGAACGCATCGCCGCCGCACGGGTCCTGGGCCGCCGGGCGCTGCGCGGATGCGACCGTACGACCGCCGAGGTGCGGGCCGTGGGCATCGGCACGACCGGCATCGTCGACGCCTCGGGCAAGGTGACGCTCAGCGCGCTCCTCCCCGACTGGGCGGGCACCGATCTCTGTGCGGCCCTGGCGGAGCCCTTCGATGCCCCTGTCGTGGTGGGCAACGACTCCAAGCTCGCCGCCCTGGGCGAGCACTGGAAGGGCGCGGCCGCCGCGGCACGCGACGTGCTCTACATCCACGCCGGACGCGGGATCTCCGCGGGCATGCTCATCGACGCCAAGGTGCACGCGGGGCGCCGCGGCGCCGCGGGCGAGATCGGCAATCTGCCCGCCTCGCGCTGGCACACCGCCCCCGCCCGGCTGCTCGGCTGGACCGGCGAGGGGCAGGGCGACGCCGAAGCGCTCTTCGCCGCCGTACGCGAAAGGGACCCGCGCGCCCTGCGCATCCTGGAGCAGTACGCGGACGACCTGGTGCAGGGCGTCGCGGCGATGGTCCTCGCGCTCGACCCCGAACTGGTCGTCGTCGGCGGCGGGGTGGCCCGGGCGGGCGACCTGCTTCTCGACCCCCTGCGCAGCAGACTCGACGGCCTGGTCCTCTTCCCGGTGGAGGTCGTCGCCTCCACGCTGGGGGACCGGTCGGTGGCGCTCGGCGCCGTGCGCCTCGCCCTGGACGAGGTGGAGAAGCAGCTCTTCGAGGTGGCTTCCCGGGGCTGAGGCCGGGCCGTACCCTTGCGGACCATGAATCCCGGTGAAGCGGCCCGCGCCGTGGTCGAAGAACGTCATCCCGCTGCCCGTGCGGCCTTCCTCGGCGGCAGTGTGCTGACCGCGCGGCGCACGGACCGCTCGGACCTGGACATCGTGGTACTGCTCCCGGACGGCGATCCGGACGTGTACCGGGAGAGCTTCTGGTACGGGCCGTGGCCGGTGGAACTGTTCTCCCACACCGAAGCGCGCTGGCGCGGATTCGTGGACCGGGAGATACCGCTGCGCCGCTCACCGCTGCTGTTCATGTGCGCCGAGGGCGAGTTGCTCTTCGACCGGGACGGAGGGGGTGCGCTCCTGGCGGCGGAAGCCGCACGCCTGGTGGCGGCGGGGCCGCCGGCGGTGACGGTGGAGGAGCTGGAGGTCGAGCGCTACCGTCTCACCGACCTGCTGGACGATCTGGCCGGCTGCACCGACCCCGGCGAACGGCTGTGCATCGTCGGCGACATCGCCCGGAACACGGGCCGGTTGCTGCTGCTCTCGCAGGGTGCGTGGCTGGGCGGCGGCAAGTGGCTCGCCCGGCGCACCGACGCGGTGCGGCCCGGGTTCTCCGGTGACATGCACCGCACGGTGCGCGAGGCGCTCGACGGCCGTACGGACGCGCTGGTCGCCCTCGTCGACGAGGTGCTGGCCCTGGTCGGCGGACGGTTCTGGGAAGGGTTCCGACGCGGCTGAGGGGGCGGCGGCATGCCGCTTCCCCCTCGTACACGAAGACCCTAGGAACCCGGAACCGCCAAGGTCGCCTCGCGCAGCGCCCTCCGGCAGAGGGCGTCCGCGCGACGGGTCGTCTCCGGCAGGCGGTAGGCGGAGGCGAGGTGCAGGGTGTGGGCGCAGGCGTTGTCGAGGCTCACCCGGTGGCCGACCGAGACATAGACCGGCTTGACGGACTCCTGGGTGCGCAGCGCGCGGCCGACCACGTCGCCCCCGTCGGCGAGCAGCGGCGAGGAGTCGCCGCGCCGGGTGCCCGGCTGCGCGTAGGTGAAGGTGAAGGGGTTCTTGGCGACGCCGATCACCGGCAGCCCGGTGAGCACGCCCAGATGGCTGGCCAGCCCGAAGCGGCGGGGGTGCGCCTGGCCGTAGCCGTCGCAGACCACCAGGCCGGGGCCTGACGTCAGTTGCTCCAGTGCGGCCAGGACCGTGGGGATCTCGCGGAAGGCGAGCAGCCCGGGGACGTACGGAAAGGCCACCTGGCCCACCGCGGTGGCCTCCTCGACGACGGCGAGCGTGGCCGCGTCGAGGACGACCGCCGCGGCCGCGACGATGTTCCGCTCGTCGTCGTACGCCACGTCGACACCCGTGACCAGGCCCGTTCCGGGAGGCGGTCCGGTCTCGTCCAGCACCACCCGGGTGCGGAGTCGGTCCTGGATCGCACGGGCGGCGGCTTCGTCGGTGGGGGTGTCCATGACCAACAGCCTACGAGTGCGGCTGCTTTGCGGGCTCCAGTACGAAGACGGGGATCTGCCGGTCCGTCTTCTTCTGGTAGCCGGCGTAGTCGGGGAACGCAGCGACCGCACGCTCCCACCACAGGGCCTTCTCGTCGCCGGTCACCTCACGGGCCGTCATGTCCTGTCGTACGGTGCCGTCCTGGAGCTCGACCCGGGGGTCGGCCACGACGTTGTGGTACCAGACGGGGTGTTTGGGCGCGCCGCCCAGCGAGGCCACCGCGGCATAGGTTCCGTCGTGCTCGACGCGCATCAGCGGCGACTTGCGGAGCTTGCCGCTCTTCGCCCCGCGGGTGGTCAGCAGGATGACCGACATGCCACGCATGGTCATGCCCTCGGCGCCGCCGGACTTCTCGATCCGCTCGACCTGCTCGCGTACCCACGAGGTCGGGCTCGGTACGTACTCGCCTTCGAGAGGCATGGCAGTGGTCCCTTCGTCGATTGGTACTGACGATGGCTCAACGTAGCGGAGAGGGGAATTCATCCTCGCCCGAATGGCCCAGCACCGGTGTGGGCGGGCGCCTCGCGCACGGAGAGTGGAGAGGTTACGTCCGCAGCCGCTCACCTGGAGACCGCGATGACCTGTATCAACCGGCGTGACCTCGGCCTGCTCGTGCTCCGGGCCGGCACCGGCGGGGTGCTGATGGCGCACGGGGCGCAGAAACTGCTGGGCTGGTTCGGCGGCGGGGGCATCGAGGGCACCGCCGCGGCGATGGAGCAGATGGGGTTCAGGCCAGGAAAGCAGAGCGCGCTCGCCTCCGGGCTCGGCGAGGCGGGCGGCGGGGCGCTGCTGCTGCTCGGGCTCGCCACCCCGGCCGCGGGCGCCGCGGCCGCCGGAACGATGGCGGGGGCGGTGGCGGTCCACGCGCCCGCCGGGTTCTTCGCCCACGGCGGGGGCTACGAGTACCCCGCCTTCCTCGGCTTCACCGCGGCCGCCATCGGGGTGGCCGGTGCGGGCCGCTACTCCGTCGACCACGCGACGGATCATGTCTTCGACCGGCCGTGGACCGTCGCGCTGGCCTTCGCGGGCAGCGCGCTCGCGGCCGCTGTCGTGGTGGGCAGGCGGAACAAGGCACAGCGCGCCGCCCAGGACGACGGGGCGGAGACGTAACCCTCCCGGTGCCCGTCAGGCGATGGACGCCGCGATGACCGCCGCCACCGCGATGTTGCAGGAGGCCGTGACCCACACCGCGGGGTGCGGCTCGGGGTCGACGAGGGTCGCGCCCAGCTTCCCCGGGGTGACGAGGTCGACGACGAAGAACGCAAGCGCCATCATCACCAGGCCGAGCACCCCGAACGCGGCGGTCGACGCGAGGCCCTTGCCGAAGTCGTCGTACGTCGTCCAGATCGACGTGAACACGATCCCGCCTATGGAGAGCAGGGCGGAACTGAGGAGAGTGGCCGCGTTGCGGTTGCGGTCCTCCCAGATCTGACGGCCGAGCTTGCCCGGCGTCAGGGCGTCCACCAGGAAGATGCCGAGGACCAACAGCACTACGCCCAGGGCTCCGTAGGCGGCGGCGCGGCCAAGTCCGTTGACGATGTCGTTCATGGTGAGATCGTTCTCCGCACGTGAAAGTTGATCAGGTCAAGGAAGCGCAAAACCTATCGCACCCCTGCCGCGAGAGGTATGTGCTTGACCTCGATCTTGGTTGAGGTTTTAGCGTTCACGTTGTCCCTCACCAGAACCCATGGAGGCACGACGTGAGCATGGAAGCCACCGCATGGACATCACTGCACAGCGTGATGAACGCACAGCAGGAAAAACGGCCCTTCTCCCGCGCGACCCTGCGCCGGATCGCCGCGTTCGCCCGTCCGCACCGTACCCAAGTGGTGCAGTTCCTGCTGCTCAGTGTGGTCATGGCGCTGCTCGCGGTCGCAACTCCCGTTCTTTCGGGCCGGGTTGTCGACGCGATCGTCAAGGGAAAAGCCTCGGGCACGGTCACCGCACTCGCCCTGCTGATCGCCGGGATCGCCCTCGTCGAGGCGGCGATCGGGGTGCTGACCCGCTGGCTCTCCTCGACGCTCGGCGAGGGGCTGATCCTCGATCTGCGGACCGCGGTCTTCGACCACGTACAGCGCATGCCGGTCGCGTTCTTCACCCGGACCCGCACCGGAGCACTGGTGAGCCGGCTGAACAATGATGTGATCGGCGCCCAGCGGGCCTTCAGCAGCACCCTGTCGGGAGTCGTCGGCAATGTCGTCACACTGCTCCTGACGGTCGCGGTGATGCTCTCCATCTCCTGGCAGATCACCCTGCTCGCCCTGGTCCTTCTGCCGGTCTTCGTGATCCCCGCCCGCCGTACCGGCTCCCGTATGGCACACCTCCAGCGCGAGGCGGCCGGCCACAACGCGGCCATGGGCACGCAGATGACGGAGCGGTTCTCGGCTCCCGGCGCGACCCTCGTGAAGCTCTTCGGGCGACCTGCCGACGAGTCCGCCGAGTTCGCCGCACGGGCCAGCAGGGTGCGTGACATCGGAGTGCGTACCGCCATGGCGCAGTCGGTGTTCATCACCGCGCTCACCCTCGTCTCGGCCCTCGCCCTCGCGCTGGTCTACGGACTGGGTGGTTTCTACGCGCTGCGCGGCCAGTTGGAGCCCGGCGCGGTCGTCGCGCTCGCCCTTCTGCTCACCCGGCTGTACGCCCCGCTCACCTCGCTGGCCGGCGCCCGTGTGGAGGTCATGAGCGCCCTCGTCAGCTTCGAGCGGGTCTTCGAGATCCTCGACCTGAAGCCGCTCATCGCCGAGAAGCCGGACGCGCGAACGGTCCCCGAGGGGCCCGTCTCCGTGGAGTTCGACGATGTGCGCTTCGGCTACCCGTCCGCCGACAAGGTCTCCCTCGCCTCCCTCGAAGAGGTCGCCACCCTCGACTCGCGTGGCGGCACCGAGGTCCTGCACGGGGTCTCCTTCCGCGCCGAACCCGGACAGATGATCGCCCTCGTCGGATCATCCGGCGCCGGCAAGTCGACCATCGCCCAACTGCTGCCGCGCCTCTACGACACCGACGCCGGGTCCGTACGCCTGGGCGGCATCGACGTACGCGACCTCACCGCGGACTCCGTACGCGCCACCCTCGGCATGGTCACCCAGGACGGCCACCTGTTCCACGAATCGGTACGTGCCAACCTGCTGCTCGCCAGGCCGGAGGCGACTGAGGCCGAGGTCTGGGACGCTCTGCGCCGCTCGCGTCTGGACGGCCTCGTCGCCTCGTTGCCCGACGGTCTCGACACCGTCGTCGGCGAGCGCGG
The DNA here is from genome assembly GCF_017315755.1 of Streptomyces beijiangensis. Classification (GTDB taxonomy): domain Bacteria; phylum Actinomycetota; class Actinomycetes; order Streptomycetales; family Streptomycetaceae; genus Streptomyces; species Streptomyces beijiangensis. The sequence goes on from NZ_JAFLRJ010000007.1 coordinate 42,704, forward strand.
TTACCGGCTCTCGGGCGGCGAACGCCAGCGGCTGACCATCGCCAGGCTCCTCCTCGCCCGTCAGCGCGTCGTGATCCTCGACGAGGCAACCGCCCATCTGGACTCGACCTCCGAGGCCGCGGTCCAGGAGGCGCTGGGGGAGGCGCTGGCGGACAGGACCGCGATCGTCATCGCCCACAGGCTCTCGACCGTGCGGGCCGCCGACCTGATCCTCGTCATCGAGGAGGGCCAGGTCGTCGAACGGGGCACCCACACCGAGCTCCTCGCGGTCGGTGGCCGGTACGAGGAGCTGTACCGGACCCAGTTCGAGCGGCCGGGAACAGAGACCGCGGAGGTGGCGGGATGACCGAAGAGCGATGAGTTTTCCGGGGCGCCGGAGTCCTACCTTCAAACCGCTGACGCGGACGCCCACGTACGGAAGGACCTGCTCTCATGACCACCGTCCACACCCTTGAGGTTCCCGGCGCCCGCCTGCACTACGAGGTCCGCGGCACAGGGCCGCTGCTGCTGATCATGGGAGCGCCCATGGACGCGTCGGCCTTCGCGCCGCTGGCCGACGCACTCGCGAACGACCACACGGTCGTCACGCACGACCCGCGCGGCATCTCGGGCAGCGTCCTCGACGACCCGGAGCAGGAGTCCACCCCCGACCTGCGGGCGGACGACGTCGCCGCTCTGCTGGACGCGCTCGGAGCCGAATCGGCCGACGTGTTCGGCAGCAGCGGCGGCGCGGTGACCGGCCTCGCGCTGGTCACCCGGCACCCCGGGCGGGTGCGGACGCTCGTCGCACACGAACCGCCCCTGCTCGAACTCCTCCCCGACGCCGCCGAACAGCGTGCCAAGGTCGACGACCTGGTCGACACCTTCCACCGGGAGGGGCTCCAGTCGGCGTGGAAGAAGTTCATGACCGGCGCGGGATTCGAGGACGACGCCGACGGCGCCCCCGCGCAGGCGCCGGACGAGCCCTCCCTGCAGGATCTCGCCAACAGCGCCCGCTTCTTCGGCCATGAACTGAAGGCCACCAGCCTCTACCTGGCCGACATCGACGCGCTGAAGGCCGGTCCCGCCAGGGTCGAGGTCGGCATCGGAGAAGGCTCGGGCAGTCTCGACACCTTCCGTACCTCCAACGCCCTGGCCGGACTGCTCGGCAGGCCGCCGGTCGAGTTCCCCGGCGACCACGGCGGCTTCATCCCCGGGCCGGTGGAGTTCGCCGACGTGCTGCGGAAGGTACTGGCGGACGGCCCCGGACGGGCATGACGCCGGAGCCGTCGGCAGCGTGGGCCGGCGTCCGCTGATCGATTGCTCTCAGGTGAAGTAGTGGCCCTTGTCGAGGTCGTCGATAAGCCCGGGCCGGGTCGGCTGCCACCCCAGCAGTTCGCGGGTGTACGCGCTGGAGACCGGGCTGTCCATGCCGAAGTAGGCGGCCAGCCAGGTGAAGTGCGCGGGCGCGTCGTCGGGGGAGATGGAGGCGACGGGCAGGCCGAGGTGCCGTCCGATCACTTCGGCGACGGCACGGATCGGCACGCCCTCGTCCGCGATCGCGTGCAGCGAGGAGCCGGCCGGGGCGCCTTCCAGCGCCAGACGGAAGAGGTGCGCGGCATCGGTACGGTGCACGGCGGGCCAGCGGTTGGCGCCCTCGCCGATGTAGCCGGAGACACCCTTCTCACGGGCGATGGCGACCACGGTGGAGAGGAAGCCGTGATCCCCGTCGCCGTACACGGTCGGAGGGAGCCGTACGACGGACGAGCGGACGCCGCGGTCCGCGAGGGCGACCGTCGCCTGCGCGTTGGCCAGCCGCTTGGCCGGGCCCGCGGGCATATGGGCGCCGAGCGGGGTGGACGCCTGGCCGTCCTGTTCGGTGGCGAACCGCCCCGGAGTCAGCCCGAGCGTCCCTGAGGCGATGAGGAACGGGCGGTCGGAGCCTGCGAGCGCCTCGCCGAATGTGTCGATGGCACGCCGGTCGGCTTCGGCGGCGGCCTCGAAGCCGCCGCTGAATGCGATGTCGTGCTTGAAGGCGAGGTGGATCACGCCGTCGGACTCGGCAGCCGCGCTGCGCAGCGTGTCGAGATCGTCGATCGTGCCGTGGCGCACCTCGGCGCCGGCCTCGGCGAGGGCAGCGGCCGAGGCGTCCGAGCGGGCGAGCCCGACGACCTGGTGGCCGGCGCCGATGAGTTCCGGAACGACTGCTGAACCGATCCAGCCGGACGCGCCGGTGACGAATACACGCATGAGGAGAACCTCCGGGTAAGGAGAGGCCATGTCAGTCACTGTCATCGACCGTAACATGCAATGTCAGTCACTGTCATCGCGTAGGATCCGGGCATGAGCAGATGGCAGCCGAACGCGCGCGGGCGCCTCGAACAGGCGGCGCTGGACCTTTACAGCGAGCGCGGATTCGAGCAGACGACCGCCGCCCAGATCGCGGAACGCGCCGGGCTCACCGAGCGGACGTTCTTCCGGCACTATGCCGACAAGCGCGAGGTGCTCTTCGGGGGTGCGCATCTGTTGCAGGAGCTCTTCGTGAACACCCTCGCCGACATCCCGGAATCGGCCGCGCCGATCGACGCGATGGCCTCGACGCTGGAGACCGTCGCCGACGCTGTCTTTCTGGAGCGCCATGAGCATTCACGGCAGCGTCAGGCCGTCATCGCGGCCAGTGCGGAGCTGCGCGAGCGCGAGCTGATCAAGCTCGCGTCGCTGTCCGCCGCGCTCGCCGCCACGCTGCGGCGGCGCGGTGTCGACGACCAGGCGGCGAGTCTCACCGCCGAGGCGGGCATCGCTGTGTTCAAGGTCGGCTTCGAGGGCTGGGTCGGCGGCAACGGGGAGCACACGCTGGCGGATTTCCTGCGGGAGTCGCTCGAAGAACTCAAGGCGGTAGCTGCGGGCGCGGGGCGGCGTAAGAACTGAATCACCCGTATGGTCCCCGCCCCGGCATTCATGCTCAGCGATCCGGTGCGGCTGTAATCCAGTTGCGCGTCTTCGGAAGCCCGCCGAGAATCTGGCGAATGCCAACAGTCCTGACAGCAGACGAGATTGAGCGGTTCGTCACTGACGGCTTCGTGCGTCTCCCAGGGGCGTTCCCTCGCTCGGTCGCCGAAGAGTGCCGGGCATTCCTGTGGCGCGAGACCGGGCTCGACCCGGATGACCCCGCAACCTGGCAGCACCCGGTCATCAGGCTCAGCGGCTACGCAACCGAGCCGTTCCAGCGCGCGGCCACGACCCCGCGCCTGCACCAGGCCATGGACCAACTTGTCGGCGCGGGCAGGTGGGCACCGAGAGCCGGCCTGGGCACCTTCCCCATCCGCTTCCCCCACCCGGACGACCCGGGCGACGCAGGATGGCACCTGGACGCCGGCTTCAGCCCCGATGGTGAGACGGGAACCTGGATCAACCTCCGTTCGCGCGGCCGCGCCCTGCTGATGCTGTTCCTCTTCTCCGACATCGACGCCGACCATGGCCCCACCCGGATCAAGGTGGGCTCGCACCTGGACGTCCCGGCGTTCCTGGAGCCCGCCGGTGAGCGAGGTGTCGAATTCTTCACGCTCTGCCGGTCCATGGACGCTGCGGGGGAGCTCGACTCACCGGAACGGCCCGTCGCCCTGGCCACCGGTCGCGCCGGCGACGTCTATCTCTGCCACCCGTTCCTGATCCACGCCGCTCAGCCCAACCGGGGCACCGTCCCTCGGTTCATCGCCCAGCCGCCTCTGCTGCCGACGGGCCTGCTCGACCTCGACCGCCAAGACGGTGCGTACTCGCCCGTCGAACGTGCGGTACGGCTCGGCCTGGGCACCACCGACGACGCACGGACCTACTGACCCCCGGACACAGGCAGGAAGTCGGAGGAGACAGTCCACGGGCCAGCAATCGGGCGAAAGACACTCGTCAGGATGATGCGATCCGCAATACGAGACGAGCTTCGGGTTATACCTGCCCGGTGACCACAACACGCCCCTCTCAGAGGCGACGTCCCCGCACGCTCATCGGCCTCTCGGCAGCGATCGCAGCCCTGCTCGTCGGCTGCGTCGCTGCGCCCGCCGCCGCCGCGCACCGAGTGCCGGCTCCCGCCTTCACCGCCCACGTCACGACCGTCTCCCAGACGAATCTGGGCCGCAGCTGGCATCGGGGCTGCCCGGTGAATCCTCGGGGGCTGCGGCTCATCCGGATGAACCACTGGGGATTCGACGGCAGGATCCACACGGGCGAGCTCGTCGTCGGCAAGCAGGCCGTGCGCCCACTCATGTACGTGTTCGGCCGGGCATTCGCCGCCCATTTCCCCATCCGACGGATGCGGCCCATGGCCAAGTACGGTGGCAGCGACACCGCCGCGATGAATGCCGACAACACCTCGGCCTTCAACTGCCGTGCTGTCACCGGGGATCCGACCCGCCGCTCCCAGCATTCCTTCGGCAACGCCGTGGACATCAACACACGGGAGAATCCCTATGTCGACAGATACGGGCGCGTCTACCCTGCCTCAGGCGCCGCCTATCTCGACCGCAGGCGCAAGGCGAAGGGCATGATCCGTACCGGGGACGTCATCACTACGGCCATGCATGCCGTGGGCTGGAAATGGGGCGGGCGCTGGTGGGCACCGGACTACCAGCATTTTTCCGCGAACGGTCGCTGACCGCGCTTTCACCGTGCTCGCGGGTGTGTCGGCGGCGTCGCCCGACTCGGGGGCCCAGGGTGCGGCTGTCGGTTCGCCCGGGGTGCACTCCGGCAATCTCGTTCAGGGCCCGGTGCACGCGACGATCGGCTACACCGTGGGCAAGGTGGGCTCCATCGCGACCTGGAGATCGGATCGGTGCATCGACACCGTGGCGTTGGCACTGGCGGCCGCGAGGATGCCGAGCTGCGGATGCTCGGCGAACGCGACGTCTGGTGGATCTGTGCGCGGGAGCCGGTCACGGGCGGGAGCGGTAACCGATGCCGGCGAGGGGTCGAATGCGGCGCTCACATCGACCCGGTGGCCGGCCTTGCGCAGCATCTCGACGGCCCTGGTGGTGCGGCCCTGCCCGTCACGCCGCTGGTCGGTCAGCGCGTACAGGGTCGGGTGGTCCGGGACGGGGTGGCGGCCGACTGCGATGTTCGGCAGCGAGTCTCGCTCGGGGTGGCGTCGGGGACGGACTGGCGGACGATGCAACAGACGACGGCAAGGCAATACGGAGCAGCGCCGCATCGGCGGGGCACTGTTCGAGCGCAGCAATCGCCACGTTGCCCTTAAGCCGGGTGGTCGGCAAATACGCGACGGCCTGCTGCCCGCGTAACAGCAGATGCGTTTCGGCCGTCGCCAATGCGACGGCGGCCTGCGAGGGCATCAGGGGAGTGCTGCGTGTCGGCCCGGGTTCCTGGGCAGAGCGACATCATTCGATCGGGCTACCGGGGACGATGCGTTTACGGGGCCGCAGACCCTTGATACTGCGCCCCAGGCCGGTATGCGGAGGGGTACGCCGCCGCCGTGCGGCGCCGTGAGGAACCGGATCGCTTTGCGCGCCGATGTCAGGCGATCGAAGCTGAGGGCATGCGCGATTTCCCACTGGGTGCGGTGCTCCACCGACGGATCCGATTGTCCGGCCGCATACGGCGCGTTGCCTGTACGGCGGTGAACCGTGCCTGGACCGCAGCCCAGGAATACGGCCGGATCAGCAAGGACAGCCCGGCGGGGCTGCGTTTCGCCCATTTCGGGGACCACGCCTGTATCGCCTTCCCCTCCGGCGCGATCTTCGGTGAGCCGTGGATCGCGATCGGCGACGGCACTCTGATCGGGGCGCAGGTCTCGCTCTCGGCCGGCTTCGTGCCCGGCCAGGATCTCGGCACCGGCCTTGTGGTGGACATCGGGAAGCGTTGTGCGATCGGCCGGGGCAGCCACATCGTCGGGCACAGCTCGATCCGCATCGGTGACGACGTGTTCATCGCCCCCTACGCCTACATCACCGACCAGAACCACACCTACGCCGACCCCGACAAGCCCATCGGCGGCCAGTGGCCGCAGAACGTCCCGGTCTCCATCGGCGACGGCAGCTGGATCGGCACCGGCGCCGTCATTCTGCCGGGCGTCATCGTCGGCGCCAACTGTGTGGTCGCCGGTGGCGCGGTGGTACGCGGCCAGTTCCCCGACCACTGCGTCATCGCGGGGGTGCCGGCGCGGATCGTTCGCCGCTATGACCCCGACCTCGGCTGGCAAAGCGTCAGCGCCGCCCCCGTCGCCTGACACCGCTCGGTCCTCAAGAGCCCTCACAGCAGGAGTACTTGTCATGACGTCTGTCGACTACGACAACCCCGGTGTCGTCGAAGTGTCCCTGATGATCGTCGGTGACTCGATCAGTCACGGCAGCAGTGGCGACTGGACCTGGCGCTACCGGTTCTGGAAACACCTGCGGACCTTCGGGCTCGACGTGGACTTCGTCGGTCCGTACAAGACCCTGGACAACATCCGTACCGAAGAGGTCGGCGACGGTGACGAGACCTACGCCGACTCCGAGTTCGACCGTGACCACGCCGCGAAGTGGGGCCAGCCCTACGTCGTGGCGAAGACCACCATCCAGGAGTACGTCGAGACATACCGGCCCGACTTCGTCCTCGTCCTGCTGGGTATCAACGACCTCGTCTGGTACGACACGGACCCCGACGAGTTCGAGACGAACCTGCGGGAGTTCATCGGCAACGCCCGCAGCGGGCACCACGCGGTGCGCCTGATCCTCGGCACCATCCTGGAGACCGCCCGGGCCACTGAGGACTTCGCATTCGCCAAACGCGTCAGCAAGTGCAACGACCGCATCCGCGCGGTCGCCGCCGAGCTGCGCAGGCCCATCTCACCGATCGAGGTCGCCGACACCGCGGTGGAGTTCGTGGCCGCCGAGCACACCTGGGACGACACCCACCCCAACCCGAACGGCGAGGTGCGTATCGCCGCCGCGTTCTCCGACGTTCTCGCGCAGCGCTTCCAGATCGGCGGCATGTACCCGCGCCCGTACCCGGTACTGGACGACATCCGGCCGGAGGCGAAGGCCCCGGTACACATCGACACCGCCGAGGACGCCGGTCGGTGAACTCTCCGTGGGTGTGGGGCCCGGCCGCTCGTCAGTCGCGGGCCAGGACGACGACCGCGTTGTGGCCGCCGAAGCCGAAGGAGTTGCTGACGGCGACAGTCGAGGTCACGGGCCGGGCACGGCCGGCGACCACGTCGATGTCGAGCGCCGGATCCGGGTCGGTCAGCCCTGCTGTGGGTGGTACGAGGTCGGCGCGCAGCGCCAGGACCGTGAGGGCGGCCTCGATGGCGCCGGCCGCACCGAGCGTGTGGCCCAGGGCCCCCTTGGCGGAGGTGACGGGCGGCCGGTGCGGGAAGACCCGGGCCAGGACCGCAGCCTCCATCGCGTCGCCGCGCGGGGTGGAAGTGCCGTGTGCGCTGACGTGTCCGACGTCGCCGGGTGCGATCCCCGCCTCGGCGAGCGCGGCGCGCAGTGCCCGTTCGGCGTGACGCCCTTCGGGGTGCGGGGCCACCATGTGGTGGGCGTCGCTGCTCGCCCCGTAGCCGATGAACCGGGCGAGCCGGGGGGCCGAGCGGGCGGTCGCGTACTCCGGCCGCTCCAGGATCAGGGCCCCCGCGCCCTCGGCGATGACGAAGCCGTCGCGGGCAGCGTCGAACGGACGGGAGGCCTGGTCGGACAAGGCGCGGAGCTGCGCGAAGCCCGTCACCACGAGTGGCGTGACGGCCGCGTCGGCACCGCAGACAACGGCGATGTCGCACTGACCCGAGGCGAGCAGGTCGCGGGCCGTACCGAGAGCGGTGGCCCCCGAGGCGCACGCTGTCGCGACGTTGAGGCTCGGCCCGGTCACGCCGAGGTGCAGGGCGATGGCGGCACACACCATGTTGGGCAGATAGCCGGTCAGAAAGTACGGGGAGACGCTCTGCGGCCCGTCGGCGGCAAGGCGCATCGCGGCGGCCTGCTGCGTGTGCATTCCACCGAGCGAGCAGCCGGTGACGACGGCGACGCGAGCCGGGTCCCACTCGGCGGGGTCGAGCTTGGCCGACTCCAGGGCCTGGGCGACGGCGGCCAGGCCCATCCGGGCGCCGGGGTCCAGGTGCGCGGCGCCGGGCTGCCGCGGTCGAAGTTCGTCCACGGCGTCGACTCGGCAGCTCAGGGAGACCTGCAGGTCCCGCAGTTGCGGGTCGGGCCGGGCGGTCGCGCGACCGTCGCGGATCGCGGCCCAGGTGCTCTCCGTATCGGGCCCTCCCGCGGTGACCAGCCCGAGGCCGGTCACCACGACGGCGGTGTCGCGTGTCATCCGGCGCGGCGCTCGTCGACGCGGGCGGAGAACTCGGCGAAGGTGAGCTCGCGCAGCTCGTCCTCGGTGGCGCTGACACCCAGGTCGTCCTTGAGCGTGATGGCCATTTCGACGACCATCAGCGAGTCGGCGAGCAGCTCGGCCATGTGGGCATCGGCCCGGATGGCGGCCGGGTCGACCTCGAACTTGCCGACGAGCAGGCCAGTGATCAGATCCGCGGTCGCAGGTGACGCAGAAGTACCCATGGTGACCTTTCCCTGAACAGCACCCGGGAATCGGGCACCATGAAAGAAGACCACCTAAATGGCACCTTTAATCTTGCAATGTTCCATTTTGGGCTGAAAGTGGGATCTTGTGACAGAAGCGAATATGGGGCCATGGGGTGAACTCGGCACCGATCTGCTGGACGGCATACTGGGATGGCTGGCCGACGACTACTTCCGCGTCGACGTCTCGGGCCTGGAGAACGTGCCGCGGACCGGGCCCGCGCTCGTGGTCGCCAACCACTCCGGCGCCTGGGGTCTCGACGCATTCGTCCTGCATAAACTCCTGCACCGGGAGCTGTGCCGGCCGGTGCACTTCTACGCCTCCGCACTGGCCTTCCGGCTGCCGGCACTGGCTGCGTACGCCCGTCGGCACGACGCCTTCACCGACGATCCGACCCTGGGCCAGGACCGGCTGGAGGCGGGGCACCTCGTCGCGGTGTTCCCCGAGGGGGTCGACGGGGTCGGCAAGCCGTTCTCACAGCGCTACCGGCTCCGGCCCTTCAGCCCCGGCTTCGCCGTCACCGCGGTGCGGACCGGCGTGCCAGTGGTGCCCGTGTCGATCGTGGGCGCCGAGGAGACGTACCCGAAACTCGGTGAGATCCGGGCGCTGGCCCGCCGGTTCGACCTGCCGTACTTCCCTCTGACCACGCTGCTGCCGCTTCCGGCGAAATGGCGGATCAGCATCGGTGAGCCGGTTCCCGCCCCGGCCCGCTCCGCTTCCTTCGCCGTCCGCTCTGCGGCGGCCCGGCGGCTGTGCGACGAGGTCTTTTTCACCGTCCAGGGCATGGTCGACAGGGACCGGGAACACCGGGTGTCCCCCTTCTGGTAGGAGCCCGGGGCCTCAGTTCGCCAGCCACTCGGCGGCCCGGCGCGCATCGCCGGCCGCGCGGGCACAGCGCTCGGCGTGGGCGAGCAGCGTCATCCGGCAGCGCTCGCCGAACGCGTCGTGGTTCCAGCCGGACTGCCGCGCGCAGGCGACGAGTTTCCGCGCGTGCTCCTCCAGGCTGCGGGCGTCGGCCGCGGCGAGCGCGGCGTAATGGGCGGGACTCTGCCCGACGATGGGCGGCACGTACCCGTCGATCACCGGTTCGGCGGCGTCTCGCGGTGCGTGGTCGGTGTCCTCCATGGCGAGGCGCAAGGACGCGGCGGGCAGGTCGGCCGGCAGCGCGTCGAGGGTGAGGTGCGGGGCGAGGACGACCGGTTCGGCGATCCGGGTGAGGGCGCGTACGAGTTCGGTGGCCGCGAGGACGGCGAGTCCGGCAGCGGAGCACGGGGCGGGCGCCGCGCACAGGGACGCCGACGGGTCCCCGCCGCTGCGGCCCTGCTCCTCGTCCAGGTCCCGCAGCCAGGCGGTCGCACACAGGATCTCGGTGCCCGCCTCGACGGCCAGGCTGTGCCAGACAAAGGGGGCACAGACCGTGTGCACCGTGGCGGCCAACGGTGGGTAGCGGCGCAGGGCCTCGCTCACGGCCCGCTCGGTGCGGTCGGTCGCAGGCATCAACGGCTGCACCGTCACCAGCGCCAGTGCCTGCGGCGCCGTGTCGGTGAGGGCCCTGGAGACGGTCTCCAGCGCGTGCTCGACCACAGCGTCCCTGGCGTCGTCGGCAAGGTCGGAGGTGACGAGTCCGCCCGGGGCCTCGGCATGGACGTACGGGGCGAGGCGACGACGCAGGGCGGCGGTCCGGGCGTCGTACTCAGTGCTGTCCTCGGCCTGGGCGGTGGCTTCGAGGATGGCGCTGACGAGGCTGTCGTCGGCGGCGCCGTCCCCCAGGACGATCCGTCGCGCGAGGCGTGCGGTGAGCGTGCACCAGTCGGCGCGGCCGAGGCTTCCGTCCCTGCGGCGCATGGCGTAGATCGCGGCAGCCTCCTCTTCGGCGGCGGCCCGCACCTGGGTGCGCAACGTCCCGAGGGGGACGGGAAGCGCCGCATGCGGTGTCAGCCGCAGGCGGCGGCCCTCGGCTGTCAGGGTGGTGACGTCGCCCCGGGCGCCGGCCTCATCGGCCCTACCGATCAGGCTCGTGGCGTCGTCGGCGTTCAACGGCATCAGGAACGTGCCGAATGCGGTGCGCAACCGGGTGGGCCGTCCGGACGAGGTGCGCCGCAACTGGGCCAGGACCTGACGGGTCAGGTGCTGGCGCGTCAACGGCTTGAGGCCGATGGCACGCGCCGGAGCGTCGATCCAGGAGACGCGCTGGGCCGCCAGCGCGGCGCTGACCAGAGCGTTCTCCAGGGGCCAGGCCCTCGCGGGCCGGCGAGGAGCGGTGGTGGTGTCACTGGTGTTCATCGCCGGTCTCCCTGTAGGTGGTTGCTGGCCGGCGGCGTCACTTGTCGCGCAGCAGATAGGGCTGGTTGCCGACAATTTCGCCGTCGTATCGGGTGATCAGCTCATTCACGCGGGCACGGTGCGGGACCTCACCGCTGCGCAAGGTGTCGGCGTACGCCTGCGGGGCGTGGGAAAGGGGGTAGTCGTACGTCTCGTCCAGCCAGGAGCACTCGATCCAGCTCTCGGGGATGTCGTTCGCGCTGGCCGGCCCGCGCCCGTCAAGGCCCGGGATCACGTCGTGCTCGTTGACGAGGCTGACCACCTGGGTCATGGGGTCGGCCGGGCGCTTGGCGTCAATGGGCGAGCCGACGGTGACGACGTGCGTGAGCCGGTACGCCGACACGAAGTCGAGATCGCAGGCCAGGTTCATGGCGGTGATGCCGCCGAGGCTGTGTCCGACGATCATCAGCTCCGTGCCCTCGGGCACACCCGCGCGCGTCAGCATCTGCTTGACGGACCGGCTGTACGTCGTGTCGGTGTGCAGCAGTGCGTCGAACGCGCCGACGAGATCCTGCGGCGTGCTGTTGCTCAGCAGCCCGAAGCTGGTGCCCGGCAGCAGCAGGACGTGCCGCGGCGTGCCGTCCGCACAGGCGATGCGCCGCAGCAGGGCGAGCCCGTGATTGCCGAGGGCCGAGATGTCGTCGATGTAGCGGACGATGTCGTTTCCGGAGCGGGCCAGGACGCGGGCCAGCATCGCGTCGGCCTCGGTGCGCTCGGCGCGCCCCGGGCCCGGGTTGAGGTGCCGGACCAGCGCTGAGGGCAGGCCGAACAGTGGTTCGGTGGTGGGCACACCGCCGGCCAGGGTGACCCAGGCGAAGCTGTCGTTGGTCGGATTCTCGTCGAGCAGTCCGGCCAGAGCCAGCAGCTCCATGATCACGGGGCTGATCGTCGTCAGGGTGCGGGTGACTCCCATGAGGGCCACCAACTCCCGTGCGGCGCGCAGCGCTTCGATCCTGCGGCCGGCAACGACGGCATCCGTGAGCCGTTTGGCGAGCGGCGCCGCCAGGTTCGGGTGCTCATGGGCGGCGGCCTCGATGCGCAGGGCGAAGGCGTCCACTGCCATCGCCACGCCGGCGGGCCGCTGACGCGCCAGGGCCCCCAACGACCGGACGGTCTCACCGACCAGTCCGCCGTTGGCCGCGAGGCCGAGCCCAGCGGGGTTCGTCATCGCACGGGCCGCCGACAACGCGGTGCCGAGCGCCCACCCGGGGCGCCGGAGCGCCTGCAGCCCGACTCGCCAGCTGGCGCCGGCCGCGGTCAGTCCCGCGCCGGTCCGCCGTACCGCGAGTGCGGCATCCGCGAGCAGGACCGAGGCCGCGAGCAGCAGCTCGGCATCCGTCCGTGTCTGCTGTTCATGTCGTACGGGCGTCTGCTCGCCGACAGCGTCAACTGTCCGGGCTGCCATAGCCGCCACCTCGTCTCTGATGCTTGCCGGTCTGGCAGCGCGGCTGCGCGCGATGACGGACCTGTCACTCTCAGCAGTAGAACCCTCCCCGGGGCTACCGGCAGGGCTTCTGCCGCCACGTGGGTGAATCGCTGAGCGTGTCCGCGTGTCGGGGGTGCGTCCGATGCGCGACCGTGCACAGCATTCCGGTGTGATCATCGGGCGAGAGGATGCGGCAACGGCACGGCGGCTGGTGGTCGGCATTCTCCTGACCGCGGTCTGCTGGTCGGCCGCCGATCCCTCCGCCGCCGACGGCATCGGACCGCACGGCCTCACCCTCGAGGTCACGGTGAACACCCGGCCGGGCCTCGGCGCCCTGCACCCCGGAATCCGAACCGGCGCCGTTGTCGTCAAGTCGTACCGCCTCGTCAATCGCAGCGGCGCCGACCTGCGCGACGTACGGGTGCGGGACCTCGGAATGCCGGGCGCCGCGATCCGCTGCCCAGGAGGGCTGGACCGCGTTCCGATGCTGACCGGACTGCGCTCGGTACGCTGCACGGCGACCGGAGCCGCGCGCCCCGGAGCCTGGATCGGCAAGGTCCTGGCGGCCGGACAGCAACGCACGCTGCGCGCCACCGTGCAGGCAACCGCACGTTCCGGCTACGCCGGGGTGGGCGCCGCTCTGGACCTGTCCGAGACGGCGCGCGTCACGGGCCCGGAGCAGGCTGAGGTCCGCTACGTCCTGGTCAACAACGGCAACCGGCCCGTCCACGGAGTCCGGATCACGGATCCGGCGCTGGCCCCGCACCGGATCGCCTGTGCGGGCGGGCGGCCGGTCGTCGGACGCCTTGCCGCCGGGGCGCGGGCGGCGTGCATCGCCGTCGTACGACGTTCCCCCGGCACGTACGTCAGCCGGGGGCAGGCCGACGGCAGCGACCTGCTCCGCACCCTCGATCCCCGCGGCGGACCTGTGGCGCCCCCGCGGCTGACAGCACGGGCCACGGCACGCTTCACGCTCCGTGCCCCGGTGCCGGCCGCGCCGGTGACGCCGCGGCCCCGGACGACTGTGGTCCCCGGGGCGCACCCGCGCGTCGAACCGCCGGCTCCCTTGCCTCCCCCCGCCGCGCTGCATCCGCTCGCCGCACTGCTCCCCCCAGCGCCTACGGCACCGGGCATCACGGCACCCGGGATCGCTCCGCCCGCCGTCGGGCCTCGCCTTCCTGACCGCCCCGACGGGGCGAGGCAGGATCCGGCACCGCGGCCGCCGGCGACGCAACCGCCGGCCGCGGTACCGAAGCAGGCCCGGCCGCCGCGCTCTCTGCTCGGGCGCTTCATCCGGCAGGACCACGTCCCCACTGGCCTGGGCATGCTGGCCGCACTGCTCCTCGTACTACTGCCCGCAGCCGTCGCAGCCGCTGTGTTCGGCTCCCGCAGACTCTGACCGCGCCGCCACGAAACGGGACCCACCGATGATCGAAAGCCTTGCCATCGTCCTGGGCGTCGCGCTGCTCGCCGCGGCGGTCGTCCTGCTCAAACACCGCCTATGGCCAATGGGCCCGGACGACGAGCCTCGCGAGGACGTCGCCGAGTACATCTCCATGATGGTCGGCGTCCTGTACGCACTCGTCCTGGGTCTTGCCCTGGTGTCGGTCTGGGACACCCACTCCGGCGCCGAGGGCCACGCTGCCACCGAGGCCAGCGCCGCGCACCAGATCCATCTGCTCGCCGCGGGCCTGCCCTCCGAGCAGTCCGACCGGATGCGCGGCACGATCGAGACGTACATCCGGCACGTCACCGACACGGAGTGGCCCGCCATGACCGAGCGCACCCCGCTGGGTCCGGCCGGCTGGCGCCTGCTGAACGAGGTGCGAGCCACGAGTCAGATCCCTGCGGATGCGACACCGGCCCAACAGGCCACGGGTCAGGAGACTTTGGCGCAGCTCAGCATCCTGGACGACGCACGCCGCGGCCGCGAGGCCGACGCCACGAAACAGCTGTCCCCGGTGATCTGGTTCGGCCTGATCGTTGGCGGCGTCCTCACCATCGCCTTCATGTTCATGTTCGGGGTCCAGCGCAGTTTCACCCATGTCGTGATGGTGATGGGTCTGTCCGCCCTCATCACCTTCACCGTGCTTCTCATCTATCAACTGAACAATCCGTTCCATGGGTTGTTCGCCATCGCCCCCACCCCGTTCACGCGCTACTTCTGACGACTGGTCACGGAGCATTCCCACCGCGTACCTGATCGAGAAGCACGAGACAGCCGCGATAAGGGCTGACGCGCAGCCCGTCGAGCACGTCCGGGCCCCTCTCCATGGGAGTGATGGCACCGCATCCCAGGCTTTGCCGCAGGACGCCCACCGGGTGCGGTTCAGCCCATGGGACCACTTCACACGCTTTGCGTTGCCGGGCTGCGCGAGCGCGTGCCACGAGGGAACGGCAGGTGCATTCGCCACGGTGGCCTCCCCGGGGCAATCGTCTCGTCACGCTCCACGCAACCAGCAACACATAGCGCAGTGCGACGGCCAACCGATGAAAGAACGATGCAAGTTGCTCCCGGTCAGGTGACGTCAGGCGAAGGCGGGGGCATGGGAGCAGTGGGGGCGGTACGGTCGCCGGTCCTGTCCGCCCCACGGACCCGGAGCCGGTCATGGCCGACCACCGCAAGCCCACCCCGAACACCCGGCTGCGCACTGTGCGCAAGCTGGATTTCCAGATGAGCCGGGCTGAGTTCGCCAAGAAGATCAACAAAGTCGGCGAAGCGATGGGCGAGAACCTCGCCTGCGGATCGCGGCTGATCGCGGACTGGGAAGACGGGACGGTTGGTTGTCCGCGCGCTGTGTATCAGCGCATCCTGACCAAGGTGACCGGCAGGAGTATGGCCGATCTCGGATTCCACCTGCCAACACCAGCACGGTCGGTACTGCCTTCCTCTGGTCTGTACGGGCCAAGGGAGGAGGATGACGTTGGGGTTTGCCCCGAAATATGGACATCTCTTGAAGGTCGGGTCGTGGGGTCCGATGAGGAGGTGCCCTGGTGGCTGTCACCCGGTATCCGGAAGGGTCCAAGAGGGATGCGGTCGGGCTGGTCATGTCGAGTGGCCGGTCGGTCAACTCGGAGGCCAAGGTCTCGCGTTCGAGGTTCTACCGATGGCGCCGCACCGCGACCGCAAGAGCGGCCCGGCAAGCCGTCGAGGTCGGACTCGCGGCCCGGATACGCAAGGTCCACCAGGACTCCGACGGCACCTGAGATGTCCCGAGGATCATCGCCGGGCTCCGTGACGAGGGCGGGGCGGCCCGGTGGTCAACCACAAGCGGGTCGCGAGAATCTTGCGGACCATCGGGGGTGTCCGCGCGGTCGGCATCGGCCACCCGTCCAGTCGGAGGGGTGGCGTCAGTGGGTGGCTCGTGTGGCGGTGAGGTGGGCGAAGGCGACGACGTTTCCCCGGTAGCGGTGGGCCTTTGTGTCGAAGCCGGCGCCGCAGGTGATGACGCGGAGTTCGGCGTGTGGGCTGGGGCCGTAGATCTTCTGGCTGGGGAAGTCGTCGGCATCGAAGGCTTCTACCGTGTCGATGGTGAAGACCGCGGTCTGGCCGTCGGAGCGGTCGACTTCGATGCGGTTGCCGTTCTTCAGCGCGCCGAGGTTGTAGAAGACCGCCGGCCCGTGGTCGTTGTCGACGTGCCCGGCGATGATCGCGGTGCCGTCTGTGCCGGGCGGGGTTCCGTCGCGGAACCATCCAGCGAGGTTGGCGTCGGCCTCCGGCGGTGGCGCCAAGTGATGCTCTGCGTCGAGGCTCAGCCCGGTCAGTGGAGCGTCCACGTGGATGGACGGGATGTGCACCTGGATCGGTGTGGCGTGGGGCATCCCCGGGTGGGTGGCAGCGTGGTGTACACCCGGAGCGCTCTGCGCTGCGGCGGGCTGAGGGGGTGGAGCGGCATGGGGGTGTCTGCCGTTGTAGAGAAGGACGAGCCCGATCAGCGTGATCAGTGCAAGGGCTACGCGCCCTGCCATGGGGCGGTGTTCATTGTGGGGGGCGGATCGACGGTTCAACGTCTGACCTCTCCTGCACCTTCGGGCCCGTACAGGCTTCGGACAAGCGCCCGGCCCCTCTTGAACACGTCTGGACCGGCGGGCGTCAGCGTGCGGTGTGCGTGGCGGTGACGCACCGGGCCCGCGCGGCCAGGAGATCTTTTTGGACGCGCGGGCTCCGAGAGCGTGGGTGTCAGACCTGCGAGTCGGCCCGGCGGCGGCGCAGTGCCATCACGCCGATGCCCGCCGCGCCGACGAGCCCGGCCCCGGTCGCGAGGGAGGCCGCGTTCGAGCCCTCGCTGGTGCTGCCGACACCGGTCTTCATCGGGCCGACCGGGCTCGTGTTGCCGCAGACGCGCTGCGCGTCCGTGGTCGCGAGGGCCGCCGCGTTTGCCAGCGAGGCCGCGTTGTCCTCCTCGGCCTTGCCCGGGTGACCGCCGGCCTCTTCCTGCTTCTTCAGGTCGGCGGCAGCGGCGTCGGAGTCCGCCTGGGCCTGGTTGGCCTTGGTCGTCGCGGTGTCACACGCCGCGGAGGCCTGCGGGGCGGCGTGGGCTATCGGCGCACCGAATCCAAGCGCGACGGTGAGAGCTGCTGCGGCGGGAAGGGCGTAACGGATAGAGCGCATGGCCTCTGCTTTCACCAAACAGGTGCGGCGCCCGATGCGCCGCAGTCGTCCCTGCTCCCTCCATCAAGACGCCATAGGCAACGAACCGCACGGCAGGGCTGCTTCTCCTTTTCCGCCGAACGTGGTACTGCCCCTTCCCTCTGATCGTCAATGCCTGCAGGTGACAGCGTTGGGACGAGCAAAGCGATCGACGGACGGAAGCACCCGCTGAACGGGTGACGCCCCCACATGAAGGGGACACAGATGCCCTGTTGGCCCCGACAGCGCGCTTAAGCCTGATGCAGAACTGCCGTCGGGCGCCTAGGCCGTTTCGTTTGGATCATCTGATCGTTGGCCCGGACGTGCCGTTGACTGACGCGCAGTGGGCGCGGATCGAGCCGCTACTACCGGCCCGGACGCCGAGGCGAGGTGGGCGGTGGCGGGATCACCGGGAAGTGATCGATGCAATCGCCTGGAATTTTCAGACAGGGTCGCAATGGGTGTATTTGCCTGCGAAGTACGGCAACTGGAGGGGCGTCTACAACAGGCTGCGGATGTGGGCCGTGGACGGTACTTGGGAGCGAGTGTTCGCCGTCTGATGGCCGATGCGGACGCTGACGAAGCCCTGATCTGGGTTGTCTCGGTGGACTCCACAGTCGTGCGCGCTCACCAGCACGCCGCCGGGGCCCGTAAAAAAAGGGCCCCGGTCGGTGAGCCGGACGACCACCCCATCAGCCGTCCGTGGCCCCAGCTGAGCCCAGGGTCCTCGCTCTTGTGAAGAGCCCCACGGCTCCGGCTGATCGGGAGGTGGCCCTGGGGACGGTTCGAACCACGGCACGGTACGCCGACCGAATCCGAAGGGGCAGGGGCCGGTCTGCGTCCCTCTTGTCGAAGCGCTCCAGGCGCTGCGTATTGACCAGACGTCCCACCCGGCCCCCGCCAGGGTGGGCCCAACGGCCCACCCGCAGTGCTTATTAGGCGTACTCATCGCGCGCGATCCGCGAGCACCTGCGCAAGCGCGGTATCCGCGCGGTGATCCCTGTCCCGGCGGATCAGAAGGGCCACCGACCGCGTCGAGGCAGCCGCGGTGGCAGGTCACCCACCGCCGACCGTGAGGCATACAAACAGCGCAGCAGGGTCGAGCGGTGCATCAATCGCCTGAAGCAGTGGCGCGGCGTTGCCACCCGCTACGAAAAGACTGCGGTCATCTACCTGGCCGGGCTCTATGTCGCGGCCATCTTCCTGTGGTCCGCACGGTGAGCCACCGCGCTCCGGTCAGGACGAGTGCCGCGACGGCGGGGCGAGCGCGGGAGCCTTGTCAGCGGACGACGTCGAAGACGTTCTTCTGCAGCCCGTTGGCGTAGGCCTCGTGCTCGACGAGCTTCAGCTTCTGTGTGTCCTTGTCGGTGGCGCTGAAGAGCCGCTTGCCCGCCCCGAGCAGCAGCGGGAAGACGACCAGGTGGTAACGGTCGATCAGGCCGGCGTCCGAAAGCGCCCGGTTCAGGGAGGCACTGCCGTGGACGATGATGGGGCCGCCCTCGGTCCCCTTCAGCGCGGCGACCTCGTCGAGGGTGCGCAGGATTGTCGTCTCGCCCCAGTTCGATACCAGGTCGTCCTCGGTGAGGGTGGTGGAGACGACGTACTTCGGCATCAGCTTGTAGTCGGCGAAGTCCGCCATGTCGGGCCACACCGGGCTGAACGCCTCGTAGCTGGTCCGGCCCATCAGGATCGCGGCAGCCTCCTGCTGCTCCCGGCCCTTGATCTCGAAGGCCTCGGGGAGGAACTCGACGTCCTTAAAGGTCCACCCGGAGTTCCGGTAGCCGGGCTCGCCTCCCGGGCCTTCCACGACGCCGTCGAGCGATATGAAGGCGGTGCTGATCAGGGTACGCATCTCGGTTCCTCGGTGTCTCGTGTCTGGATCTCAGCGGGTGCGGCCGGTGCACGCTTCGACCACCTTCGTGGCTGCGGTGCACCAATCACGATCTATGACTGTGGATCATGGAGGAACTCATCGGTCGCCGCCACCCTTTTCCGACAGCCTCGGCCATCTGAATCACCTCGGCGAGTCACACACGTGCCAGATCGTGCGACCTGGCCGCAACAGGTGGCGCTGCATCTTGATGCAGTCGCACTCCGTGATCCAAACGAAACGGCCTAAGCCGCTGGCCTTGCCGTTGCGGTCGGCATCGGCGCTGTTCACGGCGGCGCGCAGTGTGACGACGCCGTTGCCGGGCCGGGCCCTGTCGCCGAGGTGCGCTTCTACGTGTGATGCCTTTTGGGCGGGTCGCAGGTGCACCGCCGTGGTGCCGGATGGTCCCTGGATCGGGACGTTGGTCTCTGGCGGGCACGGAGGGGCCAGGGAACGCTGGGGAGAGTAAGTATGTCTGCCGACCCAAGGAGCCTCATGGGCGTCAAGATTCGCAGCCGCCTTGAGCGCGTCTGCGGGGAGCACCGTGCCGTGTTCATCGAGCGCCGCCGTCTGGACGCGGACCGTACCATCGGCGGCTTTGTCCTGGAAACGAACCAGGACTGGACTCTGATGGCGCCGCTGACGGGCTTGGCACCGGACGGTTGGATCGCCTTGCGGACGGCGGATGTCACCGAGGTGAGCGTGAAGGGGGAACGGGATGTGGCGATGCGCTGGCTCAAGCACAAGGGCACGTGGCCGGCACAGCCCCCGTCTGACGGCTTTCCCCTGACAGATGCCCGATCCATCATCGAAGCGGTCAGTGACCGCTGGGGCCTGGTAGGTCTCTCCCATGAAGCGGACGACATGGACTGCCTGCACATTGGTGCCGTCGAGCGCGCTGCTCCGAAAAAGGTCCGCTTGCGAGAGCTCGATGCCAAGACTCGGTGGGCCGTGCGTGCCACGAAACTCCGCTATGCCGATATCACGCGCATCGATTTCAACGACGCGTACATGACCGCCCTGGGAACTCTGGCGGAGCCGGCACCAGGCCAGCTTTACCGCCACCGCGCGGTTTCTGGCAGCACTGCCACTGTTCACGTTATTGCCAAAGGCACCGGCACCCACGGGTCCACTGGCACCGCCGACGGTCGCTGAGGTGCCGGTGAAGGAGTTGCAGTGGCCGTCGGTGCGGTGGGTACCCGGGGCGGGCGCGGCACGATCCAGCCCAGGGGCACACAGGCAAGGTAGGGCGGGCAGCTGCTGTGTGAGGCTCCTGGACTCACCTGCGGTGGCTCGCTGGACGGAATTGCGGGCAGGGATTCGCTGTGTGCGGCAGGTGGTGGCCTGGCGATAATGGACGGAGGCGGTATGCGTAACGGGTTCGCTGAGGGGAGGCTCTGGGACCAGGAGGGGACTGCCTGGACCCGGACCAGGAACTGGGTCGATCCAGAGGAGGCCGTCGCGCTCATCGACTCCGGGGCGCGGTGGGTTATCAACGGGTGCAGCTCACCCTTCACCTGGCCGGATCCTCAGTCGGAACGGGAGCTGAGGAGGGACGTGCTGCCGCGGCTCATCACGCGGCGCAGGGCACTCAAGCGGGCCCGCAGACGAACGGTGCCCACCGTCTGGTTCGCCGAACTGTGGGAAGAGGAAGGCGGCGGCCAACTCGTTCTCCTTCTGGAGAGCGGCCCGTACCCCAGATCCACCTCGCAGTTCCACTGAGGCAACCGTCGGCGATGGCGTGCGCACATCTTCGGCCGGGGTAGCGCAGGATCGGTCGACCCGTCCGGGGATGGCTGCGGCTCGGCTGTGGGTGCGGGAGATGTCACTTCAGGTCGCGCTCGTGCAGGATGCTTTTCGGGTTGATCTCGCGCCGGATGGCACGGTTTGTGCTGTCGACGATGACGGTCGCGCCAATCCTGGACCATGTGCCGAGGTGTGCCGCTGTGGAGCCGTTCGGTCTATTTGGTGAGGCGCGTCGTTGTCCGCCCCGGTGTGATGGGCGTATGGGGTTGACGATGTGGGGCGCGGCCGCGGTGTTCCTGGTGCTGTTCGCCGTGGGGGTCTGGCGTGAGCCGCGACGGCTGCGCAACGCGGTCCTCCTGGGCCTGGCGCTGGCCTGCGTCACCCTGGATGTGGTGGGGCGACTGGGCGAGGAGCACGGCCGGGTGGTGACGATTGCCGCCTACGTACTGCTGGTGCTGCCCGTCGTGTCGTGCGTGTTGCTCGCCGGAGTGCTGATCGCGAACGGCTGCATCATCGTCCGCAAAGAAGGCCGGTCGCTGTCGCACCTGTTGTCGCTGATGGCGGGAATCGCCATGCTGACCGCACTGGCGTTGACGTGGGCGGCGGTGGTCTGGCAGAACCGGGACCTCTCGGTCCCCGCGGAGATGGTCCTCCTGGTCGGCGGGTACCTGTCGTTCCTCTTCGTCTGTTTCCTCCTGTACGGCTTCCTGTATACGCGCCTCCCACCGCGTCGCGATGCCGCGTTCGTCGTCGTCCTGGGCTCCGGCCTCATCGGCGGATCCCGGGTCTCGCCGCTGCTCGCCGGCCGCCTCGACCAGGGCCGCCGGGTTTTCGAGCGCCTGGAACGCTCCGGACGTCGCCCCCTGCTCATCACTTCGGGTGGTCAGGGGCCTGACGAACTGCTCCCGGAAGCCGAGGCGATGGCCGGATACCTGACCCGAAACGGGTTCCCCGCGGACCGCCTCCGCATTGAGGACCGATCCCGTACCACTGAGGAGAATCTGCGCAACAGCCGGGCGCTGATGCAGGAGCTGCGCCCCGAGGCGTCGTGCGTCATCGTCACCAGCAACTATCACGCCTTCCGTGCTGCCCTCATGGCCCGGAAAACCGGTGTGCAGGGCACCGTCGTCGGCGCCCGTACAGCCGCCTACTTCTGGCCCAGTGCCACACTGCGGGAGTTCGCCGCCCTGCTGTCAGCCCACCGCACCGTCAACGCCTGCGTGTGCGCGGTCCTGCTGCTGCCGCCGTTGGCCGCTTGGTGGCGCGGTTGAGTGCACACCGGACCACTCGGATGTCTGCCCTGTACGCCCGGGCAGGTGGCGCTGAGGTCCAGTCGATGGAGCCCCCTGACGAGCGCATGCGGCTCGGAGCACCTGTAGGAGCTGTGGCTGGCGGAGTGCGTGCCTGGCAGGTCTGTGATCGTGCAGGGCATCCTCGGCACTCTGCTGAGTGGCGCGAACGCGCAGGACAGTTCGTGCAGCTGAGGATCTAAGGGTGCTGATATGAGGCTGTTGCGCCGCTCAACCGCGCCCTCATCGCTGTGGTGGGAGCCGCCTATGGCGTCATAGCGTCCTACGTCCTGGAAGTAGTGGCGTACTACGAGTCCGAAGATCGAGATGCACCAAGCGTCGGGGCGGTCAATTCCTTGACCGCTGGCGGAACTCGCAGAGTTGCAGACTGCGCCCGTCTAATGGGCGGGCCGCTGGCCCGGACGATGAAGGCCTGGGTGTCCGGCAAGCGCCGGCCGAACGCGAAGAACCTGGACGCCATTGAACATGCCTACCGCACGGTGCGCCGCGAGAACGTTGCAGCGCACCTCCTTTAACCCCTCAACGGCGAGGGAGGAACGCGGGTGGAAGTCCCACCCGCTCAACCAGCCCAGACCTCAGTCTCCACCACCCGGGCATCGAACACCCGCTCCGAACCAGGCCAGTTGCTTCACCGACCTGCTCCGCCGGGGTCAGGCCGTGCCCGGGCTCATCCGCGCGGGCCCCGTCACACCGAGGCTGAGGCGCGCGCGGTCGAGGTATTCCTCCCGCGCGACTCGATACCTCTCATAGATCTGGTCCCAGCTCTCGTCACGGGCGCCTTGGCCGGGAGTTGCCCGGGCGAGTCCTTCCAGCTGCCAGAGGTATTGGTTCATGCGTTCCGCGGCGGCTCTGGTGGGCTTGTCTCCCAGAAGGAGCAGGGTCTCAGACAGGGGGTGGCAGCGGGCGGTCAGGCGTCAGGGTCGACTTCGGCGTGCGTGAACCGCGCGGGCTTGCCCAGCGACCGGGCGTAGGCGATTTCGGCTCGGGTGCTGTCTCCGATGTAGTCGCCGACTACGAGCACCTCATGCTGGGGCCGTGCGGTCGTGGGTGGTGTCAGAGGACCAGTCCTGTGAGGGGTTCGGTGCCGTCGATGAAGGCGCGGGCCACGTCGGACAGGCGGCGGTTGTGTGCGCGGGCGTAGCCGCGCAGCGCGGTGAAGGCTGTTTCCATGTCGGTGTTGAGGCGTTCGGCGAGTTTCCCCTTGGCCTGTTCGATCAGTACGCGGCTGTTCAGGGCGTTCTGGAGCTGTTCGTTGAGGAGGTTGCTGCGGTCGGTGGAGCGTTGTTGCAGGAGGCTGATGGTGGCGACGTCGGCCATGGCTTGCGCGATGGGTGCGTCGACGGGGTCGAAGGGGCCGGGGGTGGAGCGGAAGAGGTTCAGGGCGCCGACTACCTCGTTCCGCAGTCGCATCGGATGCGCCTGGACGGCTGCGAAGCCGCGCTGGTGGGCCTGGGTCACGAAGCGCGGCCAGCGCGCGGCTTCCGTGCGCAGATCGGGGACGCTCACCGTCCGTCCGGTGCGGAAGCTCTCCAGGCAGGGGCCTTCGTCGTTCTGGAGCTGGAACAGCTCCAGGAGGCGCACCTGTTCGCTGGAGGCCGCCATCACCCGGAGCACGCCCTCCCGGTCGGCGAGGAGTACACCGGCGGCGCTGACGTCGAGGATGCCCACGCAGCGGTCGGTGAGCAGGCGCAGGAAGTCGATGAGGTCGAAGTCGGCCACGAGGTTGTCGGCGAGTTCGACGAAGGTTTTGGACAGAAGCTGCTGATCCATCGTGCACATCCTTGTGTGGAGACGGGTTGCGCCGGGTGGGGGCGGGACGTGCCGTCAGGTGTCATTGTCGGTCTGGTCCGGGTCCGGGGGGAAGCGCAGGCGGCGGGCGACCACGTCGGCGGCCACGTCGGCGAGACGGCGGCCTTGGGCGTAGGCGTGGGCGCGCAACCGGATGAATGCCTCTTCGAGGCCGACGCCGAGTTGTTCGGTGAGCATGCCGGTGGCCTGATCGATCTCCGCGCGGTTGCCGCCCAGGTCCGCCAGGCCGCCGTGATCCGGCCCGCCGGTCCCGGTGCCGAGCAGGATGAGGGTGGCGGTGTCGGCGAAGGCCATCGCATCCGCCAGGTCCTCGGTGTCCAGGCCGCCCGGGGCTATGGCGTACATGTCCAGGACGCCGGGGCTGATCGCGCCGATCTGCAGCGGGAACGCGAAGACCGCGCCCGCGCCGGCCAGCTCGGCGGCGGGGGCGAACGCGGGCCAGCGGACGTGCACGTCATCGGCCCGCAGGTCCGGAGTCAGTACGGCGCTCCCGCGGGTGAAGGCGTCCACGCACGGCCCTTCGCCGAGGGTGAGCTGCAGTTCCTCCAGCCGTTCGCTGACGGTGTCGGTGCTGCACAGCGGATGGCTGGCCGAGCTCCGGGACATCGCCGACACCCCGGCGCCGCCGATCGGCAGCGCGGCCACCGCCGCGGCACATACGTCGAGCACGCTGACCCGGGCCCCGCGTCCGGCCGCTTCCTCGGCCACCAGGCCCTGGATCCGGGCCGACCGGCTACCTGCCGTCACCGGGCGCACCTCATCTGGTGGTCCTGAGGGTCGCGCAGCGCCGTGACAGCAGTGCGCCCGGGAGAACGGCCAGGAGCGGAGCGAGCCGGGGTACGGTCTCGGGCATCGCAGGAGGCTGCGGGGCCGGTGGGCTCCCGGAGAGGGCGTCGGGAAGGGTGAGGAAGGGAGCTTGAGCCGGTGAGGGCGAAGAGCCGTTCCAGCGCCGGACTCGGGAAGTGCAGGTGCAAGGATCCTCCGACGGCGGTGGCGTTCAGTAGCGCGTGCAGAAAAGTGTTGAGGCCGCTGCAGTCGCAGAACGTCACGGCGGTGACATCTACGTCGATGACGCGGATGCCGTCGCGCAGGCACCGTGCCAGTGATTCGCGCACCAGGGGCGCGGAGTCCAGGTCGATCTCACCGGCCAGCGTCACCAGTGCCCGGTTCTGTGTGTCGTGACGGTCGACGTTCAGCAGGTGCGTGATGGTCATGGCGCCTCGGTTCACGAGACCGCGCCGGGCTCGCGGCACGCTCGTACTGTGGTGCGGGCAGGCGAATGACTAATCCAGCAGCGGGTGTTCCGGGGCCAAGGACCCAGCCGGTTCCCCTCGAGTATGCATGGGGCCCGGACGGACAATCCGCTCCCACAGGCATCTGTGCGCATCAGGAATGGGCCGCCGGGGTCTGGGACGTCTGTTAAGCAGCATAGCCTTCCGGCCGGGCCGGTGGACGATCAGCGGCTTGCCGGAATTCGGGCCGTCGGGTACGCCTGCGAGCCGGGATCCGGACGCGCCGTGTACGGGGTGATCTCGCTGGTGTTCTGGGCGATCACCGCGGTCGACTCGTCGAGGCGTTTGTCGTTGACGCGCGGGGCCTTGACCGACACGGTCCCAGCGGAGGTGGTCACCTTCCGGAGCTGGTGATGGCCATTGCGGACCACGAGCCGCCGCCCACGTTTGTCCTTCTCGTCGGCCACGGCTATATAGGCATCGACTTCGGCCTCCAGTGCGGCGGCGAGCATCCGCCTCGCGCCTTCCTGGACGATCTCGTCGATGAGCGAGGAGCCGTTGGCGGTGGTGTCGTCGGCGGTGACTACGCTGAGCACGGGCGTGCCTTCCCGACCGGTGTTCACAGCACCGGCCTACTCGATGACCATCGATTCGATCACTCGGGAAGGTATGCCCTTCGCGTTCAACCCGAGGCCGATCCACAGGTCTTGAGCATTGCTCGCCGAACACTCCCGCACCACACTGCACAGCAGCACCATTGCTCAGCCCATCCGAACCTGACGCGGACGACCGTGCCCGGGTGAGCCACAGGGCCCATGTCAGTCGGAACGCGGAGATGCCCGCAGCCCCCTCACCAACACCAACCGGGCGCGCCGCACAGCGAGATACAGAACCGTCACGCCCACGCTGGCCGTCGTCGCCATCAGGAAAGGGCGAGGCCGATAACTGGGGCGGCGCCCTCAGACATACAGCGCCGATCCGGTGTCCCACTACTGCAGTGCATGGACCGCGGCGGAGAACACGGGGGACATCCGGGACGCTGCCGGGACAATGAGGCGGGCGGTGCCAGGGCGACAGCTCGCGGCCAGCAGGGCCCCGGTCAGCAGCCGGTGGCGCCGGGTCAGTCGGACCCAGGCACGCTCGTACTCCTCCGGTCGCCCGGCGGCCAGGCAGCGGACGGCGGCCCCCGCCGTCGCCAGCGCGAGGGCGATGCCCTCACCGGTGAGGGCATCCACGTAGCCCGCGGCGTCGCCGACGAGCAGGACACGGCCGGCGACTCTGCGCCGCACCCGCTGCCGCAGTGGTCCGGCGCCGCGTACCTCCGTCGCGGCCGGGCCGCGCAGCGACGCGGTGAGGGCCGGGAAGCCGGACAGGTGCTCGTCGTATCCGCGACGGTTGCGGCTGAGGACGGCGACGCCCACCAAGTCGTCGTCGACCGGTGTCACATAGGCCTCG
This sequence comes from Streptomyces beijiangensis, assembly GCF_017315755.1. Taxonomy (GTDB): domain Bacteria; phylum Actinomycetota; class Actinomycetes; order Streptomycetales; family Streptomycetaceae; genus Streptomyces; species Streptomyces beijiangensis. The sequence continues at coordinate 69,057 of NZ_JAFLRJ010000007.1, forward strand.
CCGTGCCCGGACCAGTGGACCTCCACGAAGTCCGTCCACGGCTCGACGCGGTAGTGCCGGCGCAGTCCGTAGCGGCCGTGGGCGATGCCCGGCAGATCAAGACCCAGGCCGCGGCGCACCGGTGAGTGCAGGCCGTCGGCGGCGATCAGCCAGCGTGCCGTGGTGCCCGCGGCGGTGACTGTGTCCGTGCTCTGGCGCACCTCGCCGACCTTGCCCGGCAGCATGCGCACACCGACGTCGAGAGCGCGCCGGTGCAGTGCGGAGTGCAGCGTCGTACGGCGGATTCCCAGCCCGCTGCCGCCGCGGAAGGACGCTTCGGCGCGGGCGGCGCCGTCCACGTAACGGATGCCGCGCAGTTCGCGGCCGGTGACCTCGACGCCCAGCGCTCGCAGCGCGGTGACGCCGCCGGGCATGACGCCTTCTCCGCAAGCCTTGTCCACGGGCCCGGTCCGGGGTTCGACGACGACGGCCTCCAGGCCGGCGAGCGCGGCGTGGATGGCGGCGGCCAGACCGGCAGGTCCGCCGCCGGCCACCAGGACGTCGATCACGCCGGAGCAGCCGTGGTCGACGTGGTCGCGGCGGCCAGCGCCCGGTTCTCACAGCGGATGCGCACGGTGAGCAGGGCGGCGTTGAGGACCGTGAAGACCACCGCGGTGACCCAGGCGGTGTGCACCAGGGGCAGGGCCACGCCCTCCGCAACGACGGCCACATAGTTCGGGTGCCGCAGCCACCGCCACCGATACGGGCCGCCCGTCACCAGCGGCAGGCCGGGTACGACGATCACCCGGGTGTTCCACCGGGGTCCCAGGGTGCGGATGCACCACCACCGCAGCGCCTGGGCGGCCACCAGCACGGCCAGCATCGGCCAGGCCAGGGCGGGGACGAAGGGCCGGTCGCCCAGCCACACCTCGACCACGCAGGCGGCCAGCAGGCCGGTGTGGAGGGCGACCATCGCCGGGTAGTGGCCCAGCCCGGCCTCGGTCGCGCCGCGGGCGCGGCTCCACCGCTCGTTGCGGCGGGCGACGACGAGTTCGGCGACGCGCTCGCAAGCGACGGCGGCCACCAGCAGTCCGTACCAGATCATGTTTCCTACGTCCGTTGTGTCCTTCGATGGCCCGAACTACCAGCGCAGCAGGACGAGTTCGCAAGCGAAGCCGGGCCCCATCGCCAGCAGCAGACCCGGCGTGCCCGGCGCCGGGCTGCGTTCGGCGAGGGTGTCGCGCAGTACGTGGAGCACCGATGACGAGGACAGGTTGCCCACGTCGGCCAGATGACGCCATGTCACATCGAGTGCGCCTTCGGGCAGGTCGAGGGACTCGGTGACGGCATCGAGGACCTTGGGGCCGCCCGGGTGGCACACCCAGGCGGTCACGTCCTTCGGCTTGATCCCGTGGTCGCCGAGGAACCCCTCGACGTCATCGGCGAGGTAGCGGCGCACCACATCGGGGACCTGCGGGTCGAGCACGACCTGGAAGCCGGTGTCCTTGACGTCCCAGCCCATGACGCCCCCTGTGTCCGGATACAGGTGGCTGCGGGTGTCCACGATCGTCGGGCCTGCGGTCGCGTCCGGGCGTTCCGCGCGGTCCGCGCCGAACGCGACGACCGCGGCAGCGCCGTCGCCGAACAGTCCGGTGGCGACCAGGTTGGCCATGGAGGCGTCGTTGCGCTGGAAGGTGAGCGAGCACAGTTCGACCGACAGCAACACCGCCACGTGACCGGGCCGGCCCAGGAGGTAGTCGTGCATCCGGGACAGGCCGGCGGCACCACCGGCACAGCCCAGGCCGAACAGGGGCAGCCGTTTGACGTCCGGCCGTAGTCCGAGGCGGCCGACCAGCCGTGCGTCGATCGAGGGGGTGGCGATACCGGTGACCGAGGTGAAGATCAGCAGATCCACGTCGGCGGCGGTCAGGCCGGCGGCGTGCAGAGCGCCCCGGACGGCCTTGGCACCCAGGTCGGTGGCGGCAGCGATGAAGACATCGTTGGAGGCGCCGAATCCGTCCAGTTCCTCGTACTGTTCGAGGGGCAGCGTCATGTGGCGCGATTCGACCTTCGCGCTGCGGTGCAGCCGGTCCAGGACCCGGCGGTCGGTGCCCTCCGGCAGGCAGGTGCGGGCCACCATGTCGGTGATCTCGTGCTGGGGGCGACGGTGCGGTGCGAGGGCACCGTGGACGGCTGCGATCCGGGTCATACGGTTCCCGTCTGGTTCCTGCAGGGGGACTGACTGGCTTTGCACGTGTTCCCCGGTCCGGGACTTCGACACCCCTTGATCGCCCGTCCGGCCCCTCGTCCCGGGGGAACGGTGCTCCAGCCGGGTGGGCCGGGGCGCATACCATCGGCCGGGTGGGCACTCCCGAGCAGTCGACGGCAGGCGGCCCGGCCGCGAGTTGGGCCGGCCGGCTGGGTGGCCTCGCCGGGTCGTGCCACCCCGGGCCTGTTGTGGCGGTCACCGCTCTGATGACCGCGCTGGCCGCGACCGCCGGCCAGAGTGCCGTGGGTGGTGTGCTGGCCGGAGCTGCCGTTCTGACCGGGCAGTTGTCCGTCGGCTGGTGCAACGACGCGTTCGACGCACGCCGGGACATCGCGACCGGCCGCCGTGGCAAACCCGTTGTCGACGGCACGGTCGGTGTGAAGCAGGTGTGGGTGGCCGCGTATGCCGCGCTGGCGCTCTGCGTGCCGCTCTCGCTAGCCTGCGGCCTGTGGGCGGGCGCCGTTCACCTGGCCGGAGTGGCAGCGGCGTGGGCGTACGACCTGCACCTCAAGGCGACAGCATGGTCCTGGGCACCGTACGCAGTGGGCTTCGCCGCGCTCCCGGCGTTCGTGGCGCTGGGCCTGCCGGGGCATCCGTGGCCGACCTGGTGGGTTGTCACCGCCGGGGCGTTACTAGGGGTCGGAGCCCATCTCGGCGATGCGCTGCCGGACATCCGCAGAGATCTGGCGACCGGCGTACGGGGATGGCCACACCGGCTGGGCCCGAACGGCGCCCGGCTACTGCTGCCGGTGCCGCTGGTGGCCGCGTCCGCCGTTCTGGTATTGGGGCCCACCGGACCACCCGGCAAATGGGGAGCAGCAGCGCTCACAGTGGCCGGCCTGGTCGCGCTGGCGGGGGCGGTACTGGGACGCCGCCGGGAACGGGCGGCGTTCGCGGCAGCAGTCACTGTGGCGGTGGTGGACACGGCGTTGCTGCTGCTACGCGGCGCCGGAATCGCCTGACCCTTCGGCCCCGCCGGCCGGCACACCATACGAATCCCCTATACGAGAAGCGGGAGTTCTCCCTCCAGGGGGCTGCGACCGGCCCCTCCTCGGCCGTGAATGCCGGTCACGTGGGAGTTGGGTTGACGCTCATGGAGCCGGTCTGCGCCCCGTGGTTTGCATTCGAGGCGCCGCTACCCTCGGGAATTGCATCAGGCGGGCGAGAAGACGCAGGTCGCGTGGTCACGGCGGGAAGCGGAAGGACTCCGCAGGCTCTACGAACCGGCTGCCTGAGCAGGGGTGTTGCCGAGTCGTCGCGAAGACGCCCCGACAGAGGGTGTTGGATGCCGGACTTCAGCGGACCGACCGGCGGGTCCAGCCCTGTGGCGCCACCGAGCGAATCAAGGGCTCGGACGGTGGCCTCGCTCAAGGCGGGGACACGTCCGTGGCCCGCGTCTCGTTCGTCGTAGCGGGACGGTTACTCAACCTCGCATGCAGTCTCATATGCGCCGAGTGACCTTGATATGGAGAGCCAATTAGTTACCGGTCAGCTCTCCTCCTGCCGTTCGGCAGGCAGTTGCTCCAACAGCCCCCGCAAGTCGTCGGCGTGTTCTTCCTCCTGCGCCAGAAGGTCCTCGAATACGCGTCGTGTAGTGGGGTCACGGTCGCCCAGCCACTGCACGATCTCCGTGTAGGAAGCGATGGCGACCCGTTCGGCCACCAGGTCCTCTTCTACCATCTTGGCCAGGCCGGCGCTCGCGTCGTACTCGGCATGGGAACGACTGGTAAGGGTGTCGGGGTCGAAGTCAGGCTCACCCCCCAACTGCACGATCCGCGTGGCAAGCTTGTCCGCGTGCTCCTGCTCCTCCCGCGCGTGTTCGAGAAACTCCGCCGCCACCGGCTCCGAGTACATGCCGGTAGCGGTGAAGTAGTGGCGCTTGTAACGCAAAGTGCAGACGATCTCGGTGGCCAGAGCCTCATTGAGGATCTGGATAACCCGGGGAAGATCCGCACCGTACGCATCGGTTACCGGGCCCTTACCGATCTCCCTCCGAGCCCGCTCCCGGAGAGTCTTGATGTCGGTCAGAAAGTCAGCCACTGCACGTCCTCCTCGTCGATTGCTGCGCCGTCGTCATCAGTCCGCCCGTGGCGCCTCAGTACATGCCCGCCTGTTGGCTGCGTGATTGGGCTTGACCGGTCCGTACAACCGGCTTCCCTCGTTCGTCCCCATCACACCCATGGGCCTGCACCTGGCGGGGCGTTGGGGAGCCCCTCATCCCTCTTCGGCGGCGGCGGCACTCAGGATGTCCTCGCCGCACTGCCCCCGCCTCACCGCCGAACTCTCCGCCGACGAGTACTGCATCGCGGCCGTCCTGCACCCCAACACCTGGCCACGGCCCCGGCCAGATCCGCGTCTGGCTCGACCTCACCCTCGTCGACCCGCTCCACTCCTGGCGGCGAGGGCCGGGGCACCGGCCTCTTCCGGGCAGACGGTGCGCAGGCGTCCTGTCAGTACCTCGGGCCCGTACACGTCCGCGCGCAACGCGGCTTCGGTGACCGACTGAGCCGACTCAACCCCTCACCACCGAGGCCAGGGAAGAGGCCAGTGAGGATCTGCTTCGTGCGGGGCACAGGATGACCGGGGTACGCGCCGTTTCATGCCGGTGGGCGGGGTACGCGGTGGAACGAGCGGGCGTGACCAGCTGGGCCGGCGCTCGCCGACCTGGTTGGCAGATACGGGGCAACAGAAGAGAGGCTTGAAATGTACATAGGCATCGGAACGGTAGTCCTCATTGTGATCATTGTGCTCGTCGTCATGGTCATGCGCAGGCGCTGACCCTGCGTGACGCAGCCCTCCAACTGCTTGTCTCTCGTGATCGGTCCGTCGCTTTTGGAGGCTGATGGTGACCGCACAAGGCGAAACCGGCCGCGCCTCCTCCGGCCCGGAGGAGAGCAAGCGGCGTGGCCCTTCGCCGCGTCTCATTTCGTATGGACCGATGCCGGTCCTGGTCGCCGTGGGGCTGGCGGTCCTGACGGCGTCGGCGGTGATGTTCTCGTCCTGGTGGTGGGTTCCCGCGGCGGAGTCTGCCACTGATGGGCGCCGCCAAGCTGGTGGACCGCCGGACGCCGACTGCCGCGCATCGCCGTCGAGTCGGTCGGCTGCACGGTCGCAGCGGCGGCCACCGCGTGCCTGACCCTGGCATTCCTCCGCCGCGCTTCGCCCGACCCACCAACAGCCTGGCGCCGAGAGCCACTCCCCGTGCCCGGATCCCCGAGCCGATCAGCGCCTTCGAAAATCCTGGAAGCCAGGTTCAGGGCAGTTCCGGGGCGGCATGGGAAGGTCTGTCGCAGCAGGTGACGGATACTTCCGCACCTGCCACGAGCAAAGGACTGGGCGGGAGACACCCACTGCCTCAGTTCGAGTTTGAAGGGGTCGTGGCGGGTGACCCGGGTACTGCATCCGGCAGCGCTGTGGAGATGTAGGCGCCTGTGGTTGGGACCGTCAGCCCGGGCGCCGTTCGCCTCCGCGGAGTGGTTTTCCGCCCTGTCGGCATCGGTTGGACCGAGCCCTTGCGTTGCTTGAGGGCCTGGTTGGTCGCGTGCCCGATTGCTGCGGGCAGTGGGATGCCCCGGGTGACGTCCACGAGGGCAGCTGCTACCACACGCAATTTGATGTTGCTGTGTTGCGAGATCTCCACCAGCAGTGGCCAGCTCTCCTCGATCGAGCAGGACGCCCGGACCGTGAGTATGCCGAGACTCTGGTCGATCGCGGTACGGCTGCGCAGTGCTTCCTGCAGCTGATCGTTCTCGGCCCGCAGCCGCGCGCTGTCGCCCTCCACACCCGTCTCCGCGGGGGACCGTCCGCCAGGGCCGCTGCTCAACTCGCGGCCGTACGCCATCGGCCGCTCGGCTGGAGGAGCGAAGCTGTGGACGGTTCTTTGATTCAGTGACGGCCCGAGGAGAGCGGAGACGCTCCCGGTCACGACGAACATGCGCAGGACCATGGGCGAGGGCCGGTGAACTCGGAAGGCCATTCCAGCGGCACCGGCCCGTCGCGCGGCGACGAGCAGGGTGCTGAGTCCGGTGCAGTCGCAGAAACTCACGGCACCGAGGTCGAGGGCGAGGCCGTTCACCGGGGCGTGGAGGCAGTACTCGATCGATGCCGCGAGCAGTGGGGCGGCGCTCAGGTCGAGCTCGCCGGTGAGGGTCAGCCATACGTCGTCCTGCTCGTGGCAGAGGTCGACGGTCAGGGGTCGGAAGGACTGCATGGGACCTCGGTTCTGTGGCCTGCGACCGCGTCAACACCGATGCGCCGTCGGACAGGCCGTATGCCAGGATCGTGTCGCCGTCACAAGGTGGGCGAGGGCGCGGTGTGGGGGATCTGGTCGGTGTCGAAGGTCCCGGTGGTGATGGCCAGGGCGAGTTGGGTGAGGCGCTGGTTGTGAGCGCGTGCGTAGGCGCGCAGGACGTTGAATGCCTCGTCGACGGAGACTTGCCAGCGCTCGGCGAGGATGCCTTTGACCTGTTCCAGGATGATGCGGCTGGTCAGGGCGTACTGGAGCTGGGAGCGTTCCACCTCGTTGTGGGCGAGGGTGCGCTGTTGGAGGATGCCGATGGTGGCCATGTCCGCGAGGGCCTGGGCGAGAAGGACGTCCTCGTCGCTGAGGTGGCCCGGTTGGGTCTGGAACAGGCCGAGAGCTCCGATGACGCGCTCGCGCAGGCGCAGTGGGAAGGCGTTGACGACGGTGAAGCCAATGGCGCGCGCGCCGGTGGTGAACTGCGGCCAGGGCAGGGTCACGTCGGGGTCGGTGAGGTCGATGTGAATACGGGGCCGGCCACTGAGGTAGCAGTCGACGCAGGGTCCCTGCCCGGACTGCGAGGCGAAGACCTCCAGGAGCCGGGTGTGTTCGTCGGACGCGGCCAGGAGTTGGAGGTGGCCTTTCTCGTCACCGAGCAGGATGCCGGCCGCCGCCACGTCGAGGAGCTCGGTGCAGTGCTCGGCGAATTGCTGAAGGAACTCCAGCACGTCGAAATCGGCGACGAGGGAATCGGCGACTTCGAGAAAGACCTTGGAGAGCAGCTGTTCGCGGGGCATGGCGATCAGTCCTTGACTGGCAGGGAAGGCGGCGTGCTGTCGCCGGTGGGAGACAGCCGAAGCCGCCTGTTCACGATGTCGTGGGCCATGTCGGTGATGGGGCGGCCGGTACTGTAGGCGTGGGCGCGCAGGCGCAGCAGCGCCTGAGAGAGCGGCAGTTCGAGCTGGACGCTGACCATGCCGGTGGCCTGATGGATCACGGCATGCTCAAGGCTCTCGGGGAAGTCCAGGGCGTCGGCGTGATCCGGGACCTCGTCCATGGTGGCGAGGTAGCGGGTGGTCAGTGCGGCGGCCAGGGCCAGCGAATCGTCCATCTGCTCCGGCGTGAACCGGCTGGCAGTGTGCCGGGTGGCGCTGAGCACTCCGATACGGATCGCACCGAGGGCCATCGGGAAGCAGAACACCGATCGCACCCGCAGTCCCATCAGCTCCCGCAGCAACAGCGGCCAGCGGTCGGGGCGTTCATTGGTCAGGTCGCCCACGCAGACGACGGTGCCGGTGCGTGCGGCGTTCACCCCCGGCCCCTCGCCCAGCGTGAACTGGGCGTCCTCGAAGCTGCGCGCCGTGTCGCTGGAGCAGGCCACCGGCTCCAGCCCCGATTCTGTCGCCGTCAGTGACACCGCAAGACCGCTGACGTCCAGGGCCGCCGCTCCTGCCGCAGCCGCCGCGTCGACGCCCCCGGCGGAGTCGTCCTCCTCCAGGAAACAGAGCACTTTGGTCATGCTTTCGCTGATCACCTGGCTCGCCCTCGGGGCAGGCCGACGGCACAGCGGATCCCTACGAGCGAGGTCACCGAAGCGTCTCTGTGCTCACAACGGCAGGCGAACGGGAACGGCTGGGTGGGCATAGCGCCTCGGATCACGCGCTGCTGTGCGGGGTCCGGAACGCTCCGGCCTCGTCAGCTGACACGCTGTAGGTACAGGATCGTGCCGGAGGGACGACGGAAACATGCCCAAGCGGCAGTTGTTCCGTGGTGGCCCTGGTGAGATACGCCGGAACGGCCGGGTGAGCCCGGTGTCCCGCAGGCATCCGCATCGTCGTGCCGACCACGCCGGGGACTGGGACGCAGACACAGCGTAACCCCTTGGCCACTTCCCAGAACAGGGCGCCTTCACGCCTCATCAGCAGGCGCTGCGGACCGCCGACACCCCTCAGGTCAGCGAGCAGTACGCAGTGCAGTCGAACTGTCCGGGCGGCAAGAGCGGGGCTAGGCTGGCTCACGCGGCCTTGGTCCGGGGGGGTGCCCCGAAATGTGGACAGTCCTTGAAGGTCGGATCGTGGCCATGGTCGTGAGAATCGCCGACTTTGCCGACCCGCGATTCGCTGCTGGGTTGCCGCGCTGCATCGAGCCCCCTGCGATGCCCAGGAGGGCCTTCCATGTGGTCATGGACAGCCATTGGAGCCGCTGTCAGGTCGTCGGAGTGATGGCGATCACAGATGACCGAGAAGGGGTGCTGCGTAGGCTTGGGTAGTCGTCGCGATGGGGTTCGGGAGGGCGAGCGGAATCCTCCCGCCTCAACCTGGTGACCCGTCAGGGAAGTCAGCAAGTGGTCAGCATGAGTCCTGAAAAACCTGGGGAATACTGCCCGAACATGCGACTCGTTGTAGAGTGAGGGAACAGCACTTGACCTGCAAAAACGCAGGCAGGGAGCCTATGTCCAGGAGTACCTCGATGATGCGTACAATTTTCAAGTCCAAGATTCATCGCGCCACGGTGACTCAGGCCGACCTGCACTATGTCGGCTCGGTCACCGTCGATGCCGAGTTGATGGAAGCCGCCGACCTGCTGCCCGGCGAACTGGTCCATATCGTTGACATCGACAACGGTGCCCGGCTGGAGACGTACGTCATCGAGGGCGAGCGCGGCTCCGGCGTCATCGGCATCAACGGTGCAGCGGCCCACCTCGTGCACCCCGGCGACCTGGTGATCCTCATCAGCTACGCCCAGGTCGACGACGTCGAGGCGCGCACCCTGAAGCCCAGCATCGTGCACGTCGACGCGGACAACCGTATCGTCGCGCTCGGTGCCGACGCATCCGCTCCGGTGCCCGGTACCGACCAGGAACGCAGCCCGCACGCCGTGGTGGCGGGGGCCTGACCAGGAGGGACACCGTCCGATGACGGAGATCCGGGACGACCGGCCGCACGGCCGCATCGAAGCGTACGAAGACGGCCGGGGCGTCGGCCACATCTCCTACTTCGTGCTGGACGGGGACCCGTCCGCGCTCGTCGCCGTCCACACGGTCGTCGAACCGGCCCACGAGGGCAAGGGTGTGGCCAGCTCGCTGGTACGGGAGTTCTACGCGATGGCGGTCCGGGATGGCCTCGCCGTCGTGCCGCTCTGCCCGTACGCCGCCAAATGGGCCGAGCGTCACCCGGACGAGGCTCCGGCCGCACCGCCCGAGCTCGTACAGGCGGCGAAGGCGCAGCTGGCTTCGGACCCGCGCACCTGGTGAGCCGGGTGGTCGCGGGACCGGCTTCGGCGGTTTGACCCGGGAGGCGCGGGCAGGCGCGGAGGGAGAGAGTGGACGAAATGCGTCCGCCAGCCCTGTGGAGGTGTCCACCGTGACGCAGCCGTACCCCGACCC
>NZ_JAFLRJ010000070.1 GCF_017315755.1 Streptomyces beijiangensis
CCCGTCCGCCGGCACCAGGTCGAGCAGTGCGGCGTTGGGGCGGCCGGCCGGGTCCGTCGGCTCCTCCGCGGGGGGCTTCTCGCGGTTGTTGGAGGGGAGCATCGAGATGAGGTAGCGGACCTCGGCGATGCAGGTCTCCTCGTCGTCGTACGCGAAGTGCGCGACGCCCGAGGTCTCGGCGTGCACGTCCGCACCGCCGAGCCCGTTCTGGGTGATCTCCTCGCCGGTCACCGCGCGGACCACGTCGGGCCCGGTGATGAACATCTGCGAGGTCTCGCGGACCATGAACACGAAGTCGGTGAGGGCGGGGCTGTAGGCCGCGCCGCCCGCACACGGGCCGAGCATCACACTGATCTGCGGGATGACACCCGAGGCACGGGTGTTGCGCTGGAAGATCCCGCCGTAACCGGCGAGCGCCGAGACGCCCTCCTGG
>NZ_JAFLRJ010000691.1 GCF_017315755.1 Streptomyces beijiangensis
GGACGCCCAGGAAGTAGGACATGCGCCCGGCGCTGCCGGAGAAGGTGTTGCCGGTGCCGTAGTAGAGATCGACGCTCTCCGGATGGCTGGTCAGCAGCTGCTGGTAGTCGGTGGTGTTCAGGCCGACGAACATTCCCGTGCGCCCGCCCCGCAGGGCGTCGGTGCTCATGCCCGCGTCCTCCAGTGCCTCCCAGGCGACCTCGAGGAAGATCCGCTGTTGCGGGTCCATGCTGCGGGCCTCACGCGCCGACACTCTGAAGAAGGTGTTGTCGAACTGGTCGATTCCCTCGATGAACGCTCCGCGGCGGGTGGCGACGGTTCCGGGGGTGATCTGGCCGTCGGCGAGCAGGCCGGCGGCGTCCCAGCGGTCGTCGGGAACGTTGTCGGTCGCATCCACACCGCTGGACAACAGCTCCCAGTACGCGTCGAGACCGTTGGCGCCGGGCAGCCGGCAGCCCATCCCGACGATCGCGATCGGCTCCGCGGCGCCGATTTCCGCCGCGGGCGCGGGCGCGGGTGCGGGCGGTGGTGTCGTGGGCAGGGCGTCACCGGCCGGTGCGGAGCCGGCCCTCCGGCCGGTGACGCCCTGCCCACG
>NZ_JAFLRJ010000692.1 GCF_017315755.1 Streptomyces beijiangensis
GGCGTCAAGAACGGCAACACCGACAAGAGCGACTGCAACCAGCTCCAGCAGGTCGACCTCGCCACCGGCAAGCTCGGCTGGAAGGTCAAGGTCCCGTCGGAGAACGCCTTCGACATCATGACCGAGCTCTATCTCTCCATCTCGGGCAACACCGTGGGCGTGACCCGCATGGGCGGTTCCAGCGCCTTCTCGGTCACCGACGGCCGCCGCCTCTTCGGGCGGATGGCGGGCACCTGCCAGCCGGAGGGCTTCGCCGGCGGCGAGCATCTTGGCGCCGCCGGCGAAGCCCTCCG
>NZ_JAFLRJ010000693.1 GCF_017315755.1 Streptomyces beijiangensis
AACAAGGTCGACCTGCCGCGCAACGGCTCCGACCAGTACGGCATGTGGTTCACCGGTGACACCGTCGCCAAGGCGATGTACAAGAACATCACCGGTTACGGAATCGCCGACGGCACGCAGAAATGGACGATCACCCTCCCCACCCAGATCTGCGGCGCACCCCAGCAGTCCACCGCCGACGGCAAGATCGTCGTCGGCGTCAAGAACGGCAACACNNCGGGCGGCAAGGAGGCCGGGGCGCAGGTCCAGGAGCTCAACCCGGCGACGGGCAAGGCCAATTGGACGTACAGGCTCCCGACCGGCTGGGAAGTGAAGAAGGTCTACTCGACCTCCCCGCCCATCCTCTATGTCTCCAATTCCAAGAAGAAGACCTGGAACATCCTCTCGCTGAAGCCGAACGGCGCCTTCCGCTCGGAGCTCCACCTGAAGGACACCTTCCAGCCCAGCTGCGGGATGTCGATCTTCGTCGGTGAGATGCAGAGCTGCACCGGAGTGGCCTCGGACGCCAACACCCTCTATCTGCCGACCACACCGACGCAGTCCACGAGCGCGGGCCGGCAGAACGAGATCGTCGGGATCGACCTCAACACCGGCAAGGTGAAGTGGCGTTCGGCGGCGGGTGAAGGACGCACCGCGATCCCGCTGCGGACCGAGGGCGCCAATCTGATCGCGTACCTGGAGCCGGGTGACGACAAGGCCGGCGCGATCACCAGCATCGGCCCGTCGGGCGGCAAGGCGACGGTGCTGCTCCAGCACCCCGAGACGACGACCTCGATCGAGAACGGCTTCTTCTCGCGGAAGGTCGAGTACGTGGACGGGCGCTCGATCATCATGTCCACCCGAGTCGACGGCAAGGACGACTCGACCGACAAGATCATGCTGGCGTACGGCAAGTGACGGCTACCAGCGCACCGAAAGCAGACCTGAGATGACGCAGCCGCCACCACCGCCGAACCAGCCGCCGAACCAGCCACCCCAGCCCCCGCAGGGCGGCTTCGGCGCGCCCCAGCAGCCGTACGGACAGCAGCCGCAGCCGCCGCAGCCGCCGTACGGACAGCCGCCCCAGCAGCCGTACGGCCAGCCCCAGCAGCCCTATGCCCAGCCGCCCCAGGCGCCTCAGCAGCCCCAGCCCGGCTACGGCTAC
>NZ_JAFLRJ010000694.1 GCF_017315755.1 Streptomyces beijiangensis
GGAGCAGCGGCAGCACCACGGCCACCACGGTCAGCACGATGGTGGTCAGGAAGAAGGTTGTCCCCGTCAGGCTCATCACGCCGGGGAAGATGCCCTGAAGACCCCGGGGGTTACCCGCTTTGCCCCCTTTTTACGTCGTACCGTACGGCCCGTGTGGAAACTCTGGTTGACGGCACTCACCCTGTACGCGGCCCTCTGCCCGCCCCAGCAGCCGTACTGGACCGCAGAACGCATGGCCACGGCCACCCCGGTCGACGCCCCGCGGGACACCGCCCCGTCGCCCCGCAGCGCCCTCCTCGTCAACGGGACGTACTTCGATGGCATCCCCATGGTCGGCACGTTCTTCTTCGACACCGCGGCCGTCGGCACCGGCACCACCTCCTGCACCGGCAGCGTCGTCCACAGCCCCACCCGGGAC
>NZ_JAFLRJ010000695.1 GCF_017315755.1 Streptomyces beijiangensis
GAACATCGGGGCGGAATCACCTTTGCTTGCACACAGGGAACACACATTTGCGCAGGTGAGGGACGGCGCGGAAGGGCTGTGCGGAGCGGACTCGCGAGGAGGGCGGCGAGACCCTTGTCTCACTTGCCCAAAAGGGGACAAAAGCGGGCCGACTACCCCTACTTTTGACCCAAATCAAGGCTCTGGCCAGGAACGATGAGGTCCGGGTCGGCTCCGACGGCCTTCTCGTTCGCCTTGTAGAGCGCCGGCCAGCCGCCCTTGATGTCGTGTGCATCCGCAATCGCCCAGAGGTTGTCACCGGCGCGGACCGTGTAGTCGCCCTCGGTGGCGGCGGAGCGCTCCGGGGTCTCGTTCCGGGAGGCGTGTCGGCCCGATTCGCGGTCGGTCTCCGGGGTGTCGGTCGCCTCGGTGGAGCCGCGGTGCTTGCCCGCGCTCTGGCCCGTGTCCGTACCGGAACTCGCCGGGGGCGTGGCCGTGGCGCCCGGGGTCGCGGTGTCCGCGGGGGTCTCGGACGGTGTCGTCGACGGGGTCGCGCTGTCCGAGGGGCTCGGGGTCTCCGACGCCGCAGGGGTGTCGCTGGG
>NZ_JAFLRJ010000696.1 GCF_017315755.1 Streptomyces beijiangensis
CCTCCGGCGCGGGAGGCCGCTTCGCCCTGGCAGGAGCGAAGTGCGAGCGACGACTCCCCGCCCGCTACGGCCCCGCGCCGGAGGCGATCTGGGCGTGGGCGTCGCGCGGTACGTACACGAAGTCGCTGACTCCGTCGAACACACCGTTTCTTCCCCGTAGTTCGAAGATCTCTCCGTCGACGAGGACGGTACAGCCGCCGTTCAACGGCAGCACGATCCATTCGCTCTCACCTGCGGAAAGTAGGTGTGAACCACCGGCGTCCAGGGTGAGTACGCGCAGCGAGGAGTAGCCCCAGC
>NZ_JAFLRJ010000697.1 GCF_017315755.1 Streptomyces beijiangensis
ACGGCTACCCGCAGCAGGCTCAGCAGCCTCCGCAGGCTCAGCAGCAGGGCGGTTACGGATACCCGCAGGCGCCGCAGCAGCCCGTGCCTCCGCAGACACCTCAGGCACCTCAGCAGGTACAGCAACCGCAGCAGCCTCAGGAGCCGCAGCAGTTCCAGCCCGCCCAGACTCCGCAGAGCGCGCCTCCCGGGTTCCCGATCCTGCGCGCGGTCGACGAGGAGAGCGAGCCCGCACCTGCGGCC
>NZ_JAFLRJ010000698.1 GCF_017315755.1 Streptomyces beijiangensis
CGGGTGGCATGGCTGGTCCTCTCAGGGTGCGGGCGGGGGGTCAGACGGTCTTCGTATATGTCCAGAAGACCCGGCCCAGTCGGGCGTCCACCGCGCGGGCGTAGAAGTGGATGGGTGCGGTCCAGCCGATCTCGGCCTCCTCGATGCCCAGTTCGCGCTGGTCGGCGAGACAGCGGCGGAGCAGTACCGTACCGACGCCCAGTCCGCGCTCGGAGGATTCGGTGCCCATCGGGCCGAACCAGGAACGGCGGTTGACGCCGTGGCAGGCGAAGCCCACGAAGGCCTCCTGTCCGTCGACGGTCTCGCGGACGGCCACATGGCCGCGCGGCGGGTCGTAGGAGAGTGCGCGTGCGGCCTCGCCGTCCCAGGAGCCGCCCCACTGCGCCATCCATGCGAGGAACGATTTCTCGTCCTCCGGTGCGAGGCGGCGGATCCCCACCCCCACGGCGGCGAGGCGCTTCTCGTCGTCGGCGGTCTCCAGCGGTGCGGTGCGCAGGTCGACGCTCATGTTGAGGCCCTCGGGACCGCGGGTGTAGCCACTGGACTCGGCGAGGCAGACGGCGCGGGTGTAGCGGATGTCGATGCCGGGCCAGGCGTAGTACGGCGGCCTGCCGCGGAACATCAGCCGCTTGGCCCCGGCGGCGGCCAGGAGTTCCTCGGCGCGGGTGAGCAGGGCGCGGCCTGTGCCGATGCCCTGCGCGTCGGGGTGCACGGCGAGCAGGTCGATATGACCGGTGGCCGGGGTGGTCCCGGTGGCGGGGCGGAGTGCCGCGAGGGCTGCGCCGACCGGCGCGCCGTCGCCCTCGCGCCTGGCGATGATCCGCAACTGCGGGCGGGCGGCGGTCTGTGCCCAGAGGAGGTTGAACACGTCCTGGGCGTCGTCGTCGTGGACCAGTGCCGCGCGGGCGACGGAGCGCAGAGCGGGGAGGTCGTCCTCGGTCGCGGTGTGTACCGCGGGAAGGTTCGTCATACCTGCTCACCTCGGTGGTTGTTGCCGGGCGGACACCGGCTCGTAATTCAATGACGCTCTGAATCGGTATTGCGGTGGAAAATTACCAGCGAGATGATCGGCCTGCCAGCCCCCCGCCTCCCTCCACTTCACCGGAAGGCAGCATCACGATGACCGCCCCTGAAATTCCCGCGGGTCTCCCCGACGCCGCGACCCTTGTACGGAGCGCGGTGCAGGACGGTGTCGTACCGGGCGCCGTCCTGATCACCGGACGCGGGGCGGATGGACCCGCCCGTATCACCGCCGTCGGCACCACGGCCGCGGGGCCCGCGGGCCGCCCGGTCACCGCGGACACCGTCTTCGACCTCGCCTCGCTGACCAAGGTGGTGGCCACCACGCCCGCCGTACTGCGCCTCGCCGACAGCGGGATGCTGCGGCTCGACGACCCGGTGCGCCGCCATCTGCCGGCCTTCACCGGAGTGGGCAAGGACGCGGTGACGATCCGTCACCTGCTGGCGCACTCCTCGGGACTGCCGCCGCACCGGGACTTCTGGCAGCTCCCCGGCGGGCCGCCCGAGCGCCTCGCCGCGGTGCTCGCCGAGCCGCTGGAACACCCCGTTGGGACCGTCGTCCGCTACTCCGACCTGGGGTTCATCCTGCTCGGCGAGATCGTCGCCGCGGTGGCGGGGCAGCCGCTCGAATCCGCTGTACGGGAGCTGGTGCTCGACCCCCTCGACCTGGCCTCCACCCGCTATCTGCCGCCCGCGGACTGGCGGCCGGTGACCGCCGCGACCGAAGCGCCGCCCGGCGGTGAGCCCAAGTGCGGTGTGGTGCACGACGAGAACGCCGAGAGTCTGGGCGGGGTCGCCGGGCACGCCGGGCTCTTCGGCACCGCACCTGACCTCGCCCGTTATGTGCGGGCGGGCTGGCTCAGCGAGAGCTCGCCGATCTCCTCAGGGCTGCGCACGGAAGCGCTGAGCTCACAGACGAAGGGGCTCGACGGCGCCCGGGGGCTGGGCTGGACGCTGCCCGGCGACACCTGGGACCACATGTCGCCGTACTGGCCGACGACCGGGGCAGGGCACACCGGTTTCACCGGCACCAGCCTGGCGCTCGATCCGGTCAGCGGGATCTGGGTGGTCCTGCTGACCAACGCCGTGCACTACGGGCGGGGCGCCCGTGCCAAGGGACTGCGGCGTGCCGTGCACGAGGCCGTGGCCAGGGCGGAGGCCGACCGCGACTGAGTGGTCGTACCACGTAACCAACCCTGCTACTCAGCCACTCATATTCCAACGAACCCGTAGGATTCCCACATGGCTGCCGCACGTGACCGACAGCGCGGAGGCGGCGACGCCTCCCGGCGCACCGCAGGACAGACCGCAGAGCGCATCGCGCCGGCCCAGTCGGTGCTGGTGCAGATCCGCGCCCTGCTGCCCTCGCTGCCTCCGTCGGAGCAGCGGGTCGCCGAGGCCGCGATCGCCGATCCGGTCGGCGTCGCGGGCCGTACGATCAGCGAACTCGCGATCCAGTGCAGTACGTCCGAGACGACCGTGGTCCGGTTCTGCCGGGCGGTGGGCCTCAAGGGTTACCCGGACCTGCGCATCAAGCTGGCCGCCGCGTCCGGCGGCGAGGAGTCCAGTCCGAGCTGGTCGGGCCCCGACAGCGACATCGGGCCCGGCGACTCACTGGCCGACCTGGTCGGCAAGCTGGGCTTCACGGATGCCCGCGCGGTCGAGGACACCGTCGCCCAGCTCGATCTGAAGGTCCTGGAGCGGGCCATCGACGAGGTGGTCGGGGCAAGTGCGGTGGATCTGTACGGAGTCGGCGCGAGCGCGCTGATCGCGCTCGACCTCCAGCAGAAGCTGCACCGGATCGGACACCGGGTGTCCGCCTGGCCCGACGCGGACGGCGCGCTGACCTCGGCGGCACTGCTCGGCCGGGGCGACCTGGCGATCGGCATCTCGCACACCGGCGCCACCACCAGCACGATCACCGCACTGCGCGAGGCCTCGGACAACGGCGCCACCACCATCGCCATCACCAACTTCCCGCGCTCGCCGATCGCGGAGGTCGCCGACCATGTGCTGACCACCGCGGCACGCGAGACCACTTTCCGCTCGGGCGCGATGTCCAGCAGGATCGCCGCACTGACCCTGGTGGACTGCCTGTTCGTCGGGGTGGCCCAGCGGAACTACAGCCGCACCACCCGCGCCCTGGAGCGCACATACACCGCGGTGCACCGGCGGCGTCCGCCGCAGTGACCGCCCCGCCCCGCTCTCCCCCCGAGCCCCGCGAACCGAACGGGGGATCACCAGGTGATCATCACGGCGGGGCAGCCGAAAGATATCGCGTCATTGAGTTGCGTTGCATTGACTGTTACCGAAAATTTCCAACGAAAATCGGCCGGCCCCCGTCCTCACACGGGAGGAGCAGTCACGGAATAGCGCAGCTTGCGGCTGGAGCGGGCCCCGGTCCGGTCGTAGAAACGGATGGCACCCTCGTTCCACTCGGGCGTCTGCCACTGCACCTCGCCGATCCCCAGCGCCCGGGCCTCGGCGACGACGGCCTCCATCAGCCGCGCCCCCAGCCCGAGTCCGCGCTGCCCCGGGCACAGATACAGGCAGTCCATGTGCAGATACTCGCGCCCCTGCCAGGTGGAGAACTCCGGTGCGCAGGTGGCGTACCCGACGATTTCGCCCTCGGGCCCCTCGGCGACCAGGCACCGGATCCGCGGCTCGTCGGGAAGGTCGAACAGCGCCGCGCCCAGGCGCTCCAGAGAGCCCTCGGGCGGCGGGGTGGCCTGCTCATAGGCGGCGTGCTCGGCGATCAGCTCACCGATGCGCGCCAGGTCGGCGGGGCGCGCCCTGCGTACGTAAGGAATGGCGGTCATGGCCGCCATCATGCGGCCCCGCCCCAGGTCAGCGCGAGGCCAGCCGGAAGTTCATCCGGCCGAAGCTCACCGAGTCGCCGTCGTTCACGACGATCGCTCCGGTGACCCGGCGGCCGTTGACGGTGGTTCCGTTGGTGGAGCCGAGGTCGCGCAGCACCCACATCCCGGCCTGCACGGTCAGCTCGGCGTGGATGCGCGAGACCGTCTCGTGACTGAGGCGCAGCCCGTTGGCCGGGTCGCGGCCGATGCGCAGCGGGTACGGTCCCGGTTCGGGGAGCAGCAGCTTCGGCAGCCGTTCGGCCTGCCAGGTCCTGCGGAGCCGCACGGTGAAGGCCGACATCCGGCCCACCGTCGCGAACAACCGCTGTGACCAGCGGCTCTCGGTCTCCAGGTCGGCGGTGAGCGCCGCCAGTTCGTCGGATCTGCGGGCGGCGAGAGCCAGCTCCATCCGGCGCATGAAGGTGTCGTGCGACAGCCTGCCCTGTGCCGCGCCCTCCTTGAGCACGCCGAGGACACGGTCGCGCTCGGCGTCGGTCAGCCGCGCGGGATACGTGTGGAACTCGAAGGAGGACGTCACACAGGAGATTGTCAGGCCCACCGGCCCGGAGTGTCCAGAAGAACCCGGATATCCCGTACCCCCTGACCAGCACGGACTGTTACGGTCTGCCCGGCATCCCACAACTCAGGAGCTCACTTGCCCGCAGTTACCACCCCGTCCCACCCCTCCGACGCCCCGGGGGAGCTGATCGTCCGCGCCCTCGCCGACACCGAAGCCGACGCCCGGCTCTTCCGCAGCCTCGACGACCCCGGCCTCGTCGGCCGCGTCATCACGGGCGTCGGCTGGTCCAGCCTCCGCGAGGGCGGCGACTACCGCCCCGAGTGGAGCTGGGTCGCACTGCGCGACGGCACGGTCGTCGCCCGGGCCGCCTGGTGGGGCGGCCCCGACGACACCGAACCGATCCTGCTCAACCTCTTCGACTTCGCCGGGGGCGAGGACGAGGCGGGGGCCGAACTGCTGCGCCGCGCCCCGCACTCCCTCGAGTACGAACTGATCCTGCCCGCCGGCTGGCGCGAGCTCCCCGAGGTACGGACAGCGGGCGAGGCGCGGATCGCGGCCGCCGAGGCCGCCGGGATGAAGGTCCTGGTCGAGCGGTTCCGTTACGAGTGGACGCCCGCGTCCGGGCTGCCCGAGCGGCCGGGACGGCTGGAGTTCCGTCCCGAGCCCGACGACGAGGTCGTCCTCGACGTGCTGCGCAAGGTCCACTCCGTGACCCTCGACGCCCATGCGCTCAAGGCGATCGAGGAGTCGGGCATCGACCGGGCGGCCCAGGAGGAGCTGGACTACTTCCACTGGTGGCCGTCGCCGCGCGAGTGGCTGCGGCTGGCGTACACACCGGCGGGCGAGCTGGTGGGCATCCAGGTCCCCGCGTACAACACGACGGTCCCGATCGTGGGCTTCATCGGCGTCGTACCGGAGCAGCGCGGCCACGGCTATGCGTACGACCTGCTGGTGGAGTGCACCAACTTCCTGGCCGAACAGGGCGCGCAGTCCGTCGCCGGCGCCACCGACCAGGGCAACTTCCCGATGGCCGCCAACTTCACGAAGGCCGGGCATCCGGTCGTCCAGGAGCGCATCCACCTCGTCTGAGCGCGTGCGCGTCAGCGCCGCGAGGCCCTGATGACGTCCCGGTACCAGCGGTAGGAGTCCTTCGGCGTGCGCTCCAGCGTCTCGTGGTCGACATGGACCAGACCGAAGCGCCGGCTGACGCCCTCGATCCACTCGAAGTTGTCGGTGAGCGACCAGGTGAAGTAGCCGCGCACGTCGACCCCCTCGGCCATGGCGGTGTGGAGCGCGCGCAGATGGCCGTCGAGGTAGTCGATACGGGCCCGGTCGTGCACGCCGTCGTAACTGCAGCCGTTCTCGGTGATGTAGAGCGGCGGCAGCCGGTCCCCGAAGCGCGCGCTGAGCGCGGTCAGCATCTCGCGCAGACCGTCGGGGACCACCGGCCAGCCGAAGTCGGTCTTGGCGTAACCCTCGATCTCCCTTATCCCGAAGGGGAGTTCGGCGGGCATCTCAAAGCCTGCGAAGGAGTCGAGTGCCTCGGTGGCGGGGGCGCCGACGAGTGTGGGGTTGTAGTAGTTGACCCCGTACCAGTCGAGGGGCGCCGAGATCACCTTCAGGTCGTCGGCGACCGGGCCCGGCATCAGGGCGGCGAAGTTCTCGTCGGGATAGGCGCCGGTGAGGATCGGGTCGGCGAACAGCCAGTTGGAGATCGTGTCGTACAACTCGGCCCCGAACCGGTCCCCCTCGCTCTCCCCCGCCGTCCAGACGGGCGTGTGCGAGACGGCGATCCCGATGTTCGACGCACCGGCCGCCCGCAGCGCCTGTACGGACAGACCGTGCGCCAGGAGCTGGTGGTGGGCGGCGGGCAGTGCGTCGAAGAGCAGCTTCCTGCCCGGGGCGTGCTCGCCCAGCGCATAGCCGAGCAGGGTCACCTCGGCCGGCTCGTTGAGGGTGATCCACATCGGCACGCGGTCGGCGAGCCGCTCGGCGACGACCGCCGCGTACTCGGCGAACCGGTACGCGGTGTCCCGCCGCAGCCAGCCGCCCGCGTCATCCAGCTCCGCCGGGGTGTCCCAGTGGTAGAGGGTCGGTGCGGGCGTGATCCCTTGCGCGCACAGCTCGTCGACCAGACGGTCGTAGAAGTCGAGCCCGGCCGTGTTGACCGCGCCGCTTCCGCCCGGGACGACGCGCGGCCAGCTCACCGAGAAGCGGAACGCGTCCGCGCCGAGCCCGGCGAGCAGGGCGACGTCCTCGCGGTAGCGGTCGTGGAATCCGGTGCCGCGCGAGGCGTCGGAGCCGTCCTTGATCCGTCCTGGCTCGGCCGCGAACCGGTCCCAGCCCGACGGGCCCTTGCCGTCGGCGGCGGGCGCGCCCTCGGTCTGGAAAGCGGAGGCGGACGCTCCCCAGAGGAAGCCGGGCGGGAACGTAGGCAATGGCTCACGCGTCATGTCCCGGACCTTAATCGCCAGTTATGCCCAACCTCTAGACCTTGATCGCATCTTCCGCAGAGCATGGGAGGCCTGTCCCCGGGGGAGGAGCCAGAAATGCTGTTCGACGTATGGGCACCAGAGGCGGAACAGGTCACGCTCCATGTGGCCGACCGTACGGAACCGATGGAACGGGACCCCGGGCGCCCCGGCTGGTGGCTGGCGCGGGCCGAGGCCGACGACGGCACGCGGTACGGATTCGCGCTCGGGTCCGGGTCCGGGTCCGGGTCCGGCGATAGCCCACAGGTGCTCCCCGACCCGCGCTCGCGCCGCCAGCCGGACGGGCCCGACGGGCTCAGCGCCGTACTCGACCACTCCGCCCACGCCTGGCAGCAGGACTGGCCCGGCCGCCCACTGCCCGGCGCGGTCCTCTACGAGCTGCACATCGGTACGTACACGAGCGAGGGCACCTTCGATGCGGCAGCCCAACGCCTCGGCCACCTGCGCGACTTGGGCATCACGCACATCGAACTGATGCCGGTCTGCCCCTTCCCCGGCCGGCACGGCTGGGGTTACGAGGGCGTCTCCCTCTGGGCGGTCCACGAGCCGTACGGCGGCCCCGAAGGCCTGAAGCGCTTCGTCGACGCGGCGCACGCGCACGGCCTGGGCGTCGTCCTGGACGTGGTCCACAACCACCTCGGCCCCTCCGGCAACTATCTGCCGCTCTTCGGCCCGTACTTCACCGACACCCATCACACCCCCTGGGGCTCCGCCGTCAATCTGGACGCCCCCGGCTCCGACGAGGTACGCACCTATCTGCGCGAGAGCGCCCTGTCCTGGCTGCGCGACTACCGCATCGACGGACTGCGCCTGGACGCGGTGCACGCCCTCGCTCGTGTACGTACCGATGTGCAGCTCGTAGAGGACCGCGCCGGGCAGTGGGCGGCCGGGCCAGTCCTGCTGCCAGGCGTGGGCGGAGTGGTCGAGTACGGCGCTGAGCCCGTCGGGCCCGTCCGGCTGGCGGCGCGAGCGCGNNCGCGAGGCGGGCGGACTCGGCCTGCACGCCCAGTGGAACGACGACTTCCACCACGCCCTGCACACCGCGCTCACCGGCGAGTCCCAGGGCTACTACGAGGACTTCGCCCGCGCGCCCCTCGCCGCCCTCGCCAAGACTCTCACCCACACCTTCTTCCACGACGGTACGTACTCGACCTTCCGGGGCCGCCACCACGGACGCCCCGTCCCCCGCACCAC
>NZ_JAFLRJ010000699.1 GCF_017315755.1 Streptomyces beijiangensis
CGGCGTGCGCAGCGGCCGGTCATCGTCATCCCCTGACCGGGTGATCGGGCATTTGGCGTCAACTCCCGCTTGACAGTGCGAAAACTACCAGCGCGTAGAGGTGGATTGTGCCCTTGTGAAGGGTACATAACGGTCACTGGGAAGCAGCACCACTGCACTTGAAGGGAGCCCGCCGTGGACAACGACGTCTCTGCGGGAAGCACCACATCCAATCTCGGCCACCTGGCTCTGGGCCTCACTCTGCTGGCCTTCGGTATCGGCGCCACGGGCGTGATCGACGGCGTGACCACAGCCAACGCCGTTCCGATCGCCACTTTCGTGGGCGGCATCGCACTGTTCATCGCGGGACTCTTCGAGTTCCGGGCCGGAAACTCCTTCTCCGGTACGGCCTTCGGCGG
>NZ_JAFLRJ010000700.1 GCF_017315755.1 Streptomyces beijiangensis
GCTGGAGCAGGCGCTCGGCGAGGCGAACGGTCGGCTCGGCGATGAACAGGTTCGAGATGTGTCCGAGCGAGGCGATCTGCGCGGAGACGGCCGACACGACAGCGGGATGCCCGTGGCCGAGCGAGTTGACGGCGATGCCGCCGGCGAAGTCGAGGAACTCGTTGCCCTCGGCGTCCCAGACGCGGGTGCCGCGGCCCCGGACCAGCGGCAGCCTGGGGGTGCCGAAGTTGTCCATCATGACGCCCTGCCAGCGGCTGGTCAGCGCCGCGTTGGGAGCGAGGGGGCGGGAGGGC
>NZ_JAFLRJ010000071.1 GCF_017315755.1 Streptomyces beijiangensis
AGCAGCACCCCGCCCATGCGTTCTTCCGCGATCGCTACGCCGTCAGCCGTACCATCACGGCCGATACGCTCCGGAAGCTGCAGGAGGAAGGACGCCTGTCGCCGGGTCTCGACCCGGAGCGGCTGGCGCTGATGGTGTTCGCCCTCATAGACGGTCTGCAGATGCAGTGGCTGCACGACCCGGACGTGGACATGGCCGACCA
>NZ_JAFLRJ010000701.1 GCF_017315755.1 Streptomyces beijiangensis
CCGCGAGGGGGAGGAGGTCGCCGGGGACGATCTCCCGGTCGGGGACGGCGGCGTTCAGACCGGGCAGCGTGCGCATCCGGCCGGAGGCGCGGGCCTGGCGGAGGGGGGCGAGATGGTCCTCGGGGGCGCCGGCCGCGGCGAGCTTGGCGGTCAAGTAGTCGAGCCAGACGCCTGGTTCGGCGCTGCGGGTGCGCTTGACGACCTCGGTGTCGGCGGCGTGCATCGCGATCCAGGCACCGGAGGCCTCGCGCACCTGGCCGGAGAGGCCGTGGTGGTCGGGGTGGTGGTGGGTGATGAGGACGCCGTGGATGTCCGTGATGGAGAGGGTGAGTTCGGACAGGCCGTCGGTGAGGGCGTCCCAGGAGGCGGGGTCGTCCCAGCCGGTGTCGATCAGGACGGGACCGCTGTCGGTGTCGACGACGTGGACCAGGGTGTGGCCGAGCGGGTTGTCGGGGATCGGGACCTTCAGGGACCAGACGCCCCCACCGTGGTCGGTCACCTGTGTCATGGGTCCTCGCCTTTCGTCGGCTGCGCGGCCACTATAACTAGAACCGGTTTCAATAGTCGCCCAAGTCGACTGTTGGGCCGGGTGGTTGTGTGGAGTGGTCGCCGTCTGGTGCACTGCGAGGATGTCGGTGTTGATGGTGGTCCTCCCGGCCATTGCTGCGCTCGGGCTGCTCGGGCTGGCGTTGATCAAGGACTTCCGGGGGATGCGGACCTGGTTCGTGGGGTCCGGGGACTACCCGTACGAGACGCGGGTGAGGCACCGGTATGTGCTGTTGTTCGGCTGGTTCGCCGTGATGGGATCCCTCTATGCGGTGGTCGGATTCGGAATCCGCTCGATCGTGGACTGGATCGCTCCGGGCGGCGGGCGTCCTGCCGCCGTGGTGGCCTCGCCGCCTTCCGAGAGGGTGAAGGTCACGCGGTGCGTGACGGACGCCACGACCGGCTTTCCGGTGGCCGGTCTGGAAGTGACGAACCTCCGTGGTGAGCGGTCGGGTTACGCGATCTTCGTGGATGTCGTCGACGGCGACGGGGTGCGTCTGGTGGCGTTCGGTCAGATTCCCGATCTTGCGTCTGGGCAGGCGGTGCGGATCGAGGCACTGGGAGCGGCCGCTGCTTCGGGAAGTGTGCGGTGCTCGGTGGCGCGGGTCATTCCGCGCCCGCCCCGCGAGTAGCTCGTCGCGCCCTTTCCGTGGACTCCTGGAACTAGAACTGGTATCAGTTCTGAAACAGTGTCAGGAAGTGTCAGGAAGCGCCGCGCGGGAGGCAGTCACCCATGACCGAGCTTGTGGAACACGGACAGCTGTTCATCGGTGGGGAGTTGGTGGACCCCATCGGCAAGGACGTCATCGAGGTCGTCTCCCCGCACACGGGGGAGGTCTTCGCCACCGTTCCGCACGCGTCGCGCGCCGATGTCGACCGCGCGGTCGCCGTCGCACGCACGGCGTTCGACGAGGGGCCCTGGCCCCGGATGACCCTCGACGAGCGGATCGGGGTCGTCACCAAGATCAAGGACGCCTTCGCCGTACGGTACGAGGAGATAGCCCGCTGCATCAGCTCCCAGAACGGGACGCCGTACACCTCCAGCGTGATGGTGCAGGCGCTCGCCGCGATGATGGTCTGGGACGCGGCGATCACCACGGCACGGAACTTCACGTACGAGGAGAAGCGCGACGGCATCCTCGGCAAGCTCCTGGTCCGGCGTGAGCCGGTGGGGGTCGTGGCGGCCGTGGTGCCGTGGAACGTCCCGCAGTTCACCGCCGCCGCCAAGCTCGCGCCCGCGCTGCTCGCCGGGTGCCCGGCGATCCTGAAGGTCTCGCCGGAGACGCCGCTGGACGCGTACATCCTCGCGGACATCGTGAAGGAGGCAGGGCTCCCCGAGGGCGTGCTCTCGATCGTCGCCGCTGACCGCGAGGTCAGTGAGTACCTGGTCGGACACCCGGGCGTGGACAAGGTCTCCTTCACCGGTTCTGTGGCGGCGGGCAAGCGCGTGATGGAGGTCTGCGCGCGCAATCTCACCCGCGTCACGCTTGAGCTGGGCGGCAAGTCTGCGGCGATCATCGCCCCGGACGCCGATCTCGCGACGGCCGTCGCGGGCATCGTCCCCTTCGCCTGGATGATCAACGGGCAGGCGTGCGTGGCCCAGACCCGGATCCTCGCACCGCGCAGCCGGTACGACGAGATCGCGGAGGCGTTCGCGTCGGCGGCCGGGGCGCTGAAGGTCGGCGACCCGCTGGACCCCGCGACGGAACTCGGCCCGCTGGTCGCCCAGCGCCAGCAGCAGCGCTCGCTCGACTACATCCGGATCGGCCAGGAGGAAGGCGCCAAGATCCTTACGGGGGGCGGGCGTCCGGCCGGATTCGACCAGGGCTGGTACGTCGAGCCGACGCTCTTCGGGGACGTCGACAACTCGATGCGGATCGCCCGCGAGGAGATCTTCGGCCCGGTCATCTGTCTGCTGCCGTACGACGACGAGGACGAGGCGGTGAAGATCGCGAACGACTCGGACTACGGGCTGAGCGGCAGCGTCTGGACCGCGGACGTCGAGCGCGGGATCGACATCGCGCGGCGCGTGCGCACGGGTACGTACAGCGTGAACACCTTCAGCCTGGACATGCTCGGACCCTTCGGGGGCTACAAGAACTCCGGTCTCGGCCGGGAGTTCGGGCCCGAGGGCTACGGCGAGTTCTTCGAGCACAAGATGATCCACCTGCCGGCAGGGTACGAGGGGGCGGTCTGATGGGAGACCGCTGGCACGTGGAGGTCGACCGGTCCGTGTGCATCGGCTCGGGGATGTGCGTGAACCACGCGCCGGAGGGGTTCGCGCTGGACTCGGCCCGGCAGTCGCATCCGGTGCTGGCGGAGTCGGACGCGAACGAGAAGGTGCTTGCGGCTGCGGAGGGGTGCCCGGTGGAGGCGATCGCGATCGCGCTGCTGGGGACGGGCGAGCCGGTGTTCCCTCCGGAGGAGTAGCCCCCACCC
>NZ_JAFLRJ010000702.1 GCF_017315755.1 Streptomyces beijiangensis
GCGGGGGAGGGGTCGGTCGCCCTCGAAGTGGCGGGCAGGGCGGTCCGGTTCGATGTCCCGGACGCCGGGGGCCCGTACGTGTACGCGACGCTGGAGGCCGGACTCCAGGTGTCGGGGGTCCATGACCTCCGCCTCGGACTGCGCGGGTCGGTGAGGCTCGCGCACATCGGCTTCTCCGGCTGAGGGTCCGGGGGAGCCGACGGTGGCCCGGCACCAGGTCTCTGGTGCCGGGCCACTGCTTTGCCCGGGGTCGCGCCCCGGATCCCGCTTTGCGGGGCTTCGCCCCTGC
>NZ_JAFLRJ010000703.1 GCF_017315755.1 Streptomyces beijiangensis
ATCTGGAGCCGGTCGGCGCGCAGGCTGTCGGGCCCCTGGAACTCGTTGGTGAAGCGGACGACGGCGGCCTGCGCGCCGACCGGCTCCAGATGGAAGCGGACCCGCCCGTGCAGATCGACCGTGTACTCGGCGACGCGCTGCACCTCCCACGCGGTGACCGTGCCGCTGTGCACGTTGTCGCTCTCGCCGTTCAGCCACCGCAGCTTGACCGCCCCGCCGAGCCGCGGCTCCAGCACATCGGCCGCCGCCAGCCACCCCGGCAGCCCGCGCGGGGTGGCCACGGCCGACCAGACCTGCTCC
>NZ_JAFLRJ010000704.1 GCF_017315755.1 Streptomyces beijiangensis
CCCCCAACACCCCCAAGGGATCAGACGCATGACCGAGAAGACCGCACTCACTCCCGCCACCCACACCGCCCCGCCCGCGAAGTTCTCGCACGGCGTCCGCAAGGGCAACATCCTCCAGGTCGCCGGCCAGGTCGGCTTCCTGCCGGCCGTCGAAGGCCAGGCACCCACCCCCGCGGGCCCGACCCTGCGTGAGCAGACCCTCCAGACGTTCGCCAATGTGAAGGCGATCCTGGAGGAGGGCGGCGCGAGCTGGGACGACGTGATGATGATGCGCGTCTACCTCACCGACACCGCGCACTTCGCCGAGCTCAACGAGATCTACAACGCGTACTTCGAGGACCAGAACCTCAAGGCCCCGGCCTCGGCGCGCACCACGGTCTACGTCGGCCTCCCCGCCGGCCTGCTCATCGAGATCGATGCCCTGGCGGTACTCGGCTAAAGGCCGGCCGGCACCACACGCCCGGGGCGACCCGGCCCCGGGCGGCGCACCACCCCCACCACCACACGGCGATCCCGAGTGAGTCTCTTAATCCAGTCCCCGCACGTGCTCCCGTACTCCCACGGCCCGGCGCCCATCCGCTCATCGGCGGCGCCCTGCCGCGGTCCCCCATGCCTCGAACCGCCCACCCAAGCACCGGAGTTACCCGCAATGATGCTCGCCTCCGCCGCACCCGCAGTCCCCCCGCCAACACCCCACACCGGCGGCCTGCTCCCGCTCATAGGCGGCACGACGGGTCTGCTCCTCGTCGCCGCGCTCGGGATCGCCCTGCTCCTCTTCCTGATCATCAAGGTCAGGATCCAGCCGTTCGTCGCCCTCCTCGCGGTCTCCATAGCCGTCGGCCTCGGCGCGGGACTCTCCGTCACCGAGCTCTTCGGCACGGTCCAGAAGTCCACCGCCGTCTCGGTCATCGAAACCGGCATGGGCGGCACGCTCGGCCATATCGCGATCATCATCGGCCTCGGCACGATGCTCGGCGCGATCCTCGAAGTCTCCGGCGGAGCCGAGACCTTGAGCTCCCGCCTCCTCAACCTCTTCGGCGAGAAGCGCGCGCCCCTCGCGATGGGCCTCACCGGCCTCATCTTCGGCATCCCGGTCTTCTTCGACGTCGGCATCTTCGTGCTGGCGCCCATCGTGTACGCGGCCACCAAGCGCTCCGGCAAGTCGATCATCCTGTACGCGATGCCGCTCCTCGCCGGCCTCTCGATGACGCACGCCTTCCTGCCCCCGCACCCGGGACCGGTCGCTGCCGCGGCCCTGTTCCACGTGTCGCTTGGCTGGGTCATCCTGATGGGCATCTCGGTCGGCATCCCGGCGCTGCTCTGCGCCTGGGTGTACGCCGCCTGGATCGGCAAGCGCCTCTTCGTCGAGGTCCCGCAGGACATGCTCGACGCATCCGAGGAGGCCAAGGCAGCGGTTCTGGCCGAGCGTCAGTCGCAGGGAGTGCAGTCCCAGGAGGCGCCGGTCGCCCTGACCGCCGTCCTGGCGATCATCGGCACCCCGCTGGTCCTGATCCTCCTGGCGACGTTCTCCTCGATCGCGCTCGACCCCTCCACGTTCCGCTCGGTCATCGAGTTCTTCGGCCACCCCTTCGTGGCGCTGACCATCGCGCTCTTCCTCGCGTACTACCTGCTCGGCATCCGCCGCGGCTGGTCGCGCAAGTCGCTGGAGCAGGTCTCGACGGCGTCCCTCAAGCCGGTCGGGAACATCCTTCTGGTGGTCGGCGCGGGCGGTGTCTTCGGCGCGGTCCTCAAGGCCTCGGGCATCGCGGACGCGCTCGCCAAGACCTTCAACGACGTCGGTCTGCCGGTCATTCTGCTCGCCTGGCTGATCTCCGTGGTCCTGCGTGTCGCGCAGGGTTCGGCGACGGTCGCGATCGTCACGACGGCCGGCATCGTGGTTCCGCTCGTCGAGGGCCAGGACCTCTCGCAGGCCCACCTCGCGCTGATCATCATGGCGATCTCGGCGGGCTCGATCTTCGCCTCGCACGTGAACGACGGCGGCTTCTGGATGGTCTCGAAGTACTTCGGCATCACCGAACGAGACACCCTGAAGTCCTGGACGGTCCTGGAGACGGTCCTCTCGGTCTCGGGCTTCGTGGTCGCGGCGCTGCTCAGCCTGATCATCTAGCCACGGCAGAAGCAGGCGTACGGCACCGAACCGGCGCCCCGGGGACCGACAGCGGCCCCCCGGGGCGCCGCAGCCATACTTGGACCATGCAGCAGCAGACCGGAGACCAGGGCCCCTACCCGCCGCCGCC
>NZ_JAFLRJ010000705.1 GCF_017315755.1 Streptomyces beijiangensis
CTCGGAGACACCCGCGTTGGTGATCCAGCGCTTCACGCCGTTGAGGACCCAGAAGTCGCCGTCGCGTACGGCCTTCGTCTTCATGCCGGCCGCGTCCGAGCCCGACGCGGGCTCGGAGAGGCAGTAGGAGAACATGCCGTCGCCCTTGGCCAGGGGGGTCATGTACTTCTTCTTGAGGTCCTCGGAGCCGGAGAGGATCACCGGGAGCGAGCCGAGCTTGTTGACGGCCGGGATGAGAGAGGAGGAGGCGCAGACGCGGGCCACCTCCTCGATCACGATGACCGTGGCTAGCGCGTCGGCTCCCGTGCCGCCGTACTCCTCTGGGACGTGCACGGCGTGCAGGTCGGCCGCGGTCAGGGCGTCGAGCGCCTCCTGCGGGAAGCGGGCCTCCTCGTCGACGGCCGCCGCGAAGGGGGCGATCTTCGCCTCGGCGAGGGAGCGGAGCGCGTCGCGGAGCA
>NZ_JAFLRJ010000706.1 GCF_017315755.1 Streptomyces beijiangensis
GCGGCAGCGGCGTGCCCGGCGCCGAGGGCAAGATCGCCGAGAGGGCCCTCGGCGCCAGAGCGAAGCGCGTAGAGCTTGCGCCAGGCGGGATCTTGCTGGTCCGCACGGTTGCGTGCCTGGAGTTCGTGCAGGTGCTGGGGGAGAAAGTAGACCGACCGGGCCGCCTGCCCGCGGGTGCATGAGGTGCGAGCCGGGCAGGCGGCCCGGTCGGTCTACTTT
>NZ_JAFLRJ010000707.1 GCF_017315755.1 Streptomyces beijiangensis
GTCTTCGGGGACGGTGAGCTGGAGCGGATGAACCGGGCGGCGCAGATCAATACCTTCGGGGGCGGGGTGAGCGAGGTGCAGCGGGAGATCGTGGCGACGATGCGGCTCGGGATGAGGAGCCGTAAGCGATGAATATCGAGGGGGAGTTGAAGGTTTTCGAGGGACGGGCCGCCGCTGTCGCGGGGGTCGGCAAGGACGTCGTCAACGAGGCGATGATCAGGCACTGGTGCGAGGCGATGGGCGATGGCCATCCTGCCTATCCGGGGATCGCGCCGCCGACCATGCTGCAGGCCTGGACGATGGGCGGGCTCTCGGGGCACACGGCCCGGTCACAGGCGCAGGACGAGTTGTTCGCGCTGCTCGACGGGGCCGG
>NZ_JAFLRJ010000708.1 GCF_017315755.1 Streptomyces beijiangensis
AGGCGACGATCTGGTCGGTGGTGCGGACGACGCAGATGTGGTGGTCGGGGACGAGGGTGATACGGCGGCGGCCCTGGTCGGGGCCGGCGTCCAGGACGATCGTGCCGGTCTCGGCGATGGCCAGCGCGCACCCGGTCACCACACTGTCGACCTCATCGAGTTCGCCGGCCGTGGAGGCGGGCCGGTCCGCTACTTGGGTCGCGTCACTCTTCGCGAGCCACCCCTCCGGCAGGCCCGACGGTACCAGCACCGATTTGGTGCCGCGTTCGGTCAGCAGGCGGGCGAGGAGGTCGGGCAGTGCGTTCTCGTCGGTGCGGTGGACGCGTGCGCGGTAGTCGGCGAGGTTCGCCGCCAGCAGGTCGACGATGACCGCCGGGTCGTCGGGGGTGTGACTGGTGAGGTAGTCCCGGGACGGCTCGGGCACCTCCGAGGCGTCGGTCAGCGCCTTGCGCACCCGGTCCAGGATCAGGTCTCTGCTGCTCATGTGCGGTTCTTCTTCCACCAGTCGCGGAACGGTTCGCCGGGCAGTTCGGGCAAATCACGGGCCTGGGTCCAGGCGCCCGCACCGGGCGGGTTCTTGGGGTGCAGTGTGCGGGTCTTGGAGGCCAGACGCTCCCCCGTCGCCAGTGCGGCAGGGTGGTTGAGGATCCAGCCCGCCGCCGTCATGGCCGCCTTCTCCAGACGATGGCCCTTGCCGCCCTGGTCGGCCACCCGCTCCCGCAAATGCACCAGCACCTCAGGAATATCGATGGCGACGGGACACACGTCGTAACATGCCCCGCACAACGACGACGCGTAGGGCAGTGAGGCATCGATGTCGCTCTGGGTACCGCGCAGTTGCGGGGAGAGGATCGCCCCGATCGGCCCCGGATAGACCGACCCGTAGGCGTGCCCCCCGGCCCGCTCATAGACCGGGCACACATTCAGGCAGGCCGAGCAGCGGATACAGCGCAACGCCTGACGCCCCACCTCATCAGCGAGGGTGGCGGTGCGCCCGTTGTCCAGCAACACCAGATGGAAGACCTGCGGGCCGTCCTCGCTGGTGGTGCCGGTCCAGGTGCTGGTGTAGGGGTTCATCCGCTCGGCGGTCGAGGATCGTGGGAGGGTCTGCAGGAACACCTCCAGATCCCGCCAGCTGGGCACGATCTTCTCGATGCCGACCACCGAGATCAGCATCTCGGGCAGCGTCAGGCACATCCGCCCGTTGCCCTCCGACTCCAGGACCACCAGGGTGCCGGTCTCGGCGACCATGAAGTTCGCCCCCGAAATACCGACCTTGGCCCGCAGGAACTTCTCCCGCAAATGCAACCGGGCCGCCTCCGCCAACTCCGCCGGCGCATCACTCAGATCCTCCGGCGCCGGGCGCCCCCACTCACTCATGGTCCGCGCGAAAATCTCCCGGATCTCCCCCCGGTTACGGTGGATCGCGGGCACCAAAATATGTGAGGGGCGATCCTCACCCAACTGCACGATCAGCTCCGCGAGATCCGTCTCAAAGGCGGCGATCCCCGCCGCCTCCAACGCCTCATTCAGGCCGATCTCCTGGGTGGCCATCGACTTGACCTTCACCACCTCCCGCTCCCCGGTCGCCGCCACCAGATCCACCACGATCCGGTTCGCCTCCTGCGCATCCGCCGCCCAGTGCACGACACCCCCCGCCGCGGTGACCTTGTTCTCCAGCTCGACGAGATAGGTGTCCAGATACCGCAGCGTGCGGTCCTTGATCTGCTTCCCCGCCTCCCGCAACAACCCCCAGTCCGCCAACTCCTCCACCGCCACCGCCCGCTTCGCCCGGATCGTATGGGTGGCATGACGCAGATTCGCCCGCAACGTCGGATTGTTCACCGCACCACGCGCCGCCTCAGGAAACGACGGCATCCCCAGATACGTCCCACTCATACCAACGGCTCCTCTTCCGTACTCGCCAAAATCTCCGCCAAATGCA
>NZ_JAFLRJ010000709.1 GCF_017315755.1 Streptomyces beijiangensis
GGATGGTCGCGTCGCCGGGGGCGGGGAAGTAGGTGTGGCGCAGCCCGATGCGCTTGATGACGCGCCGGTCGATCTCGTCGGCGACGGACCGGCCGGTGACCTTCTCGACGAGAAGACCGGCCAGCACATAATTGGTGTTGCTGTACTCCCACTTCGTCCCGGGGTCGGAGCGGGACTTGTGCTGGAGAGCGATGTCGAGGAGCTCACGGGGTTCGTAGTGCCGGAGCTGGAGGTCGTAGTCGGTGTAGTTGGGAAGTCCGCTGGTCTGCTGGAGCAGCTGGCGGACGGTGATCCGGCGCCCGTCATTCCCTTCCCCGCGTACGAGACCGGGCAGATAGGTTTCGACGAACGCGTCGAGGCGGATCCTCCTCTCGGCGACGAGCTGCAGCACGACCACGGCGGTGAACACCTTGGTGTTGCTGCCGATCCGCACCTGACCGTCCCTGGGCACCTCCGCGCCGGTGGCGACGTCGCCCACTCCCGCGGTGTAGTCACGGGTACGACCGTCGCGGCCCCTGACGCCGGCCAGCGCGGCGGGCACACCGTCCGAGCGCACCAGCGCGCTCAACTCCTGCTGGACGGTGTCCGTCCTGCCGGCGGCAGACGCCGAGGTCGGCGCAAGGACCCCCACCGTCATGACGCCGACGACCATGGCGGCCGCGGCCGACACATGCCCGGAAGAACGAAACCTCTGCCATACCTGCTCACGCACGCGCGCCAACTCCTACGGAATGATGGGAAAACCAGCGGAAT
>NZ_JAFLRJ010000710.1 GCF_017315755.1 Streptomyces beijiangensis
GTACGCGGTGGTCGGGGGCGGGGTCGCCGGGGCGGTCGCGGGGGTGGTGGCTGTGCTGTCGCTGGTGGCGTTCCTGGTCATCGAGTCGCGGCATCCGCACCCGCTGGTGCCGTTGGGGCTCTTCCGCAACCGGACGGTGTCGGTGGCGGTGGCCGTAGGGGCTGCGAACAGCGTGGCGTTCTACGGGGTGATCTTTGTGCTGAGCCTGTTCTTCCAACAGGTGCGCGGGGGTTCGGCGTTGAGCGCCGGGCTGATGTTCCTGCCGATGACGGCGCTGATCCCGGTGGTCAACATCCTGGCGG
Organism: Streptomyces beijiangensis; assembly: GCF_017315755.1. Classification (GTDB taxonomy): domain Bacteria; phylum Actinomycetota; class Actinomycetes; order Streptomycetales; family Streptomycetaceae; genus Streptomyces; species Streptomyces beijiangensis. The sequence goes on from NZ_JAFLRJ010000710.1 coordinate 303, forward strand.
GGAAACTGGCGGGCCGGTACGGATTCCGGGTGCCGCTGCTGGCCGGGCAGCTGATGGCGGTGGCGGGACTGCTGGTGCTGCTCCTGGTCTCGGCCGACACGTCCGGGCCGGTGCTGGCGTTGTCGATGGTGCCGATGGCGATCGGCGTCGCGCTGACCATCCCGCCGCTGACGACGGCGATGCTGGAGGCGGTGCCTGAGGAGCGGGCCGGACTGGCGGCGGGGGTGCTGAACGCGGGACGTCAGGTCGCGGGAGGACTCGCGGTGGCGGTCTTCGGGGCGCTGGTGGCGGGG
>NZ_JAFLRJ010000072.1:0-12002 GCF_017315755.1 Streptomyces beijiangensis
TTGAACGCCTGGAAGACGAAGCCGATCCGCTCCCGCCGCAGCAGCGTCAGCCGGCGCTCGCTCAGACCGGTCAGCGGTGTGCCGCCGATCTCCACCACCCCCGACGTCGGCCGGTCGAGCCCGGCCGCGCACTGCAGCAGAGTCGACTTCCCCGACCCGGAGGGCCCCATGACAGCGGTGAAGGTCCCGGCCCTGAAGTCGAGATCGACCCCGTCCAGGGCGGTGACGTCGCGGTAGACGCGACGGACGGCGGTGAGCCGTACGGCAGTTGTGTCCATGCCCCAAATCCAACCGCCGCAGCGGCCCCCGATCACGACCACCAGCGGGCGTCTGCGAGGTAGGCCCAGCCCTACCCTTGCCTTATGCACAAGGTGATCGACCAGGCGTTCGCAGCCGCGCTCTACTCCGAAGGCGTCGAGGGCCTGGACACCGGAGCCTCCCTCCTCGCCGCCGATCCGACGGCCGACGAGGCGCTCGGCCGGCGCGGCGAGGAGTTCGTCCGGCTGGCCTGGGCGCGGGGCTGGGAGCCTGCCGATCTCGTACGGATCGTCCGCCGCGACCTGGAGCCCGGCCATGGACAGCTGCTCGCCGCACTGATCATTTCGGAGGTACGGGGCTACGACCGCCTCCCGCCCCGCTGGCAGCCCCAGCTGGACTCCGTCGACCCCGCGCCGTACCGCGCGAGCGACCGCTTCTCCCGGTCCACGGCGCTCCTCGAGCTCTACCGGCTGCTGCTCCGCCTCCCCTCGATCGAGCCTGTCGGCCCGGCGCCGGGGGCCACGCCTCTCCACGTACAGCAGCCGCACCATCACGCCGAACCGCGCATGCTCGGCCGGATCCGGGCGCTGCTCGCGAAGGCCGAGGCGACCGGGTTCCCCGAGGAGGCCGAGGCGCTCAGTGCCAAGGCGCAGGAGCTCATGGCGCGGCACAGCATCGACGAGGCGCGGCTCTCCGCGCACGCACATGACCCGGACGCGCCCACCGCCTGCCGCATCGGCGTCGACGCACCGTACGAGACGGCGAAGGCGATCCTGCTGGACGCGGTGGCGACCGCGAACCGCTGCCGCGCCGTCTGGAACGGGGCCTGCTCCTTCAGTACGGTCGTCGGTTTCGAACCCGACCTGGAGGTGACGGAGCTGCTCTACACCTCGCTCCTCGTCCAGGGCACGGCGGCGATGACCAGGGCGGAGGCGGGCCAGCGGGCAGGCGGCCGCAAGCGCACCAAAACGTTCCGCCAGTCCTTCCTGATGGCGTACGCGAGCAGGCTCGGCCAGCGTCTGACGGAGACGACCGAGCAGGTCACGGCGGCCGAGGCGGACGGCAGCCTCCTCCCCGTGCTGGCCGCCAGGGACGTGGCGGTGGAGGCGAACGCGGACCGGATGTTCCCGCGGACGACCACGACCCGGGTACGCGGCGCGACGGACTACGAGGGCTGGGAGCACGGGACGGCGGCGGCGGACGCGGCGCACGTACAACAGCCCGGCGGCCCCGGCGGCCCCGATGTCAGAGGGAAGCTGCTGCCGCCCGGTCGAGGAACTCCGTGACGGTCCGGGTGAAGAAGGCGGGGTCGTCCAGCCAGGGGAAGTGGCCGGCGCCCGGCTGGACGGTCAGTTCGGATGTGGGGAGCAGCTCGGCGATCGCGGCGGCGACCTGGGGGCGCGGTCCGCTGTCCACCTCGCCTGCGATCAGCAGGACCGGTGCGGTCAGGGAGGAGAGATCCGCGAGCGGGTCGAAGGCTCCGGCGGCGGCGTACGCGTCCGCGGCCTCCTCGTTGGTCTGCTCGACCTCGTGCGCGGCGTGCGCCTGGGCCGCCGCGTCCCAGCGGCCGTAGAAGAAGGGCACAGCCGCGTCGAAGTCGGCGTCCGCCGCCGTCCCGTCCCAGATCCGGTCGAAGCCCTCGCGGGCGCCCTCGTACCAGGGCTCGGACTTCCGCAGGTCGGCCGCCTCGTGGCGGTGTCCGACGGTGAAGTCGACGCCGAGGGCGCGGGCCCGCGCGGTGACCAGGGTGAGGGAGTTGACGCGCTGCGGGTACGCGGCCGCGTACAGCAGTGCCAGATCACCGGCGGCCGAGTGCGCGAGCAGGTCGACACGCTCCAGTCCGAGGTGTGCGCGCAGCGCCTCGACGTCGGCGACCTGCCGGTCGACGCGGTACGTCGCCGGGTCGGCCGGGAAGGACGAGTCGCCGGTGCCGCGCGAATCCAGCAGGACCAGCCGCCGGTGGGACGCGAGACCGCCCAGGTCGCCGAGGTAGGCGGAGGCGCGCATGGCGCCGCCGGGCAGACAGAGCAGGGGCTCGCCCTCACCGACCGTGTGGTGGGCGAGGACGGTCCCGTCGGGCGCGGTGAAGGTCGGCATGGCGCCATCCTCGGCGCAGCTCGCCGATCATGGCAAGGCCTGTAGCCGGGTCTGCGCCTACGGCTTCAGGACCAGCTTCCCGCGCCCGTGCCCCTCCTCGCTGAGCTGCTGTGCCTTGGCCGCGAGTGCGAGCGGGAACACCTCCGCCACCTGCACCTTCAGCTTTCCGTCCGCGACGAGACGCGCCTGCTCTGCCAGGCCCACCGACCGGTCGGCGGTGGACTCCCCGGTGAAGACCACCCCGTGCTCCGCCGCCGACATCGGGTCCAGGATCGTGACGACACGGTCCGTGGCCCCGCCGCGCGCCTCGATCAGGGCCGGGAGGTCCCCGTGGCCCGCCGCCTCGAAGACCGCGTCCACACCCTGGGGAGCGGCCTCCCGTACGCGCTCCGCCAGTCCTTCCCCGTACGCGACCGGAATCGCGCCGAGCGCGCGCAGCACCTCGTGGTTGGCGGGCGACGCCGTGCCGACGACCTTCACCCCGCGCGCCACCGCCAGCTGGACGCCGACCGATCCGACCGCCCCGGACGCGCCGTGCACCAGCAGCGTCTCGCCCTCGCGGACGGCGAGGAGGTCCAGTACGCGCTGGGCCGTCTCGCCCGCCACGGGCAGGGCGACCGCCGTCTCCCACGCGAGACCGGCGGGCTTGGGGGCGAATTCAATGGCGAGTGCGTACTGCGCGTATGAGCCGGTCTCGCTCCAGCCCAGCACCTCGTCGCCGACCGCGACACCGGTGACGCCCGCGCCGATCTCGTCGACCGTGCCGGCCACCTCCAGGCCGGGGGTGGCGGGGAGTTCGGTCGGGAAGGCGGCCTGCATCCAGCCGTGACGGATCTTGTAGTCGACCGGATTGACGCCGGCCGCCGCGACCTTGACACGGATCTGCCCCGGACCCGCGTGCACCTCGTCGATCTCCTTGAGGTGCAGGACCTCAGGACCGCCGAACTCCTCGAAAACGATCGCTTCCATGCTGTGCCTCCGTGTGGCCCGGTGTGATGGGTGCAGGTCCCAGCATTGATCGTCGCCGCTCACGGACCGGCCCGCCTTTCGGACAGTTCCACCTGTCCGGAAGGCCAGGGCCCAGGCCGGGCCCCGACCGTAGGCTGGAGCGCATGGACCGCATCACGCTCGCCTCCGTCGTGGCCGTCGTCGAAGCGCCTCTCGGCGACATGCTGGGACAGATCTCCGCCGCGGTGGCCGGGCTCGTGCCGCACCACACCGCCGCCGAGCTGTCCCCGCACTGCACGCACACACCGCTCAAGCTGTACGGCGATCCCGCGGTCACCGGCCGGATCACCGGCGGCGAGATGGACCGGATCGCCGCCTCGGCGACGGCGGGGGCGCCCTGGGAGGGCCTGGCCCTGATCGGCGGGCAGGAGCGCCCGGTGCTCGTCGTCGCCAGCGACAGGACGCCCAAGGGGGCGACGCTCGTTCTCGTACGGGACGAAGGTGCGCCGGTGGCCGGGCTCGACGACGTACAGGCGCTCTGGGACATCGTCACCGCTCACTCCGAGCGGTTCACGACGGAGGCCATCCCGGTGAACATGGCCCGTTCCCGGGCCACCGCGTCCGAGCGGGCGCGGATCATCGCCGAGCTCGGGGACGCGCACGCGGCCGCGCTGACCGGGCTGCTCGGGGTGTTGCGCAGCCGGGAACTGGACGACAGGACGGCCAGGGCGCGCGCCACGGACTACGCGGTGACCGCCCTCCTCGAACAGCGGGCCGAGGCCGAGCGCGACAAGGCGCTCACCGAGGAGCCCGCGGACAAGGCCTTCGCGCGGCTGGCGGACTCCCTGGCCCCACTGCTCCGGCACAGTCCCGTACGGCTGGAACTGGGGCCTCCGGTCGAGGAGGCGGGCCGCCCGGTCCCCGCCAACGAGGCGCACGCGCTGCGGGCCGTCGGGCGCGCGGTCGTGCTGGCCGTCCTGGAACAGGCCCCGCTGCAGCGCATCCATGTGGGCTGGCAGGTGGCGGGGAACGAACTGCGCGCGACCGTAAGGGACGACGGCCCCGGTGAGCTCTCGTTCTGCTCGCTCTCCGTGCACCGGGTCACCGAACGGCTGGGCGCGGTGGGCGGCAGGGTGACGATCGACGCGGTGCCGGGATGGGGGACGACGGTCACGGCGGTCGTCCCGCTGGGGACGCCGGCGCCCGCGGCCGTCGATCCGCTGGGCGAGCTGGGGACACGGGAGCTGGAAGTGCTCGGACACCTGGCGCAGGGGCAGCGCAACCGGGCGATCGCCGAGGAGCTGCACATCAGCGAGTCGACAGTGAAGTTCCATGTGGCGAACATCCTGACCAAGCTGGCGGTCGGCTCGCGGGGTGAGGCGGCGGCACGCTTCCGCGCTGCTGCCTGAGGGATCCGGCTGAGCGGTCCGGCTGCGCGGTCCGGCTGCGCGGTCCGGCTTAGCGGTCCGGCCGATTGTCAGTGGCGGGTGCCAGACTCGATTGCATGATCGAGCGCTGGGCCGTCGCGGCGGTCGAGGGCGGCGGGGCACAGCTCGCACCCCTCGGCCCCGGCGGGCTGCCCGCGGGCCCCGTCCTGTACGAGCCGGACCTCGTCGAGGCGGTCCGCTCCCGCCCCGGGGTGGGCCGCTGGGTGTGGCGCTCGACGTACGACATCTATCCGCGGCTGCTCGCCGCCGGGGTGCGCGTCGAGCGGTGTTACGACATCGAGGACGCGGAGCTCCTGCTGCTCGGCCACGAGGGGCGCCTGGGCGAGCCGCGTTCGGCCGCCGCCGCCTGGGCGCGGCTGCACGATCGCCCCGTACCGCCCGATCCGCCGCCCCGCTCCGCCGAACCGGGCTCGCAGTCCTCCCTCTTCGAACCGCAGCCGGTCGCCGTCCCCTTCGACGCGCTCCTGGAGGTGTACGCGGACCAGCTGCGTCGGCACGATGCGGCCCAACACCCGGACCGGATGCGGCTGTTGACGTCATCCGAGTCGGCGGGGATGCTCGTCGCCGCCGAGATGAGGGTCTCCGGTCTGCCCTGGTCCGCGGACGTCCACCGCAGCGTCCTGGACGAACTCCTTGGCGAGCGGTACGCGGGCGGGGGCGAGCCGCGCCGCATGGCGGAGCTCGCGGACGAGGTGTCGGCGGCCTTCGGGCGGCGGGTGCGTCCTGAGCTGCCCGCCGATGTGATCAAGGCCTTCGGGCAGGCCGGGATCAGAATCAAGTCGACGCGGAGATGGGAGATCGAGGGGATCGACCATCCGGCGGTGGCACCGCTCATCCAGTACAAGAAGCTCTACCGCATCTGGACCGCGCACGGCTGGGGCTGGCTGCAGGACTGGGTGCGCGAGGGGCGCTTCAGACCGGAGTACCAGCCGGGCGGGACGGTCTCCGGCCGCTGGACGACCAACGGGGGCGGGGCACTTCAGATCCCGAAGGTGATCCGGCGGGCGGTCGTCGCGGACGAGGGATGGCGTCTGGTGGTGGCGGACGCCGACCAGATGGAGCCGCGCGTCCTGGCCGCGATCTCGCGTGACCGGGGCCTGATGGAGGTCGCGGGGAGCGAGCAGGACCTGTACGCGCGCCTCTCCGACCGGGCGTTCAGCGGCGACCGCGACCACGCCAAGATCGCACTGCTCGGGGCGATCTACGGGCAGACGTCGGGGGACGGCCTGAAGAACCTCGCCGCGCTGCGGCGGAGATTCCCTGCGGCGGTGGCGTACGTGGACGACGCGGCGAAGGCGGGCGAGGAGGGCCGCCTCGTCAGGACCTGGCTGGGGCGGACAAGTCCGCGGGCCGCGGGGGCGGAGGAGAACGACGAAGCGGGGATTCCGCAGGACGGGTCGCAGGGCGGGACGGTCCCCGGCCACGCCTCGAACGACGCGCGGGCGTGGGGCCGCTTCACCCGCAACTTCGTCGTCCAGGGCTCCGCGGCCGACTGGGCCCTGCTGATGCTGGCGGCGCTGCGGCAGACGATCGCGGGCGCGGGGCTCCGGGCGGAGCTGGTCTTCTTCCAGCACGACGAGGTGATCGTGCACTGCCCGGAGCAGGAGGCGGAGGCCGTGGTGAAGGCGATCCGCGAGGCCGGGGACGCGGCCGGACGGATCGCCTTCGGCGAGACACCGGTGCGGTTCCCGTTCACGGCGGCGGTGGTGACGTGCTACGCGGATGCCAAGTGAGCGGAGCCCCAGGACGACCCCCGCCCTGGGGCTCCGCCCCAGACCCCGGTCCTCAATCGCCGGACGGGCTATAAATAGCCCGTCAAGGGGGTCCCCCCTGCTCGAGCGAAGCCGAGAGCTTGGGGGAGATTGAGGACACGCGGCCGAAGGTCGCGGCCGGGGGGCCAAGGCGCACCCCGCCCCCTACTTGAGCTTGCGCCACATCGGGTCGATGGCGATCTTCTTCAGCGCCGCAAGTGTCAGCGCCGGCTCCGCCCGGGTCGCAGCAGAAGCCTGGTTGTTGGAGTTGAACGCGGAGATCACCACCCGGAACCCGTCGGGCCCCACCGCGTCGGCCGTCCACTGCACGACACCCGCGCCCCCCTTCTCGCCCGCCTGCTTGCTCAGCCCCAGCACAGTGGCGTCGGGCAGCGTCGTGACATCGCCCCGGGGCGTGACGTCGGACATGTTCCGCTGGACGTTGATCTGGACGAAGCTCGCACCCTTCCCGTCGTCGACCACCACGAAGGCGTACCCGTCCTGGCCCCCCTTGCCGGCGACCTTCAGGTTCAAGGGCAGCGACTTGATCAGCGCCCTCTCGACGGACACCGCGCCCGGCTCGCCCTCAACCTTCCCCGGGGTCCCCCCGTCGGCCGGCTTGCCCGACAGCTTGAGCGCCGCCAGGATCGGCTTCCACTCCTTCGCCGTGACGAGAGCCTTCAACCGGGCCGAGGACAAGGGCGGTTCGGGCCGGGTGATCGGGGCCCCCTTCTCCGCAGCGGAGTTCCACTCGCTGACGTCGACGTGGTAGCCCTTGGGCGTGACCAGCGTGGCGGTCCAGTCCTTGGTCTCGGCCCGGTGGTCCGGGTACTCGTACCCCTTGTAGATCTTCAGCCAGGAGCCGTCGGGCAGCGTCTCCGCCGTGCAGGAGTCCCGCGTGTCCTGCGTCGCGCTCTGACAAGCGGACTCCTCCTTGAACGCCGCGACCGAAGCAGGGTCGATCCGGTCCACACCCAGCGAGATCGCACCCTTGCCCTTGCCGTCGTCGAACACCCCGTACGCCACCGGAGGGAGCTCGCTCTCCGTTCCGCGCCCCTCCGTCTGCGTGAGTTCTCCGCCCGGGAGAAGGGACTTGAGAGTCGAGACCATCTGATCGCCCGTGACCGCGAGCGGCGTGGGCTTGGACGGCCCCGCCACCGAAACACCCTTCGTGCCGCCCGCGCCACCGCTGTCGAGCAGCCCGCCTGCGTACGCCCCGCCGAACCCGACCAGGGCCAGCGCGACCACGCTTCCGGTGACGGCCGCCGTGCGCCGGCGCCGTACGGTACGGCGGCCTCGGCGCAGGCCGGCCTCGACCAGGTGGGGTGAGTCGTCGGGGCGGAAACTCTCCCCGGTGCGGCGGAGCGACTCGCCGAGCTCGTCTTCAAATGGCATGGCAAACCTACCCATTCGCGTAGATACGAAATGAAAGCTTCAGAGTCAGGAGCGGTCGCGGTCGCGGTCGCGGTCGCGGTCGCGGTCAGAGTGCGGCGAACTCCGACAGACTGCCGCCGAGTTGCTCACGCAGCTTGGCCAGCGCTCGCACCGCACGCGTCCGTACGGCGGCCGAGCTGACGTGCAGCGCGTCGGCGGTCTCCTCGATGGACCGGTCCTCCCAGTACCGCAGCACCACCACCGCCCGGTCCTTCGGCGCGAGGCGCGCCAGCGCATCGAGCAGCGCCACCCGCAGCGCGGGGTCGTCGCCGGCCGCCGCCCCTTCGGGCACTTGGCCGACCGGGCGCTCCGTGGCCGAGCGCCGCCGCTGGTGGGCGAGGAAGGTCCGTACGAGAACGGTCTGGGCGTAGCCCGCCGGGTTGTCGATCCGCGCGATCCGCCCCCAGAGGGCGTACATCCGGCCCAGCGTCTCCTGCACGAGGTCCTCGGCGAGGTGGGTGTCGCCGCTGGTGAGCAGACAGGCAGACCGGTAGAGATGGCCGGCCCGCCCGGCCGCGAACTCGCGGAAGTCGTCCGTGCGGGACTGTCGCCTCATACGCTTTCTGTCCTCCCCCTGTACGGCCCCTGTGCGGCCCTACATCTATCTGATGCGGCGGACCCCCGGGAATGTTTCACCCCGAGGGAAAAGACGCACGCGGCGGAAATCCGCCAGGGCGGCAAACCGCCATCCGCGGACGCGCGGTGGAGGTCGGGGCGCATGGCAGGGTCTGTGCCCCCTGAACCTGTCCACGGAGGACGCTTTGAGACCCCTCGCGCGTGCGGCACTGGCTGCCGTAGCCGTTTGTACGGCGCTCCCGCCCGGCATCGCCACAGCCGCCGGCCCACCTGACTCCGCGACCACAGCCGCAACCGCGACCGCGACCACGTCCCAGGAGATACCCGCCGGCCTCACCGGCGGCCGTACCGTCACCCTGGTCACGGGGGACAAGGTGACCGTCTACCCCGGCCCCGACGGCAGGCAGTTGACCTCCGTCGAGCCCGCGGAAGGCCGCGAGTCCCTCCCCTTCGCGACCGTACGGGGCAAGGACGGCCACACCTCCGTCACCCCCGCCGACGCACAGCCGCTGATCGCCGAACAGCGCGTGGACCCGCGCCTCTTCGACGTCACAGGCCTGCTGTCGATGAAGTACGGGGACAAGGACCGCACCACTCTCCCGCTGATCGCGGACGGCGCACCCAAGTCCAGCCCCGCGGCGGCCCGTTCACTGCCCGCGGTCGGCTTCACCACCGGCGCGGTGAAGAAGGCGGACCTGGACACGGTCTGGTCGCAGACCCTCAAGGGCGAAGGCCACCTCTGGCTGGACGGCAGGCGCCGGACGCTCGACGAGACCAGTACGAAGCAGATAGGCGCCGACAAGGCGTGGGCCAAGGGCCTGACCGGCAAGGGCGTCACGGTGGCCGTCGTCGACACCGGCGCGGACACCACCCACCCCGACCTCGCGGGTGCGATCGTCGCATCGAAGGACTTCACCGGCACCGACGAGAAGGACGGCAACGGCCACGGCACGCACGTCGCCTCGACGATCGCGGGCCGCGGCACCAAGCACCCCTCGGTCGCGCCGGGCGTCTCGCTCGCCATCGCCAAGGTCCTCAACTCCCAGGGCCAGGGCACGGATTCGACCGTGCTGGCCGGTATGGCGTGGGCGGCCAAGGACGCCAAGGCAAAGATCATCAACATGTCGCTGGGCGGTACGGACACCCAGGGCACCGACCCCCTCGAAGCGGCAGTCGACGAACTGTCGCAGTCGACGGGCGCACTGTTCGTGATCGCGGCGGGCAACGACGGCCGCAAGGGCGACCGTACGGTCGGCTCCCCCGGCAGCGCGGACTCCGCGCTCACGGTCGGCGCCGTCGACTCCACCGGCGCCCTCGCCGACTTCTCCAGCCGCGGCCCCCGTATCGGCGACTACGGCGTCAAGCCGGAGATCGCGGCCCCCGGCGTCGGCATCATCGCGGCCCGCGCGGCCGGCACCAACCTGGACACCCCGGTCGACGACCTCTACGAGGCGGCCTCCGGGACCTCCATGGCGACCCCGCACGTGGCGGGCGCGGCGGCGATCCTCGCCCAGGAGCACCCGACCTGGAGCGGCGCGCGGCTCAAGGACGTGCTGACGGGGTCCGCCTCGGCGGACTCGTACACCCCGTTCCAGACGGGTGCGGGCCAGCTCGACGTGGCGGCAGCGGTGGAGTCCACCATCACGGCGGACCCGGCGAACACCAGCACGTACGTCAAGTACGGCACCAAGTCGGCTACGAAGACGGTGACTTACACCAACACTTCCGCTCGCACAGTGACCCTCCGACTCTCCGAGGACGCACCGGCGATCAGGACCGACGACCGCTCGGTCCGGGTCCCCGCGCACGGCTCGGCGAGCGTCCGGCTGGAGATCGGCGGCAGGGGTACGAAGCCGGGTGCGTACAGCGGCACCCTCACCGCGCGGGGCGGCGGCCAGACGGTCCGCACGGTCCTCGGCGCGTACATCGAACCGGAGGCGGGCGACGTCACCGTCAACTTCCTTGATTTCGCGGGCAGTCCGGTCCCGGACCAGGCCTGGTCGATCATCAACATGAAGACCGGTGAGGCGGACGCGGTCATCGCGCCCGAGGGCACCGGCACGGTCCATCTGCCCGCGGGCAAGTACACGATGCCGGTGTACCTGCGCATCAAGGACCTCACCGGCAAGTCGGTGGCCGTGATGGCGAACGTCCCGGTGACGGTGAAGGCGGGCACCCAGACGGTCACCGTCGACGCCCGTACGACGTCCAAGCTGGATGCCGTACTGGACGACGACCCGAACGCGAAACTCACCCAGCAGACCCTGGACCTGAACCGCCGGATCGGCGACATCGAGGTCGACTGGCAGACCAGTGTGTCGCCCACGACGGTCACCATGGTCCCGCCGGCGAAGGCCCCCGGCCTGGTCTTCCACCACCACTCGACGCTGATCCCCGGCTCCAAGAGCGTCACGCAGAACTGGCGCGCGGACACCCTGGACGTCCGCAAGGGCGAGGTCCCCGCGGACCTGGCGCACCACGCGAGCCTCGCCACCCTGACGCACACCAAGTCGGCGTACCGGGGCACCGCCCTGGTCTCGCAGGGCATCGCCCTCCAGATGGGACCGGTCTACCCTGGCTCCGGCTCCGTCCGGCTGATCCGGTCCACCATCGCGTCGGGCGCGAACTTCACGCACTACGTGGAGAACGCCGAGCCCGGCCTGCAGTGGGACCGCATCATCGGCATGAACAGCTACACGGGCGGGGTGTACGGCACCATCGACATCCGGCCGCTGACCGACGGCTACCAGGAGGCCTTCGGCAACTCCGCCTTCGGTCCGGTGATCGCCTCCGGTGAAGCGGTGCGCCAGGGCGACACGGCGACGGTCACCGTGCCGAACATGATGGCCGACCCGACCCCGGGCCGCCGCGGAGTCTCCAGCGGCAGCAGCGCCCTCACCCTGTCCCAGCAGGACGGCACCCCTATCGCGTCCTTCGAGGGCGTGGACGCGGTACCGGCGCTCACCGCCCAACTCCCGTCCGCCAAGGGCACGTACACCCTCACCCTCGACCAGACCCGCGACGGCTGGCCCCTGCCGAAGAGCGGCCACGTCACCACCGACTGGACGTTCCTCTCGCGCCACACCCACGGCAAGATGGCGCAGGACCTGCCGCTCAACTCCCTGCGCATCCGGCCGGAGGGCCTGGACAACGGCAACGGCAACGGCGTGCCCTCGGGCTCGCCCACGACGCAGGTCACCGTGAGCGCCGTCGGCGGCCCCGCCGTGAGGACCCTCAAGGCCGAGGTCAGCTTCGACGACGGCACGACATGGACGACCCTCCCCGTCTCCCGCAACGCCGACGGCACCTGGACGACCACGGTCACCAACATCAAGGACGAGGCGGCACTGCACACCGCCGCGACCCTGCGCATCACGGCGCAGAACAAGGAGGGAGGCTCGGTCACGCAGACCGTGCACAGCGCGTACGAGATCCGCTGACCGGACCCCGCGGCACGACCAGGGCGCCCCGCCGGACTCCGGCGGGGCGC
>NZ_JAFLRJ010000072.1:12027-12256 GCF_017315755.1 Streptomyces beijiangensis
GCGCGACACCCGCCTCACCCCGCACAACCTGAAGGACGGCGACACCGAGCACTAGCGGAGCGCGTACGCGGCCCGGTCGCGCCACCGCGCCCCGTCCCAGACGATCAGCTGCACCTCGCGCACCTTGGTGACGACGGGCAGCTCGGGAGCGAGCTCACGCTCCAGCGCGTCATAGGCGGCACGCCAGGTCGAAGGCCCCTCGCTGTTGGCCACGGTCAGATGGGGTTCG
>NZ_JAFLRJ010000711.1 GCF_017315755.1 Streptomyces beijiangensis
CGCGTGCCGCGCCATCAGTTCGCGGGCGAGCCTCCCCTTCTCCGGTCCGATGGCGGGGTGTTCCAGATGCCCGGTGAAGTAGCCGCCGACGGTCTCCGGCTCGCTGCACAGGATCACGTCGGCACCCAGCAGCTGCGCCACGGGCTCCAGGCACGGCCGGAACGAACCCGAGACCAGCGCGATCATCGCTCCGTCGCGCTGGTGGCGCCGCAGCGCGTCGACGACGGGCCGGTGCAGAAGCGAGCCGCCCGCGAGCTCCGCGTCGAACCAGGCGCGGCCGTGCGCGTACAGCTCCTTGTGGGACCGCCCCGCGAAGAGGCGGTAGTACTCACGGTTGGTCCGCAGCCGCGAGACGCCGGCGGCGGCCCGGTGGCGCAGTTCGCCGGCGGCCTCGGCGTACGCGGAGGGGGGCAGCCCGCGCTCGCGGTAATGGAACTCCAGGAAGCGGAACATGCTCTTGACCGTGATCAGCGTCTCGTCGACGTCGAAGAAGGCGAGGTCGACGGTGGAACGCGCGGTCGAGACAGGTGAGTCGGTGACTTGGGGCATTGGGATGCGCCTTCCTGCGGGGCGGGGTTACGGGGGTGTGC
>NZ_JAFLRJ010000712.1 GCF_017315755.1 Streptomyces beijiangensis
TGCCGTCGATCGGGTCGACGACCCAGCGCCGCGGTCCCGTGCCCGCGAGCCCGTACTCCTCGCCGAGGATCGCGTCGCGCGGCCTGGCACGCTGGAGCTGGCCGCGGATCAGCTCTTCGGCGGCCTTGTCGGCCTCGCTCACGGGCGTCATGTCCGGCTTCGTCTCGACCTTGAGGTCGAGCGCCTTGAACCGGTCCATCGTCGCCGCGTCGGCGGCGTCCGCCAGGACATGGGCGAGGCGCAGATCATCGTGGTAGTCGGGCATGGTCGC
>NZ_JAFLRJ010000713.1 GCF_017315755.1 Streptomyces beijiangensis
GTGGTAGTCGGGCATGGTCGCCACAGTAGCCATCCGGCCCTGATCGGGCCACAGGGCCCTGGCCGGGTGTGTCCCGGGTACATCCGGGTCACAGCCTGCCAGGGGTATTGACTCTGCTCCGCAGCACGTCAAGTCTGAGGCCAGAGCCGCTTGGCCTGGGAGGCAACGATGCCTACAGCGCGCGAATCCTTACTCGACTCAGCTCTCTCCGCGCTCACAGGACTGCCCTGGTCCGCCGTGCGCATGGTCGATGTCGCATCGGCCGCGGGGGTCTCCCGGCAGACCCTCTACAACGAGTTCGGCAGCAAGGACGGCCTCGCCCGCGCGCTCGCGCGGCGCGAGGCCGACGTCTATCTGCGGGGCGTCGACCGGGCGCTCGGCGAGGCGGCCGCTCCCACCGAGCGGCTGGCCGCCGTCGCCGAGTGGACGGTCGCCACGGCCCGCGGCCACCCGATGGTGCGGGCCCTGCTCACCGGCTGCTGGGGCGAGCGGCTGCCCGCTCCCCGCCCCGCCTTCCGTACGACAGGATCCCCCGTCCCCGCCCAGCGCCGGGCCGACCCGGGCCTGCCAGGGCCCTCCGAACTGCTCGCCGTCGTACGGGACAGAGCGGTCGCCGCGCTGGAGCCCGGCCGCCCCAAGGAGGAGGCGGACCGGATCGCGTACCACTGCGAGGTGGCCCTGCGCCTGGC
>NZ_JAFLRJ010000714.1 GCF_017315755.1 Streptomyces beijiangensis
CGCTCGCCGACTCCGAACGCGTCCTGGGCGCCGACGACCCGGACACCGCCGTCTCACGCGGCAACCTGGCGCTGGCCGTCGACGAGGCGGGCGACCTGGACCGTGCGATCCCGCTGTACGAGGCCGCGCTGGAGGCGAGCGACGACATCCTCGGCCCCGACCACGCGTACACCCTCAAGTTCGGCCGGGAGTTCGCCGACTCCGTGCGGGTCCTGGGCCCGGACGACAACGACACCCTCGCCTCCCGTACGAACCTCGCCGTCGCCTACGGCGCCGCGGGCCACCACGCACACGCGCTCACCCACTACGAGGCCGCCCTCTCCGGGTACGAGCGCGTCTTCGGGCCCGACCACCCGCTGACGGTGGACGCCCGCGAACGTCTCGGGCGGGCGCAACCGGACGGACCCTGACCGCGGATCACCGGACCAGGGGGTCACCGATCGAGGGGGTCACTGCACGTGCGGGGTCACCGCCGTCACGAGGTCGCGGATGGACTGGCGCGTACGGTCGCGGGCCGCGTCCAGGGCCGCGCGGTCGGCGATCTTGTGGAGCTCGGTGATCTGCTCCATGGCGCGCTCGGCCAGCGCGGTGAGTTCCGGGCTGTTGCCGACCAACTGGGCGCGGAACATGGCCTCCTGGGCCGCGTAACGCTTGGTGTACGTCTCGGAGAGGAGCTCCGGCGTGTCCTCGGCGAAGCGGCCCTCGTGGATGACGAACCACCGGAAGACCAGCACGCGGCGGTAGTTGAGGAGCGCTCCGGCGTACGCGCTGAACGCCTCGATGCGTTCCTGGCGCACCCGCTCGAGCCGGGTGAAGGCTTCGGTGCGCTCCTGCGCCTTGCGCTGGAAGTAGTACGTGGACCCCGCGCCTATCAGGGTTCCCAGTACGGCGATCACACTCACTGCTACGGCTTCCACCCGGCCAGGGGATCACACGACCCGACAGGTCGGGTAGACACGGCGGGTTTCAACTCGCCCTTCGGGGCAACTCGTCGGGCATGTCCAGACGCTATGGCGGAAACCCGGCGGCGACGATCATCCTCATTGTTGCGGACATCGCAGCGCTGATTCTGATCCTGTGGATCGCCTTCTATCTCTTCGAGGCCAACTCGGCCAATGACCTGGTCTCCTGGGTCCACGACGCGGCGAACTGGCTTGCGGGCTGGTCCCGTGACCTCTTCACCGTCGACAACGACAACTGGCGCACCGTGCTCAACTTCGGTCTGCCCGCTGTCATCTATCTGCTCGTCGGCCA
>NZ_JAFLRJ010000715.1:0-485 GCF_017315755.1 Streptomyces beijiangensis
CAGCGGCTCCAGGCGGGAGGCGATCACGGCGCCGATCAGGCCGGCACGGTCGCCGAAGCGGCGGAAGAGGGTGCCTTTGCCCACGCCTGCGGCTGCGGCGATCTCGTCCATCGACACGCTGTGGGGGCTGGTGCTGGCGGCGAAGAGGGCATCGGCGGCAGCCAGGACGGCTTCCCGGTTGCGCAAGGCGTCCGCGCGTTGTGTGTGCTGGGCCACGGGCCCTCCTTGGTCTTCGGTCTTCGGTCTCCGAGGTCCGAGGGACGGACCCGCTGCTCGGGGGATCAACTGCCGCACGGCACCTCCCTTTCGACGAATGCGCGGAGCGTACCCGGGGAGCGGCCGGTGAGGCGCTGGACGGTGTCCGAGGTACGGTCCTCGGCGCCTTCGGCGATGGCGCGGTCCAGGCCGGCCAGCATCGACGCGAACTCGAGTGGTATCTCTGCCGCCCAGCGGTCGCGCAGTTGTTCAAACGAAAGCTGCTCGTG
>NZ_JAFLRJ010000715.1:550-810 GCF_017315755.1 Streptomyces beijiangensis
ACCGCCCGCCGGGATCGCCGATGAACCGAGCAGCACCGCACGGTGCACGCCCGCCGCACGGGCGTGGCGGAGGAAGGGCAGCATGACCTCGGCCGGGTCCGAGGAGCCGATGGGCGGGACGAGGTAGACGCGGTCGACACCGGCGAGGGCTTCGCCCCAGGTCGCGGGCTCGTTCCAGTCGAAGCGGACAGCCGGGGCGCCTTCCACCGGGGTGGCGCGCCGACCACCGGCTTTGACGAGGCGGCCCTCGGCGATCAGGC
>NZ_JAFLRJ010000716.1 GCF_017315755.1 Streptomyces beijiangensis
GTTGTGGCGGCGGGGGTCAGCGGACATGCGGTGCCGGGTGGTTCTCGTGGCTGAGCCGTACGCGGGCTTCGAGGGTGTAGGGGGTGGCTGCCTGTTCGGCTTCCGCTGTGACGGCATGGATTCGTTCGAGAACGTGGCCCGGGGCGGTGTCGGGCGCCAGCCACACGCGCATGCGTACGTGCAGATGCCGGCGTCGGCTGTGAATGTGCAGGTGGCAGCGGGCCACGCCGTTGACCGCCGTGACGCGCCGGGTGAGGGCGTCCTTCAGTGCCCGCGTGTGCAGTTCACTGCCTGGAGCGGTCAGTGGCAGGCGGGAGCGGGTGCGGATGTGAAGCTGGCTGAGGAACCACAGCACCAGCAGCACGGTGATGATGATGCCCGCAGCGCTGACTGTGGCAGTCCACCAGGCGTGGTCGCGCAGCTGCGCGAGGTCCTCACGGTTCAGCAGCACGTCGCCTTCGGAGACGGTGGGCCACCAAGTGGGCAGGCGATCGGTGAGCGAGGTTCCGGCGGTGGCCAGCCAGGTGCCGCCGGTCAGCAGAATCAGGCCGGCGGTTGTCAGCACGGTGCGGTTGGCGGTGGCGCGGGGTTGTCTCACCGGCGCATCCCTCCGGTTGGCCCAGCGGGCACCTGGCCTGATTCTTCGCCGGGCTGCAGCTGCTGTGATCCGGAGGTGTCCGTGGTGTCGGGTGGCTGCCAGATCGGCTCAGGGGTGACCGACACGCGCAGCGTCGGGGTGACGCGCAACTGGCAGTCCGAGAGGGCCTGTCGGGCGGCGAGAGCGGCCTGGTCGCGAGCTGTGGTGAGGTCTCCGAAAGCCAGGCGGGCCCGTGCGGTGATGCGTTGTCGGCCCGCCCGGACGGTCACGGTGCCGATCCCCTGGACCTCGGCGACGGCGTCCCGGACCAGCGAGGCCACCGTGGAGCGGTCGGCGGCGGCGTCCCACTGAGGCAGAGACTCGGCGAGTGTGAGGAGACGGCGCTGCCCGGGGGTGAGTGCGAGAACGAGCAGCCACGCACCCGCCAACGCCAGGCAGACCCCGGCGATTATGACGGGTGCGTTGACCGGACCATGGCTGGTGACCCAGTCCAGCGACCGCATCCGCCAAGTGGCCGGCGTGTGGTGGGTGGTGTGGACGCGGACGACGTCCGCGGTCACGGCTGCGCAGGACGCCGCAGCCAGGAGAGTGAGAACGGCCGTCGGGGTCCGCCGCGGCGACCACCAGCGGCGTGGTGCGCGCCGCGCGGACGGCTTCGCGACATCCACGGGCGCCTGGACTACCGGTGCGTGGGACGACGCCGTCGTGGTGAGGTGGGTGACGGCCAGTTGCACGCCGGCCGTCTCCAGTCCGGTCAGTTCGCGAGTGCGGTCACGCACATGTTGCTGCATCTGCCGTGCCGCCTCGGACAGCGGCGCGGGGTAGGGGAGGGCGGTGCGCAGCGCGACGACGGCTCGGCGACCGCGCACAGCCGCCGAACCACTGACGGAAGTGGCGGCTCCTGCGGGCAGCGCTTCCCTGGCGGCCTGTTCGGCGATTTTGCGCATTGCTCTGTCCGCGATGATGGTGGTGCCTCGCGGGGCCGCGGCACTCATCCCCGGCTCCGCTCGCGGAACATCTCGCGCAGGTCGTCCGTGCGACCGCCGCCATCCAGCCAGGCCCCAACGGTGAAGCCGATCCCGCCGAGGGCGGCCACGAGGAGGAAGGCCCCGAAGCCGCCGAAGTAGCCGGCGAAGGCCAAGGCCATCCCAGTGATCATCCCGATCAACGCTCTGCTCATTCTCAACCGCCTTCCGCCGGCCCCCGCAGGGACCGGTCCCACCTCACGTAGAACATGCCGGTCAGCGGGACGTCACTCGACGCGGGACTCAGTGGAGACGACGCCGTCGTCCTCGTCGGGCAAGTGCACGTCGTTGATCGCGATGTTGACTTCCACCACCTCGAGGCCGGTGATCCGCTCCACCGCTCCGATCACGTTCTCCCGTACGTCTGCGGCGACTTCGGTGATGGACACGCCGTACTCGACCACGAGGTCCAGGTCGATGGCGGTCTGCCGCTCGCCGACCTCGACCTTCACTCCGCGGCCCACGTTCGGGCGTCCGCCCGGTACGCGGTCTCGGACCGCGCCGAGTGTGCGCGACAGGCCGCCGCCCATGTCGAAGACGCCGGGAATCTCCCGTGCTGCCACTCCCGCGACCTTCACGACGACGACGTCGGCGATCGAGGTCTTGCCGCGTGTGCCGGCGGGCTCGTTCACACCGGTGGAACCCAGGGCGATGTCGGTGGAACCGCCTGTCCCGTTGGGGCGGTTGGAGGCGTTCTTGGAATCCGGGTTCGTCTGAGCTGTGATCAGAGTCATCTGATCTCTCCTCACTCACCGTTGTCGCGGTGGGCTGCGAATCGTTGTCACTGCGGATGCACTGTCACTTCGATAGACCCTCACTAGCGCTGGCTGTGACGCACCTTTCCGGAATAACTTCTGCCAGCCGTGTCCGCTGCCTCTGGCAGGGAACGGAATGAGCGGGCTGGTTTCTGCCGCGACAGCCACGGTGGGCGCTCGGCCGGTGTGGCCGCCGTGGCAAGGAATCGGGAAATTTGCTGGAGGGGCGTCACAGAAGGTGCGGTCGTGCTGTCCAACGAAGAGGACCGACGAGAGGAGCCGCCCCGTGGCGGGGGACCCGACTGTGACCAGACCGCCCGATGAGACGGCCGCTCTTGAAGACGCTCTGTTGACGGTGCGTGCGGTCGAAGGCGACGAGGAAGCGTTCGCTGAGCTGGTGCGCAGGCATGCTCCCGGGCTGGTTCGGCTCGCCGCGCGGCTGCTGGGCGACCAGCCGGAAGCGGAGGACGCAGTGCAGGAAGCGTTCATCAACGCCTGGCGGAAACTGCCCGACTTCCGTGGGCACGCCTCCTTCAGTACCTGGCTGTATCGCATCGTCACCAACCGGTGCCTGAACATTCTGCGTGCGCGCAAACCCCAAGCCCCTCTGGAGGCAGCAGGCGACATGGCCGCACCCGAACACACCACCGCGCCCGACCGGATCGCCGAGTCCCACGCAGCGGTCGATGACCTGCACCGGGCGCTGGGCTCATTGTCTGCTGAACAGCGCACCTGCTGGGTGCTGAGGGAATGGGACGGCCAGTCCTACACATTCATCGCGAACACGGTCGGCATCACCGAGCAAGCCGTCCGCGCCCGCGTCTTCCGTGCCCGACGCCACCTGACGAGCGCATTGGGGGCCTGGCGATGACCACCCGCATCCACCCGCCCGACCCGAC
>NZ_JAFLRJ010000717.1 GCF_017315755.1 Streptomyces beijiangensis
CGGCCACCAGCACTCTGCTCCCTGCCCCGGAAGGAAGGAGCGGGCGGATCTGGTCGGCGTCCAGGGCGTCGTCCAGGACGAGGAGGAGGCGCAGGGTGCTGGAGGCCGCGCGCCAGGCGGCGGCTGGCCGAACTGGACGCCGACCTGCGGATCACCCTGGATCCCCTCGCGAGCGGCGACGGGGTGTCTCTCCTCACCCGCCTGGTCGGAGAGGACCGGACGAGCCGGGAACCGGACGCGACACGGCGCCTCGTCCAGCTGTGCGACGGGCTGCCGCTGGCGCTGCGCATCGCCGGTTCGCGGCTGCAGAGCCGCAGCACCTGGACGGTCGGCCACTTCGTGGGCCGGATGGCGGAGGACGGCCG
>NZ_JAFLRJ010000718.1 GCF_017315755.1 Streptomyces beijiangensis
ACGCGGTCCTCGAACCGGCCCAGCTGCCAGGAACCCATGAAGATGCAGAAGGGGATGGCGAGCAGCACGAAGACGTTGATTCCCCACCATCGGGGCGTCAGCAGGAACCGGTACACACTCCCACCGTACGGTGCCGCGCTTTCGGGCGCCCCGCCCCCCGACCCCCCGCTCCTCAATCGCCGGAGGGGCTTGATTTGGGCCGGTGTCGGCTTGATTTGGGCCGGTGTCGGCTTGATTCGGGCTGGTGTCGGCTTGGTTTTGGCCGGTGTCGCCTGCGCGCCAAGGTGCGGTAGACCCCTCCGTCACGCTGCGGGCCCTGCGCGCCGGGCGTTCCGCCGCTGCGCCTGCCGCTGCGCCCGCCGTGGCGCCCGCCGCTCGCGCGGCGCGGGCCGGGCGGGTCGGGGCCGGTGGGAGCTGGCCCTTCTGCGGGCCCCATTCGTTCGGGTCAGGGACGCCCGGCGGGAGCATCTGGCGGCGCTTGGGGCCGCCGTCGTGCGACTCCCCCGGCTCCTTCGCTCCCGGCCACGCCTTGGCGACCCGCGCCGCGAGGACGAAGTCCTTGCGCAGGGGGTGGCCCTCGAAGGTCTCCGGGAGCAGAAGGGGGACGGGGTTCGGGTGGTCCGTGAACGTCACGCCGAACATCTCGTGCGTCTCGCGCTCGTGCCAGTTCGCGCCCGCGTAGACATCCACCGCCGAGGGCAGCGAAGGCGCGGTGTGCGGGACCGTCGTACGGAGCATGAGGCGGCGGACCGTGCGGCCTTCGAGGGCCACCACGTGTGCGCAGACACGGAAGCCCGTGCCCGGTTCGTCCACCGCACTCAGCCAGTCGAAGTACGTGCACGCGAGCTTGTCGCGGGCGATCTCCAGCGCCGCGATCCAGGACCCGGTCGGGACGTCGACCGTCAGGAGGTCATGGGCGCGTTCCGCCGTCGCCTCCTCGCCGAAGATCTCCGACGCTGCCTCGGGGAGGCTGTCGTACGCGGTCACTTCGCGGCCCCCGGCACCGGCGGCGGGGTGACCAGACCGCTGGTCAGCTGGGCCGTGGAGGGCGTCGAGTAACGCTCGCTGAGCGATTCGCGGGCGATCTTCTCCTGGAGCTTGAGGATGCCCTGCAGGAGCGCCTCGGGACGGGGCGGGCAGCCCGGGACGTACACATCGACCGGGATGATCTGGTCGACGCCCTTGGTCACCGAGTACGAATCCCAGTACGGGCCACCGCAGTTGGAACAGGCGCCGAAGGAGATGACGTACTTGGGCTCGGGCATCTGCTCGTACAGCCGTTTGACCGCCGGTGCCATCTTGTCCGTGACCGTGCCGGAGACGATCATCAGGTCCGCCTGGCGCGGCCCCGGCGCGAAGGGGATCACGCCGAGCCTGATGAAGTCGTGCCGGGCCATCGAGGCCGCGATGAACTCGATCGCACAGCAGGCGAGTCCGAAGTTGAAGACCCAGAGCGAGTACCGGCGGCCCCAGTTGAGGACCACCTTCATCGGTTCGGGGGCCAGGCGCGAGAGGACACCGAGGCGCTGCGGCTGGGGGAGGTCGACAGGGGCCATGGCGGGGGGCACGGCGGGGGTCACGTCCGGAGTCACGTCAGGGGTCACGTCCATTCGAGGACGCCCTTCTTGTATGCGTAGAGCAGGCCGACGGCCAGGAAGCCGAGGAAGATGAACATCCCGACCAGC
>NZ_JAFLRJ010000719.1 GCF_017315755.1 Streptomyces beijiangensis
CAGCTTGCGGAGTTGCTTCGGGTCACGCTGCCAGTCCTTGGCCACCTTGACGTGCAGGTCAAGAAAGACCGGCGTCCCCAGCAGCGCCTCGATCTGCTTCCGCGACTTCGTCCCGACATCCTTCAGCCTCGCGCCCTTGGGCCCGATGATGATGCCCTTCTGGCTCGGCCGCTCGATGTAGACGTTCGCGTGGATGTCGAGCAGCGGCTTGTCCGCCGGACGGCCCTCGCGCGGGATCATCTCCTCGACGACCACCGCGATGGAGTGCGGCAGCTCGTCGCGTACGCCTTCCAGCGCCGCCTCGCGGATCAGCTCGGCCACCATGACCTGCTCGGGCTCGTCCGTGAGGTCGCCCTCGGGGTAGAGCGGCGGGCTGATGGGGAGCAGCGGGGCGATGAGGTCGGCGAGGAGCGAGACCTGGTCGCCGGCGACGGCGGAGACCGGGACGATCTCGGCCCACTCGAAGCCGAGCTCGATGGCGAGCTGGTCGATGGCGATGAGCTGCTCGGCGAGC
>NZ_JAFLRJ010000720.1 GCF_017315755.1 Streptomyces beijiangensis
GTGGGCTCGGGCGCGGTGCTGCCCTGGGGCCTGGCGTCGGTGGTCGCCGGCTGGGAGGCCGTGGTGTTCTTCGCCGTCGAGGGGTCGCCGCCGGTGTTCATGATCGCGTACACCGAGCCGCCCGCTCCGAGCGCGACGACCAGGGCGACGGCCACGAGCGCGACGGTGGAACGGCCGCTGCGCTGCGGGGGGCCAGGCGTGGGCGGCGGCGTGTAGTAGCCGTAGCCGTAGCCGGGCTGGGG
>NZ_JAFLRJ010000073.1 GCF_017315755.1 Streptomyces beijiangensis
CCCGGCCTCCCGCCCGGAAAGCGGTGGACGCGGTACCGCCGCATCCACCAGCCTGACCCTCATGCCTTCATCGCTCACCGAGCTCCCCATTCGCCGACTGACACCCGGTGACCTCATCTCCTGCGCCGACCTCTCCGAAGACCGCGGCTGGCCGCGCGAGGAATACAAGTGGGGACTGCTGCTCGCGGCGGGCATCGGTTACGGAATCGACGATCCGGCGGGCAAGGGCCTGGCCACCGCCTGCGTGGTGACCTCGTACGGCACCGGACTGGCGGCCATCGGAATGGTGCTGGTGGCCGAGCGCCACGCCCGTCAGGGGGTGGGGCGCCGGTTGATGAAGCATGTGCTCGCGGAGCACTCCGGCACCCCGCTCACCCTCCATGCCACCCCGTACGGGCGCCCCCTCTACGAAGAGCTCGGCTTCGAGACAACGGGGCGGGCCGAGATGGTCCGGGGTCATTTCCGACCGTCGGGACCGGCCCCCACGGTCGCCACGCGCCCGGCCACGGCCGGCGATCTGCCCGCGATCCTGCGCCTGGACGCCGAGGTCTTCGGGGGCGACCGCACCCATGTGCTCGCCCGGCTGCCTGCCTTCGCCGACCAGCTCCGCGTCGCACAGGACGCCGACGGCATCACCGGCTACGCGGCGGCCTGGCCCAATATGGACACCCAGGTCATCGGCCCGCTGATCGCCCGGGACACGGAGACGGCCAAGGCGCTGGTCTCCTCCCTGGCCGAGGGCACGGACCGCGCGTTCCGTACGGACGTCGACGTACGCCACGAGGAACTCCTGAACTGGCTGAAGGAGAACGGCTTGGAGCCGGTCTCCTTCAACGCGGTGATGACCTACGGGATCCCCGGCCTCCCGGGTGACTGGACCCGCCGCTTCACTCCCCTGACGGTCGCGGCGGGCTGACCTCTAGACCAGCGCCTTGGCTGCCGCGGAGGCGAAGCCATGGTCCTGCTCCGGCGCCCCGCCGCCGACACCGACCGCCCCGATCAGCCGGCCGTCCCGGTGCACCGGGACCCCGCCGGCGATGAACAGCAGCGGACGGTCGAGCGCGGTGGGCAGCGTGTGGAAGATCCCGCCCGGCTGGACCGCGTCCACCAGATCGGCCGTCGGCGCGTTCAACTGCAGGGCGGTGTACGCCTTGCGCGTGCTGGTCTCACCGGCGATCAGTACGGCGCGGTCGTCCCGGCGGAAGGCCAGCAGGTGCCCGCCCGCGTCCAGGACGGTGACGGCGGCGGAAACACCGGCGGCCTCGGCTGCCGTACGGGCCGCCTCGACGAGGGCTTCGGCGTCCTGGATGGTCAGCGGGGCGACAGCAACGATGGTGGTGCTCATGGGTGGTGCTCCTTACGGGGGTGTGGATGTTTCACGTGAATCCGTGAATGCCGAATCCGTGAGTGCCGGATCAGCGAGTGGTGGATCAGCGAATGGTGGATCAGTGGTGGGTGGGCACTGCGGCCTGCTCGGTCGCGGCAGGTGCAGTGGCTGCGGCGGGTGCAGCGGCCGCACCGGCGACGGTCCGGCTCCGGGAGACGGTCCGCCGCTCGAGTCCGCTGGAGACGACGGCCAGCACCAGCGCCGAGGCGGCGAGTACTGCTCCGACCCAGTTGGGCGCGGTGTAGCCGAGCCCGGCCGCGATGACGATCCCGCCGAGCCAGGCGGAGAGCGCGTTGCCGAGGTTGAAGGCGCCGATGTTCACGGCAGAGGCCAGAGTCGGCGCCCCGGCTGCCTGGTCGAGTACCCGCTTCTGCAGCGGCGGTACGGTCGCGAAGCCGAGGCCGCCGATCAGGAAGATCGTGACGGCGGACGCGATCTGGTGGTGCGCGGTGACCGTGAAGAGGGCCAGGACCAGGGCGAGACCGCCCAGGGACACGTACAGCATCGGCATCAGCGCACGGTCGGCGAACTTCCCGCCGATGAGGTTGCCCGCGACCATGCCGAGTCCGAAGAGAACGAGCAGCCAGGTGACTGACGACTCCGAGAATCCTGCGACGTTGGTCATCATCGGCGAGATGTACGTGATCGCGGCGAAGACCCCGCCGAAACCGAGCACCGTCATCGCCATGGCGAGCAGCACCTGCACATTGCGGAAGGCCGCGATCTCATGGCGCAGACGCACACCCTCCGGCCTGGGCTGCTCGGGGATGAGCTTGGCGACACCCAGCAGTCCGAGTACGCCGAGCGCGGCGACGATCAGGAACGTCAGCCGCCAGCCGATGTCCTGTCCGATGAGC
The DNA here is from genome assembly GCF_017315755.1 of Streptomyces beijiangensis. Classification (GTDB taxonomy): domain Bacteria; phylum Actinomycetota; class Actinomycetes; order Streptomycetales; family Streptomycetaceae; genus Streptomyces; species Streptomyces beijiangensis. The sequence goes on from NZ_JAFLRJ010000073.1 coordinate 2,245, forward strand.
GTGCCGAGGGGTACGCCGATGACATTGGCCAGGGTCAGACCGGTGAACATCGTGGCGATGGCCCCGGCCTTCTTCTCGGGGGCGACCAGATCGGCCGCGACCACCGAGCCGATGCCGAAGAAGGCACCGTGGGCCAGGGAAGCGACAATCCGGCCGGCGAGCATGACGCCGAAGACGGGCGCGAGTGCCGAGACGACGTTGCCGATGATGAAGAGGCCCATCAGCAGCATCAGCATCTTCTTGCGGGAGATGCGGGTACCGAGGGCGGTCATCAGCGGTGCGCCGGCGACGACACCGAGCGCGTACCCCGTGACGAGGAATCCGGCCGTCGGGATCGAGACCTGGAAGGTGTCCGCGATCTGCGGCATCAGCCCCATGATCACGAACTCGGTGGTTCCGATACCGAACGCCCCGATGGCGAGGGCGAGGAGCGCGAGTGGCATGGGGTTTCACCTTCCCAGAAGATTGCACGAGCGCCTTACATGCAGAGACAATACTTGCAGACGCCTACTAAATGCAAACGCGGGCTATTGCGCTCGTGCTCTATCCTGGATTCCAGCCGCTCCGGCACGGAGGAGGAGAAAACCCCCATGACAGCCACCGACCCCGCACTCATCGCCCTTTCCCAGGGCTGGTGCGCCCTCTCCCTGCTGCACGGCCGCATCGACGCCCACATCGAGAAGGCCCTCCAGTCCGGACACGGGCTGAGCGTGCGCGAGTACTCGCTGCTCGACGTCCTGAGCCGGCAGCACAGCGGCCCCGGCGGCCACCTCCAGATGAAGCAGGTAGCCGACGCCGTCGTCCTCAGCCAGAGCGCCACGACCCGCCTGGTCACGCGCCTGGAGGACCGGCACCTGCTGACGCGCTACCTGTGCGACACCGACCGCCGCGGCATCTACACCGATGTCACCGAGGCCGGCCTCGCCCTGCTCGACCAAGCGCGCCCCACCAACGACGCGGCGCTGCGCGAGGCCCTCGACGAGGCCGCAAGGAACCCTGAACTGGCCCCCCTGGTCCGGGCGGTCGAAGAGCTGAAGGCCCCCGCCCCCGCCGTATAACCTCCAGACCATGAGCGACCTGGAGATACGCCCCGCGGCCCACGACGACATCCCGGCGATCGTGGCGCTGCTCGCCGACGACCCGCTCGGCGCGCAGCGCGAGTCCCCGGACGACCTCGTCCCCTACGAGAGCGCCTTCCAGCGGCTCGCGGCGGACCCGAACCAGCACCTGGTCGTCGCCGTCCGCGACGGCCGGGTCGTCGGCACCCTGCAGCTCACCGTGATCCCCGGCCTCTCGCGTCGCGGCGCCGTCCGCTCGATCGTCGAAGGCGTACGCATCCACTCCGGCGAACGCGGCAGCGGCCTCGGCACCCAGCTCATCGAGTGGGCCGTCGCCGAATCCCGGCTGCAGGGCTGCCAGTTGGTCCAGCTGACCTCGGACGCGACCCGGACCGACGCCCACCGCTTCTACGAGCGGCTCGGCTTCACCGCCTCCCACCTGGGATTCAAGCTCCAGCTCTGAACTCGAACAGGTTTCCCAACAAGCCGTACCTTTATCGGATTTGTCTCGTTGCCCTCAGCAAGAGGCGGTTCATAGTCCAGAACTCGCCCATGCTTACCGGCCCTTGGGGCCGAGGGGAGAAGATCCGCATGGTGAACGAAGCCGCGCTCCTGGAATCCAGGAGCCTGCGCGACGAGGCGGCGGAGCGCACGGAAGTGCTCGACAAGGTCAAGCAACTGCGGATTGCGCCGGAGGGGCTGCACCTCACGACGAAGGACGTCGCCGAATACTTCGAGGTGGCCGAAGCAGCCATCCGCAACATGGTGACCGACCACCGCGAGGAGCTGGAGTCGAACGGATACCGGCTGGCCACCCCCGAAGAGGTTCGTGCCTTGAAGGCACTAGCCTCCGTGGACCGGTTCACGAGCCAGGTCGCCCTGTTCACCAGGCGGACCGTACTCAACGTCGCCATGCTCCTCCGCGACAGCATCGTCGCACGTCAGGTACGTACGAGCCTGCTCGACGGAGAGCAGGCCCAGCGCCTGAAGCCTGTGGACAAGGTTTTCCACAGCCTTGCGGAATGGCTCGACCAGCGCATCACGGACACCGTCGCCCAGCACACCTCGACAGGCGGCAACCCCGCGATCGGCAGTCTCTTGGAGCACGCCGTCACCGGCGCAGTCCAGCGCGCGGTCCTCCCCCTCCTCAACATCGCCATAGCCAACGACACCGAGCAGCGCACCCGGATCGACGCCCTCACCACTGAAGTCACCCGCCTCGGCCGCATTCTCCGCGAGCGCGAGTCGGCCGGTTCGATGGGTGCCATCGACGCCATGAACCCCTACCAGTTCGAGCAGCACATCGCGTGGCTCTGCCGCCGCGACGGCTGTCACCAGGTCACCGTCACCGGCGGGAACGGCGACACCGGCGCCGATATCATCGCCTTCACCCCCGACGGCCGCCGCATCGTCATCCAGTGCAAGTCCCGCAACCCCGGCCGCCAGATCACCAGCGGCGATGTCCAGCAGTTCATCGGCATGGCCAAGCTCGACTACCGCGCCGAAGTCGCCCTGCTCGTCGCCACCTGTGGATTCACCCGCGACGCGACGCTCCTCGCCGCCCGCCACCAGGTCACCGCGGTCCACCGCGGGCTCCTGAAGGAGTGGAACGACGGCGTCACCCCGCACCAGCTCAACTAGTCACTCCAACAAGCAAATCGGGCCCGAAGTCGCAAGGAAAAGTTGCGGCTTCGGGCCCTTCGCGCACCCTACCGCAGCCCCTCGTCCACGCCGCGGGGCACCGCGCACCCGACCACACCAGCTGCCCGTCGCGCAGCGCTGCCCCGACCGGCGGCGGAGTCCGGCCGCGACCGATCAGTACGGCTCCCCGGCGAGAACCCGGTCGGCAACGCCAGCCAAATGGCCATGGCCGCCGAGGCCGTCAGAGCGCTCGCGGCCCCGATCAGGTCTGAGCCATGTCCACGAAGCGCGAGTAGTGGCCCTGGAACGCGACCGTGATCGTCGCCGTCGGACCGTTACGGTGCTTGCCCACGATGATGTCCGCCTCGCCGGCGCGCGGCGACTCCTTCTCGTACGCATCCTCGCGGTGCAGCAGGATCACCATGTCGGCGTCCTGCTCGATCGAACCGGATTCACGCAGGTCGGAGACCATCGGCTTCTTGTCGGTGCGCTGCTCGGGGCCACGGTTCAGCTGGGAGAGCGCGACCACCGGCACCTCCAGCTCCTTGGCCAGGAGCTTCAGGTTTCGCGACATGTCGGAGACTTCCTGCTGACGGCTCTCGGACCGCTTGGATCCGCCCGCCTGCATGAGCTGCAGATAGTCGATGACCACGAGCTTGATACCGGCGCGCTGCTTGAGCCTGCGGCACTTGGCGCGGATCTCCATCATCGACAGGTTCGGGGAGTCGTCGATGTAGAGCGGCGCCTGGGTGACGTCGGGCATACGGCGGGCCAGCCGGGTCCAGTCCTCGTCGGTCATGGTGCCGGAGCGCATGTGGTGCAGCGCGACCCGGGCCTCCGCCGACAGCAGACGCATCGCAATCTCGTTGCGGCCCATTTCGAGCGAGAAGATCACGCTGGGCAGGTTGTGCTGGATCGAGGCGGCCCGTGCGAAGTCCAGAGCCAGCGTCGACTTACCCATGGCGGGGCGGGCCGCGATGATGATCATCTGGCCCGGGTGGAGACCGTTGGTGAGCTGGTCGAGGTCGGTGAAGCCGGTCGGTACGCCGGTCATCTCGCCGCTGCGTGACCCGATCGCCTCGATCTCGTCGAGCGCGCCCTCCATGATGTCGCCGAGCGGCAGATAGTCCTCGGTGGTGCGCTGCTCGGTGACCGCGTAGATCGCGGCCTGCGCGGAGTTGACGATGTCGTCGACGTCGCCGTCGGCGGCGTATCCCATCTGCGTGATCTTCGTGCCGGCCTCGACGAGACGGCGCAGCACCGCCCGCTCGTGGACGATCTCCGCGTAGTACTCGGCGTTGGCGGCCGTCGGCACCGACTGCACGAGGGTGTGCAGATACGGCGCACCACCGACCTTGGTGATCTCTCCGCGCCTGACCAGCTCGGCGGCGACGGTGATCGGGTCGGCGGGCTCGCCCTTGGCATAGAGATCGAGGATCGCGAGATAGACGGTCTCGTGGGCGGGACGGTAGAAGTCGTTGCCCTTGAGGACCTCCACCACATCCGCGATGGCGTCCTTGGAAAGCAGCATGCCGCCGAGGACGGACTGCTCGGCGTCGATGTCCTGCGGAGGAACCCGTTCGAAGGCGGAGGCCCCGCCGCCGTCCCAGGAACCGTTCTCCCCGCCCCTGTCGTGCTGCTCGCTTCCGCCGCCACGGCTCTCGCCGCGCTGCCGACGGGCGGGCAGACGGTCACCGGGACCGCTGTCGGCCCAGGGGTCGTCCAAGGGCTCGGAAATGCTCACCGGGCCGCCTCCTCCCGTCCGCTCCGCGGACCTCGCCGTGCCACTCTTTCTTACGGCACAGCTCTGACAAATGAGACGCCCGACTCCGATTTCGGCGCGTCGGGCAACGGTCCACGGTAGGCCTGTCGCCGACGTCAGCCAATCTGGTTATCCACAGGCCCTGTGGGTGACGGACCAGTTGCTGTGGAGAAGTCCCCAAAACCTGTGCACGACCCGGGGGACAGTGTTGTGGACAACATGACACCCCTCCTCGCTTAGCCCATCTGACCTGCAGTTTCATCATCCACCGGCTGTGGGGGAGAAAAACTTTCCCGACCGGACCAAGATCGCGACAAACAGCACACAGCCGAAGCGGAAACGAACCAGCATGTAAGGACTCTAGAAGCATTGCGTCTCTTACCTGTGGAAGATTAGATTGATCCCCATGGCACAGGCCCCCGCTCCACCGAAGCGCAGTCGACGACTCCACGACCGGGAGATCATCGCTCTCGCCGTCCCCGCCTTCGGCGCGCTCGTCGCAGAGCCCCTTTTCGTCATGGTCGACAGCGCCATCGTCGGCCATCTCGGCACCCCTCAACTGGCCGGCCTCGGGGTCGCCGCGGCTCTGCTCACCACCGCCGTGAGCATCTTCGTCTTCCTTGCCTATGCCACCACGGCCGCCGTCGCCCGCCGGGTAGGTGCAGGCGATCTCCAGTCGGCCATCCGCCAGGGCATGGACGGCATCTGGCTGGCCCTGCTGCTCGGCGCCGCCGTCATCGCCGTCGTCCTTCCCGCCGCCCCCTGGCTGGTCTCACTCTTCGGCACATCCGACACCGCGTCCCCGTACGCCGTGACCTATCTGCGGATCTCCAGCCTCGGCATCCCCGCCATGCTGGTCGTCATGGCCGCCACCGGCGTCCTCCGCGGCCTCCAGGACACCAGGACACCCCTGTATGTCGCAGTGGGCGGCTTCGCCGCCAACGCGGTGCTCAACGTGGGCCTCGTCTACGGCGCCGGTCTCGGTATCGCGGGCTCCGCCTGGGGCACCGTGATCGCCCAGTTCGGCATGGTGGCCGCCTATCTGGTGGTGGTCGTACGAGGCGCGAGACGCCACGGCGCCTCACTGCGCCCCGACGCCGCGGGGATCCGGGCCTGCGCCCAGGCCGGGGTCCCCCTTCTCGTCCGTACGCTCTCGCTGCGCGCCGTCCTGATGATCGCCACCGCCGTCGCAGCCCGTATGGGCGATGCCGAGATCGCCGCCCACCAGATCGTCCTCTCCCTGTGGAGCCTGCTGGCCTTCGCGCTCGACGCGATCGCCATCGCGGGCCAGGCGATCATCGGCCGCTATCTGGGCGCCGGCGACGCGAAGGGCGCGAAGGAGGCCTGCCGGCGCATGGTGGAGTGGGGGCTCGCCGCAGGAGTGGTACTCGGCCTGCTGGTCGCCGTCGCCCGCCCCCTGTTCATCCCCCTGTTCACCGGCGACCCTTCGGTCCAGGACGCCCTGCTGCCCACCCTGCTCGTGGTGGCCGTCGCCCAGCCGGTCTCAGGGATCGTGTTCGTGCTCGACGGCGTACTGATGGGCGCGGGCGACGGCCCCTATCTGGCCTGGGCCATGCTGGTGACACTGGCCGCCTTCATCCCGGCGGCACTGATGGTCCCTGCGCTCGGCGGCGGGCTGACCGCTCTGTGGTGGGCCATGACCCTGATGATGGCGGTCCGTCTGGTGACCCTCTGGCTGCGCGCCCGATCGGGCCGCTGGATCGTCACCGGCGCCACCCGCTAGCCGCGTTTCACGTGAAACCAGACTCTTGAAGGCGGCTGCGGTATCCGGCCGGAGGTCCGGGGGTTGTCCCCCGGGAATACAGCACGTGAAACCAGCCTCGCCAGGGCGAACACAGAGAGGGCCGCACCCTTGGGGTGCGGCCCTCTCTACTGCTCTACAAGCAATTGCTGCGATCAGGCAGCAACGACCTCGACGCCGAGCTTCGCAGCGACATCAGCGTGCAGACGCACGGAGATCTCGTGGGAACCAAGGGTCTTGATCGGCGAACCGAGCTCAACACGGCGCTTGTCGACAACCGGACCACCGGCGGTCTTGATCGCCGAAGCGATATCGGCCGGGGTGACGGAGCCGAAGAGACGGCCGGCGTCGCCGGAGCGAACAGCCAGACGGACCTTCACGCTCTCGAGCTTGGCCTTGATCTCGTTGGCCTGCTCGATCGTCGAGATCTCGTGGATCTTGCGGGCGCGGCGAATCTGCGCCACGTCCTGCTCGCCACCCTTGGTCCAGCGGATCGCGAAACCACGCGGGACCAGGTAGTTGCGGGCGTAGCCGTCCTTGACGTCAACGACGTCACCGGCAGAACCGAGGCCAGCGACCTCGTGGGTGAGGATGATCTTCATTTTTCGGTCACCCTTCCCTTATCGCGCGGTCGACGTGTAGGGCAGCAGCGCCATCTCACGGCTGTTCTTCACAGCCGTTGCGACGTCACGCTGGTGCTGAGTGCAGTTGCCAGTGACGCGGCGGGCACGGATCTTGCCACGGTCGGAAATGAACTTCCGCAGCATGTTCGTGTCCTTGTAGTCCACGTACTGGGTCTTGTCCTTGCAGAACGCGCAGACCTTCTTCTTAGGCTTGCGCACCGGCGGCTTCGCCATGGTGTCTCTCCTGTGTGATCAAGAAGTGGGGGAACGAACTGCCCTAGAAGGGCGGCTCGTCCGAGTAGCCGCCGCCAGAGTTGGCACCAGAGCCGCCACCAGCACCGGCACCGGCACCACCGGAGCTTGAGCCCCAGCTGCCGCCGCCCTGCTGCTGACCGCCACCGGCCGGCGCGCTGGTGGCCCACGGGTCGTCGGCGGGTGCACCGCCACCGCCCTGCTGGCCTCCGCTGGGGGCTGAGCCCCAGTTGCCGCCGCCCTGCTGCTGGCCGCCACCGCCGCCGCCGTAACCACCCTGGCCGCCGGCCTGACCACCGCGACCACTGGTCTTGGTGACCTTGGCCGTGGCGGTCTTGAGGCTGGGGCCGACTTCCTCGACGTCCAGCTCGTAGACCGTGCGCTTGACGCCCTCGCGGTCGTCGTACGTCCGCTGCTTCAGCCGGCCCTGCACGATGACGCGCATGCCTCGCGTAAGCGACTCCGCGACGTTCTCCGCCGCCTGACGCCAGACCGAGCAGGTGAGGAACAGGCCATCGCCGTCCTTCCACTCATTGGTCTGCCGGTCGAAGATGCGGGGAGTGGACGCGACACGGAACTTCGCGACCGCCGCACCGGACGGGGTGAAGCGCAGCTCGGGGTCGTCGACGAGATTGCCGACGACCGTGATGACGGTCTCGCCTGCCATGGGTGAACCTCTCGGCGGGGATTGCTTCTGGCTGCTTGCTGCTACTCGGACCCGATGACCACTGAGCTAGAAGCTCAGTGGGTCTCGGGACGAAGGACCTTGGTCCGGAGGACCGACTCGTTCAGGTTCATCTGTCGGTCGAGCTCCTTGACGACTGCGGGCTCGGCCTGCAGGTCGATGACCGAGTAGATGCCCTCGGGCTTCTTCTTGATCTCGTAAGCGAGACGACGACGGCCCCAGGTGTCGACCTTCTCAACCTTTCCATTGCCCTCACGGACAACGGAGAGGAAGTTCTCGATCAGCGGGGAGACAGCTCGCTCCTCGAGATCGGGGTCGAGGATGACCATCATTTCGTAGTGACGCATGTAGAACCCACCTCCTTTGGACTCAGCGGCCACGGTCGATCCGTGGCAGGAGGGTCGTGATGCGTATGCAACGGTATCGGCCGCCACTGACAATCCACCTCCGTGAAGAGGGAGCTTGCGTCGTGGGCAGGGCAGACACCGGTGCAGACCGTACAGACTACCCGCACTGGGGCTTCCGGTTGAAATCCGGCGGTCAGGGGAGCCACTCTGTACACATCGGGTGAGTGCGGCGCTACTCTGCGCCGCCCAATGCCAGGAGGTGCCTCATGGCACAGGCAATACGTCGCAACCCAGCCGCCTCCCTCTTCGCCACGGACGGAAGGCCCCATCCGCTGCAGGACACCCTGGTCGCCGTGACCGCGGTGCTCGGAGCGATCGCCATCGCCGCCTCGTTCTTCGACAACCTGCACCTGCTGGGCTCCTGGGCGGGGCTCGCAGGGATCCTCACGGGTGCGTACGGGATGTTCGTCTCGGTCACGACCCGCGAGCGGTTCGTGTTGATCGTCGGCCTCGGCGCATCCGCCGTGGGTTTCTTCATCGCCATGGCCCACGGCGGTCTCTTCGGTGGGGTGGTGGGCGGCTAGGGAGCCCCCGCGGGACTCCACTCCCCCTGCGGCCAGACGGGGCGCAACCCCGGCGCAGTAGGCTTCGGCGCGAGACACGCCTGCCGAGGAGCGCCCCGTATGAGCCTGACCCTGAGGACCATCAGCCGAGAGCAGCATCTGGCGTACATCCAGAGTCTGCCCTCGGCGAGTCACTGCCAGGTTCCGGCATGGGCCGATGTCAAGACCGAATGGCGCTCCGAGAGCCTGGGCTGGTTCGACCCGTCCGGTGAGCTCGTGGGCGCCGGCCTGGTCCTCTACCGGCAGCTGCCGAAGATCAAGCGCTATCTGGCCTACCTCCCCGAGGGCCCGGTCATCAACTGGTACGCCCCGAATCTGAGTGACTGGCTGCAGCCGATGCTGGCGCACCTCAAGAACCAGGGCGCCTTCTCGGTGAAGATGGGCCCGCCCGTCGTCATCCGCCGCTGGAACTCGGTCGCGATCAAGTCGGGTATCCAGGACCCCGACGTGAAGCGCCTGCGCGACGTCGAGGCGACCCATATCGAGCCGCGCGCCTTCGAAGTGGCCGACCGTCTGCGGAAGATGGGCTGGCAGCAGGGCGAGGACGGCGGCGCCGGATTCGGTGACGTACAGCCCCGCTATGTCTTCCAGGTGCCTCTCGCCAACCGCTCCCTGGACGATGTCCTCAAGGGCTTCAACCAGCTGTGGCGGCGCAACATCAAGAAGGCCGAGAAGGCCGGCGTCGAGGTCGTCCAGGGCAGCTACGAAGACCTCGCCGAATGGCAGCGGCTGTACGAGATCACGGCCGAGCGCGACCACTTCCGTCCGCGCCCGCTCTCGTACTTCCAGCGCATGTGGTCGGTCCTCAACGCCGAGGACCCCAACCGGATGCGCCTGTACTTCGCCCGGCACAACGGGGTGAACCTGTCCGCGGCGACGATGCTCGTCGTCGGCGGGCACGTCTGGTACTCCTACGGCGCCTCCGACAACATCGGCCGTGAGGTCAGGCCCTCGAACGCGATGCAGTGGCGGATGCTCCGCGACGCGTACGCGATGGGCGCGACCGTCTACGACCTGCGCGGAATCTCCGACTCGCTGGACGAGACCGACCATCTCTTCGGTCTGATCCAGTTCAAGGTGGGTACCGGAGGCGAAGCCGTCGAGTACGTCGGCGAGTGGGACTTCCCGCTCAACAAGCTGCTCCACAAGGCGCTCGACATGTATATGTCGCGTCGCTGATACCCCAGTTGATACCCCATTTGATGTCCCCGTTGATGTCCCAGTAAGACCGTTCATACCTCTCATACACCGCAGCCACCTGAAAGGTTCCGGGCCCGGCCATGGCGCTCTCCCTCTACGTCGACACCGCGCGCTGGCGGGCGCACCAGAAGTCCGTGACCGAGCAGTTCCCGGGCCTCGTCCCGGTCTGCAAGGGCAACGGATACGGCTTCGGCCATGAACGGCTCGCCGACGAGGTGACCCGCTTCGGCTCCGACATGCTCGCCGTCGGCACGACCTACGAAGCAGCCCGGATGAAGGACTGGTTCGGCGGCGATCTGCTCGTCCTGACCCCCTTCCGCCGTGGCGAAGAACCGGTTCCGCTCCCGGACCGGGTGATCCGCTCGGTTTCCTCGGTCGACGGGGTGCACGCCCTGGTCGGCGCCCGGGTCGTCATCGAGTGCATGAGCTCGATGAAGCGCCACGGCGTCGCCCAGGAGGACCTCGGACGGCTGCAGACCGCGATCGACGACGTACGGCTGGAAGGCTTCGCGCTGCACCTGCCGCTGGACCGCGCCGACGGGTCCGACGCCGTCGAGGAGGTCATCGGCTGGATGGACCGGCTGCGGTCCGCCCGGCTCCCGCTGCACACCATGTTCGTCAGCCATCTGCGCGCCGAGGAACTGGCGCGGCTGCAGCAGCAGTTCCCGCAGACCCGCTTCCGTGCCCGTATCGGCACCCGGTTGTGGCTGGGCGACCACGAGGCCACGGAGTACCGGGGAGCCGTCCTGGACGTCACCCGCGTCTCCAAGGGCGACCGCTTCGGCTACCGCCAGCAGAAGACCGCGTCCGACGGCTGGCTGGTGGTCGTCGCCGGCGGCACCTCGCACGGGGTCGGCCTGGAGGCGCCGAAGGCGCTGCACGGGATGATGCCGCGTGCCAAGGGTGTGGCGCGGGCCGGTCTGGCGACCGTCAACCGCAATCTGTCGCCGTTCGTGTGGGCGGGCAAGCAGCGCTGGTTCGCCGAGCCGCCGCACATGCAGGTGTCGATCCTCTTCGTGCCCTCGGACGCGCAGGAGCCGAAGGTGGGCGACGAGCTGGTGGCCCATCTGCGGCACACGACGACGCAGTTCGACCGTCTCGTCGACCGCTGACCCGAACGCGAAAAGCCAAGAACCCAAAAACCCGAAAAGGCTCCCCCGGATCAGCCGGGGGAGCCTTTCGCGCGCTTACGGCTACGGTTTCCCGGGATCCGAGCCCCAGTCCACGTACGGCCCCTCGTAGGGCTGTGCGGCATGCCGCGGCGGATGCGCCGCGGCCCCCAGGACGAACTTGTCCGGCGCGCCGTCCAGCACACCGCCCGACGGGTCGTCCGAGCCGTCCTTGCGTACGACGTCGCGCTCCGGCATGAGGATGTCCCGCACGATCACCGCGCAGAGGTACAGCGTCCCCGCCAGGTGCAGGATGATCGCCCACTGGTAGCCGTCCTGCGGGAGGCCCTTGGGCTTGGGGCCGCTGCCGATGTACGCCAGGTACAGCCAGATCCCCAGGAAGTACATCGTCTCGCAGGCCTGCCAGATCAGGAAGTCCCGCCAGCGCGGCCGGGCGAGGGCCGCGAGCGGGATCAGCCACAGTACGTACTGCGGTGAATAGACCTTGTTGACCAGGATGAACGCCGCCACGACGAGGAAGACGAGCTGTGCCAGGCGCGGTCGGCGCGGCGCCATCAGGGCCAGCGCCGTCAGGCCGAGGCAGGCCACCACCATCAGCAGCTCGGAGACGGCGTTCACCATGGGGACGTCGAGGCCCTTGTTGGTGCGCTGCTGGATGATCAGCCAGAAGGAGCCGAAGTCGACGCCGCGTTCCTGGCTGAAGGTGTAGAACTTCGTCCACCCGTCGCTCGCGCCCACGGCCACCGGCACGTTCACCGCGGCCCAGGCCACGACAGCACCCAGCAGCGCCGTCAGGAACGGCCGCCACTTCCCGGCGCGCCAGCACAGCAGAAGGACGGGCCCGAGGATCAGTACGGGATAGAGCTTGGCGGCGGTCGCGAGACCGATCAGGATCCCGAACGCCAGCGGCCTGCTGCGCGACCACATCAGCATCGCCGCGGCGGTCAGCGCGACCGCGAACAGGTCCCAGTTGATGGTGGAGGTGAGCGCGAAGGCGGGCGCCAGGGCGAGCAGCAGGGCGTCCCAGGGGCGGCGGCGGTGGGTGCGTGCGACGCAGACGGCGATGACCGCCGTACAGATCATCAGCATTCCCGCGTTGACCATCCAGTAGACCTGCTCGCGGTGCTGCATCGAGCCGCCGTGCGGGGTCAGCCAGGAGGCGACCTCCATGAACAGGCCGGTCAGGACGGGGTATTCGAGGTACTGCATGTCGCCGTTGATGCGGTCGAAGTACGGGACCAGATCGTCGGCGAAGCCGCGCCCGACATAGAGGTGCGGGATGTCGGAGTAACAGGCGTGGGTGTACTGGGAAGTGGCGCCCTGGAACCAGGCCCAGTCGTAGCAGGGCATCTTCTGCACCATGCCGAGCGCGAACATGCCGATCGCCACGAGGACCACGACCCGCACCGGTGTCAGCCAGCCGTAACCGGGTCCGGTCCCGAGCCGGGCGAACCGGCCGACCGGTCCGCCGATCAGCTCGCTGCCGGCCGCGGCGACTTCGTCCTGCCGCGTCGGTCGCACGACATCCTGGGGGCCGGGGGCGTCCTCGACGTCTCTGTGCACGCTCGTCATGGCCCACATCCTGCCGTACGCCGCTGTGCGGACGCCGAGGGCCGTCGCAGCTGGTGCTGCGACGGCCCGGGGAGTTGGCGTGGTGAGCGGCTGTCAGCCGCCCGTCCCGCCGAAGATGCCACCGTTCCCGTTGCCCGGTTTGCCCGTACCGGTGCTGGTGGTGGCCGAGGGAGTGGGTGTGCTGGTGTTGCCGTCGCCGTTGCAGCTCCAGTCCCACTTGCTGCAGGTGGAGCTGGGTGTCGGAGTGGGGGACGGTGTGAGGGACGGCGTCGGGATCGACAGGGTCGGCGAGGGGGTCGGCGTGGGCGTGATGGACGGCGTCGGGGCGGGGCTCGAGAGGCCTCCGCCGTAGACGACCTCGCCGATCTTCTCCGGTGTCGGGAAGGACTCGGACTGCTTGCCGTCGAGTGCCTCTGCCATGTAGTCGTGCCAGATCTGCGCGGGGAACGACGCTCCGTGGATCTTCGCCTCGCCGCCGGTGCCGAACATCTGCTGGAACGAACGGCCCTTGTTCTTCTCGTTGTCGTCCAGGCGGTACATGTCGATGGCCGTCGACAGCTGCGGGGTGTACCCGATGAACCAGGCGGACTTGTTGCCGTCGGTGGTACCCGTCTTGCCCGCCACGTCACGGCCGGGCAGTTTGGCCGCGGTGCCAGTGCCCTTGTCGACCACCGACTTCAGCACATCGGTGACGTTGCCGGCCACCGCTGAGGAGAAGACGGTCTTGGTCTTCAGCTCATGCTTGTAGAGCTGGTTCCCTTCTTTGGTCACCTCAGTGACGGAGAAGGGGTCGTTCTGCTGGCCGTTGTTGGCGAAGGTGGCGTATGCACCGGACATCCGGATGGCGCTGGGGCTCGAGGTACCGATGGAGAAAGACGGGACGGTGGAACTGGCCATGGTGTTGGGATCGTCCTGCAGACCGGCAGCGACGGCGGCCTGCTTCACCTTGTCGGTGCCGACGTCCATACCGAGCTGTACGTACGCCGAGTTGACCGACTCCATCATGGCGTAACGCAGGTCGATGGCGTAGTCGGGCGCCTTGCCGACCGAATCCTTGCCATCGTTCTCCTGCAGCCACTCCTTGCCCTCTTTGTTGGTCCAGATGCCGCCATCGTATTTTTTGATCTTCAGGTCGTTCTTGCCGCTGTAGAGGCTCTTGGGCGACACGATGGTCCGCTTGCCGCCGCTCGGATCCTGTTTCCCGTACTCGAGTGCGGCCGCGAGCACGAAGGGCTTGAAGGTCGAACCGACCTGGGCGCCGGTCACATCGGCGTTGTTGGTGAAGTGCTTGGTCGCGTCCTCACCGCCGTAGATGGCGACGATCGCCCCCGTCTTCACATCCACCGAGGAGCCGCCGAACTGCACATTGGTGTCGTACTTCGGGCGCACCTTGGGCTTGATCTTGGCCTTGCGGACCTTCTCGACCGACGCTTCCAGTTCCTTGACCTTGTTCTCGTCGAAGGTCGTGTGGATCTGGTAGCCGCCCTTGCTGAGGTCGCTGGACGAGATGTCGGTGTTGTTCATGACGTACGACTTGGCGAGGTCGACCAGATAGCCGGTCTGACCGTTGAGCTGCGCGTTCTTCTTGAGCGGCTTGGGATCCGGGAACGTCTTGTACGTCGCCCGCTCCGCGGCGGTGATGCGCTTGTCCTTGACCATCTCGCCGAGGATCCAGCTCCACCGCTCGGTGACCCGGATCCTGTTGTTCTTCGCGCTGGCCTCCGGGTCGACGCCGGGGTTACCGGCGGGGTCGTAGTACGTGGCGCCCTTGAGGAGCGAGGCGAGGAAGGCGCACTGGCTGGCGTCGAGCTTCGAGGCATCCGTGTCGTAGTACGTACGGGCCGCGGCCTGGATTCCGTAGGCACCGCGCCCGTAGTACGCGGTGTTCAGGTAACCCTCCATGATCTTCGGCTTGTCGTACTTCGTGCCGACCTTGATCGAGATGAAGAGCTCTTTGAGCTTACGGCTGAGGGTCTGCGACTGGTCGTCCAGCTGAGCGTTCTTCACGAACTGCTGAGTGATCGTCGACCCACCCTGGGTCTGACCGCCCTTGGCCATGTTGAAGAGCGCGCGCGCGATGCCCTGCGGGTCGATGCCGCTGTCGGTCTCGAACGTCTTGTTCTCCGCGGACATGACGGCGAACCGCATCTGCTTGGGGATCTCCGCGTACGGAATGATCTGGCGGTTGACCTCGCCACCGGTGGCGACCATCTGCTTGCCGTTGGCCCAGTAGTAGACGTTGTTCTGCGCCTTGGCCGTTTTGGCGATGTCGGGGACGCTCACCATGGCGTACGCGATCGTGGCCGCGCCCAGCAGGACACCGGTGAACCCGACGCACGTCGCGGTGACGAGCTTCCAGGACGGCATCCAGCGCTTCCAGCCGTACTTCTCCGCCCGGGGATAGTCGATCAGCCGCTTCTTGGACGGACGGCGACCGCGGCCGCCAGGACCGTCGGGGCCGCTTCCGCGCCCACCGCCGCCACCGCCGCCGCCACCGCGGCGCCCGCCGCCATGGCCTCCGGGGCCGCTCGGACCCTGAGGTCCTTCGTCGGGTGCGCCGCGCCTGCGACTGCCCCCGGTACCCCGCTGGGCGGCACGCCTGGCTTCGGCGCGTCCGCCGTACGGACGCTCCTCACCGTACGAACCGG
This sequence comes from Streptomyces beijiangensis, assembly GCF_017315755.1. GTDB lineage: Bacteria > Actinomycetota > Actinomycetes > Streptomycetales > Streptomycetaceae > Streptomyces > Streptomyces beijiangensis. The sequence continues at coordinate 17,548 of NZ_JAFLRJ010000073.1, forward strand.
AGGGAGACCCACTGGGCGTGGACCCGGTAGGTGCCGCGCGGCGGCCTGAGGGCTGCGGTGCAGCTCTCCGGTCCGCGGCGCGACCGCCACCCTGCGGCTGTGGCGGTTTGCGACGGTGCTCGCTCATCGAACGACTACTCCTCGGGCAGGCGAAATCGCCTGGAAGCGGCAGCTGAGTTCCGGTCCCCCCGACATACGGACCTCTTGGTTCCGAGACAGCTGACGCTCCCTGGCGTCACTCGGTTCCCTGTGGTCTGCATGGCGCACACACTACGCACGGTCAAAACCTGCCGAGTGCCGATGTTCACCCCAAATCAGGCAAGTTGCTTCCTGAGAATCAGTGATGTGACGCCGTTCACCATCACCCCCCTTGCCCCAGCCGGAAGGTCGTTCTATCGTGCTGATGTATCGACTCGATACATCAGCACGGCATAAAGTCTTCCGGAAGCACACAGACGGACAGAGGGGGCGAAGCATGAGCAGACGCTCCGGCATCCTCGAATTCGCCGTACTCGGCCTGCTCCGTGAGTCTCCGATGCACGGCTATGAGCTGCGCAAGCGGCTGAACACCTCGCTGGGGGTCTTCAGGGCCTTCAGTTACGGAACGCTCTATCCGTGCCTGAAGACGCTGGTCGCCAACGGCTGGTTGATCGAGGAGCCGGGAAGTGCCCCCGAGGACGCCCTCGCCGCTTCACTCGCAGGGCGCCGCGCCAAGATCGTCTACAGATTGACGGCGGAGGGGAAAGAGCACTTCGAGGAGCTGCTCTCGCACACCGGCCCCGACACGTGGGAGGACGAGCACTTCGCTGCCCGTTTCGCCTTCTTCGGGCAGACGGAGCGTGAGGTGCGGATGCGGGTGCTCGAGGGCCGCCGCAGCCGGCTGGAGGAGCGTCTGGAGAAGATGCGCGCCTCCCTGACCCGGACTCGCGAGCGCCTGGACGATTACACACTTGAGCTGCAGCGGCACGGCATGGAATCCGTGGAGCGCGAAGTGCGCTGGCTGAACGAGCTCATCGAGAGCGAGCGGGCGGGACGGGATCAGCGACGATCCCCCGAAGCCGGCGCTGCTCAGCAGGACACATCAGGAGACGCGGGCGGCCTGCCCCGGCACCGGGGTACGACCCCGCCGGATCCGTCCGAAGACACCAAGTAAATGAGGTCCTGCAGTCAGCAGGGCTTCATCCACTCAGAACACAGGGAGCACCCGGAATGGGTTCGGTTCGCGTAGCCATCGTCGGCGTGGGCAACTGCGCCGCCTCGCTGGTCCAGGGCGTCGAGTACTACAAGGACGCTGACCCCAAGGCCAAGGTGCCGGGTCTGATGCACGTGCAGTTCGGCGACTACCACGTGAGTGACATCGAGTTCGTCGCCGCCTTCGATGTCGACGCGAAGAAGGTCGGCCTCGACCTCTCGGACGCCATCGGTGCCAGCGAGAACAACACCATCAAGATCTGTGACGTCCCGAACAAGGGCATCACCGTCCAGCGCGGCCACACCCACGACGGGCTCGGCAAGTACTACCGCATGACGATCGAAGAGTCCGCCGAGGCTCCCGTCGACATCGTGCAGGTCCTCAAGGACCAGAAGGTCGACGTCCTCGTCTGCTACCTGCCCGTCGGTTCCGAGGTCGCTGCGAAGTTCTACGCGCAGTGCGCCATCGACGCCAAGGTCGCGTTCGTCAACGCCCTCCCGGTCTTCATCGCCGGCACCAAGGAGTGGGCTGACAAGTTCACCGAGGCCGGCGTCCCGATCATCGGCGACGACATCAAGTCGCAGGTCGGCGCCACCATCACGCACCGCGTGATGGCCAAGCTCTTCGAAGACCGCGGTGTCCGCCTCGAGCGCACCATGCAGCTGAACGTCGGCGGCAACATGGACTTCAAGAACATGCTCGAGCGCGACCGCCTCGAGTCCAAGAAGATCTCGAAGACGCAGGCCGTCACCTCGCAGATCCGTGACCGTGACCTGGGCGAGGACAACGTCCACATCGGTCCCTCGGACTACGTGGCCTGGCTCGACGACCGCAAGTGGGCGTACGTCCGCCTCGAGGGCCGCGCCTTCGGTGACGTCCCGCTGAACCTCGAGTACAAGCTCGAGGTGTGGGACTCCCCGAACTCCGCGGGTGTCATCATCGACGCCGTACGCGCCGCGAAGATCGCCAAGGACCGCGGCATCGGCGGCCCGATCCTCTCCGCGTCCTCGTACTTCATGAAGTCCCCGCCGGTCCAGTACTTCGACGACGAGGCCTTCGACAACGTCGAGAAGTTCATCAAGGGCGAGGTCGAGCGCTAAAGCTCTTCCACCGACTGATCGTTGAGGGTCCCCGGGCAATCCGCCCGGGGACCCTCTCCGTATGTGACCCTTGCCCACATGGCCGTCGTCCGTGATCTGCGCGTACTGCTGCGCCTGTCCGGATTCCGGCGGCTGCTGGCACTTCGGCTGCTCTCCCAGTCGGCAGACGGCGTCTACCAGGTCGCGCTCGCCACCTATGTCGTCTTCTCCCCGGAGAAGCAGACCTCGCCCGCCGCGATCGCCTCGGCGATGGCCGTGCTGCTCCTGCCGTACTCCCTGATCGGCCCCTTCGCGGGGGTCCTCCTGGACCGCTGGCAGCGCCGCCAGGTCTTCCTGTACGGAAACCTGCTGCGGGCCGCGATGGCGAGCGGGACAGCCCTGCTGATCCTCGCCTCCGCCCCCGACTGGCTCTTCTACACTTCGGCGCTGTCCGTCACCGCCGTCAACCGCTTTGTCCTGTCCGGGCTTTCGGCCGCACTGCCCCGGGTCGTCGATACCGGGCGGCTGGTCATGGCCAACTCCCTCTCTCCCACAGCGGGCACCCTGGCCGCCACCCTGGGCGGCGGACTGGCCCTGGGCGTACGGGTGCTGGCCGCGGACTCCGACGCCGCTGTGGTGCTGCTGGGGGCCCTCCTGTACCTCTGCGCCGCCCTGTCCTCGCTCCGGATGTCACGCGAACTGCTGGGACCCGACCAGGAGTTGATCCAGCCCCGCCTGATCCCCGCCCTGGCCTCCACGGCACAAGGGCTGGCCGCCGGCGTCCGCCACCTGGCCGAACGCCGCCCCGCGGCCCGCGCCCTGGCCGCGATGACCCTGATGCGCTTCTGCTACGGAGCGCTGACGGTGATGGTGCTGATGCTGTGCCGGTACGCCTGGACCACGGAGGACTCCGAAGGCCTGGCCCTGCTCGGGCTCGCGGTCGGGGTCTCGGGGGCGGGCTTCTTCATCGCGGCGGTGATGACCCCCTGGGCCGTGGGGCGGCTCGGCCCGTACGGCTGGATCGCGGTCTGCGCGGGATCGGCGGCCGTACTGGAACCGGCGCTCGGCCTGTCCTTCGAGCCCGCCCCCATGCTGATCGCCGCGTTCGTCCTCGGTCTGGTCACCCAGGGCGCGAAGATCTCCACGGACACGGTGGTCCAGTCCTCGGTGGACGACGCCTACCGGGGCCGGGTCTTCTCCCTCTACGACGTCCTCTTCAACGTCGCCTTCGTGGGGGCTGCGGCGGTGGCAGCGCTGATGCTCCCGCCCGACGGAAAATCGGTCCCGCTGGTCATCACCGTTGCCCTGATCTACGCGGTGGTTGCGGCATATATGACCCGCTTTCGCCGCGCGTAAGTGTCACATCAAAGCCACAGAGCCCCTCCGGGTAACAGAAACCCCGAATCGGCCCGGTAACTTACGGGCGTCAACGACGCGCCTGAGCGCACTTTCCTAGGGGGAGCTCCACCATGTCCACACCGCCGCCGCAGGGTCAGAACCCGTACGCCCAGCAGCCCACCACCCCGTCCGGCCAGCAGCCCCAGGGCGGCAACCCGTATGCCCAGCAGCAGCCTGGAGTCCCGCCGCAGCAGTCGCCCTACATGAACCAGGGCGGCCCGATCCCTCAGGCGCCGGTGGGGACGCCGCCGCGCGGTGGCGGGTTCAAGAAGTTCAGGAACATCGCGCTGCCGATCATCGCCGTGGTGGTCATAGCCGGCGGCTGGTGGGCGAGCCGCGACGACGCCGACACCGCCAAGGTGGGCGACTGCATGAGCATCAGCAACGCGGACAGCGCGACCGACCCCGGCCTTGAGGTCGTGGACTGCGGTGACGCGAAGGCCAAGTACAAGGTCGCGGAGAAGAAGGACGGCTCGGGGGACTGCGACCGCACGAAGTACTCGCAGTACCGGGAGAGTGGCAAGGACGACTTCACGCTCTGCCTGTCGGACTACAAGAAGTAGCCCAGACACACGAAGGGGCGGTGTTTCACG